>CALWYB010000043.1 GCA_944385665.1 uncultured Oscillospiraceae bacterium
CAGATCGTGCTCACCTGCATCCACCCCGCCGCCCATCCCCAGGAGGTGCAGGCCCTGCTGGACAGCAAGTGCATCGCCTTCACCGCCGAGGACGCCCACCGCTACGGCTCCCCCAACTGTGAGGCCGCCGGCAAGCTGGGTGCCCTGATGGGTCTGGACTCCCTGCTGTCCATCCACGGCGGCAAGGGCAAGTTTGTCAACGGCCTGGGCGGCGCGCCCGGCGTGAAGGCGCTGGTCATCGGCGCGGGCACCGTGGGCCGGGCCTGCGTGTCCGTCCTCCACGCCCTGGGCGCCTGGGTCACCGTCATGGACATCAACATCGGCACCCTGCGGGACATCGGCAAGCAGTTCAACGAGGAGGTCAACACCCAGATCTCCAACCGCTACAACCTGAAAAAGCTGCTGCCCGAGATCGACGTGGTCTACAACTGCGTGCGCTGGCCCAAGGACGCCACCGAGTTTATGATCGACCGGGAGATGGTGCGCTCCATGGAGAAGGGCTCCGTCATCGTGGACATCAGCAACGACGTGGGCGCCATCGAGACCTTCCACGAGACCACCCACGAGGACCCCAGATACATCGAGGAGGGCGTGGTCCACTACTGCGTGAGCAACATCCCCGGCGCCATCGCCCAGTCCACCTCCATCGCCTACGCCGCCTCCATGCTGCCCCACTTCCGCTCCATCCTTAACGACGGAGTGGCCGCCGCCTGCGCCAAGGACGGCTTCCTGCGCCGCAGCCTCACCGCTTACAAGGGCTACCTCACCCACGAGGAGACCAGCGCCATCCAGCACCGTCCCTGGATCCGTCCCGAGGACATCCTGGGCATTGCGGACCAGAAGCTGGACTTCGCGCCTCCCGCCACCCATACCAAGTCCACCAATTTTATCAAGCTTTGACCCCCGCTTCCTCCGGCGAGCCTCCGCCGGGGGCCTATCTCACGACTAAGGAGGATCCTACATGACCGTCAATGATTTCCTGCTCGATTTTGCCCTTGCATCCCTGTTTATCGTTCTGGGACAGCTGATCCGGGCCAAGGTGAGCCTGGTGCAGAAGTTCTTTGTCCCCGCCAGTATGATCGCCGGCTTCATCGCCCTGGCCCTGGGCACCCAGGGGCTCAATATCCTCCCCTTCTCCGACTCCATCGGAGACTACCCCGGGGTACTCATCATTCTGATTTTTGCCTCGGTGGGTATGAACGGCTTTGCCTTCTCCAAAAAGGAGTTCCGGGCGGAGGTGGAGCGGGTGGGCTCCTACTTCTCCTATAAAGTGCTGGCCCAGGCCATCCAGTTTGCCCTGGCCCCCCTGTTTGGGGTGCTGGTGATCTCCAAGCTGTTCCCCGAAATCAACTACAGCTTTGGCTTTCTGCTGGCGGCCGGCTTCTCCGGCGGCCACGGCACCGCCGCGGCGGTGGGTTCCAACTTGGCCAACCTGGGCTTTACCGACGCCACCGACATCGGCATGACCTGCGCCACCGTGGGCATCCTCTCCGGCATCTTTGGCGGCCTGTTCTTCATCAAGATCGGCACCAAGCGGGGCTGGACCAAGTACATCAAGAGCTTTCAGTACATCTCCGGCGACCTGAAGACCGGCCTCATCAAGGACGAGGCCAACCGGGGCTCCATGGGCAAGGAGACCGTGACCTCCGTGGTGCTGGACCCCCTGGCCTGGCACCTGGCCCTGCTGCTCATCGCCTCGGGCGCGGGCTACCTGGCCAACGGGTGGATTAAGAATGCCACCGGCCTGGACCTGCCCAGCTATCTGCTGGCCTTCCTCATCGCCATCGCCATGTTCCTGTGCTTCCGGAAGACCGGCGTGGGCCACTACATTGACAACACGGTCATCAGCCGCATCTCCGGTGCCGCCACCGACTACCTGGTCTTCTTCGGCATCGCCTCCATCAAGATCTCCGTCATCGTCAAGTACGCTGTCCCCCTGCTTATGCTGCTGGTGTTCGGCATCGTACTGGTGGTGCTCACCCTCATGTACTTCGGCCCGGCCATGAACAAGGGCAGCTGGTTTGAACGCTCCATCTTTGTCTGGGGCTACTCCACCGGCGTATTCGCCATCGGCTTTATCCTGCTGCGCATCGTGGACCCGGAGAACAAATCCAAGACCCTTAACGATACCGCCCTGGCCGGCCCCCTCACCACCCCCTTTGAGATGTTTGCCTGGTCCATGGCCCCTGCCATGCTCATGGGCGGACAGCACTGGCAGTTCATCGGCCTGTATCTGCTGATCTTTGTGGCCTGCATCGTGGTCAACCACCTGTTCAAATGGTGGTGGATCAAGCTGCCCCTGAACCGTCCAGGCGAGGGAGAAATTTAAAACATTGCCCTTTTTCCGCCGTTCTGGTACCATAAAGAAGTGAAAACCGGCAGAAAGAGGTGTACAGCGGTGGAATTTCTTCAGGAGTTGTTTCGCGGCAAAGGGTATATTGACGGGATCACCATCATCAATTTAGAGGGGGAGATCCTGTTTACCGCCAAGTTCAACGACAAATTCCGCAAGGACGGCCACGCCGACCAGCTGGTGGGCAGGAACTTTCTGGAGGTCTATGAAAACCTGGACCCGGAGACCAGCACCACCATCAAGGCCATGGAGCGGGGAGCCCCCGCCTACGTGGAGAACCAGTACCTGAAGACCAAGGGGCAGGAGGGCATCCGCATCACCTCCCTGTCCATACCCATCAAGTGGGGCGACCGCATCGTAGGGGCCATCGACCTGTCGGCGCAGGAGCGGGACGGGGAGAGCGGAGCGGAGGCCGAGCCTATGCGCCTGACCCCGGCGGACTTCTCCCGGGAAGAGACCGGGCGGCTGGCAGAGCGGGACCAGGCCATGTTCACCCTGGACGACCTGATCGCCGTGGATGAGCGGATGAAGCAGGTGCGGGATTACATCCCGGTGGTGGCCTCCTGCGACCTGCCGGTCATGATCTATGGGGAGACCGGCACGGGCAAGGAGGTGGTGGCCCAGGCCATTCACAACGCCAGCGCCCGGCGGGAGCAGCCCTTTGTGGTGCAGAACTGCGCCGCCATCCCGGAGACCCTGCTGGAGAGCATCCTGTTCGGAACGGAAAAAGGGGCCTTTACCGGGGCGGCCGACAACAAGGGACTGTTTGAACTGGCCAACGGGGGCACCTTGTTTTTAGACGAGATCAACTCCATGCCCATCCAGCTCCAGTCCAAGCTGCTGCGGGTCCTCCAGGACGGGCGGTTCCGCCGGCTGGGAGGCCGGGAGACCACCTGCGTGGATGTGAAGATCATTGCCGCCATGAACACCGATCCTCTGGAGGCCATCCGCCAGGGACAGCTGCGGCAGGATATTTACTACCGCCTGAGTATGATGTCCATCCGCATCCCGCCTCTGCGGGAGCGAAAGGCCGACATCCCATCCTTTATCAATTTTTACGTCAACAAACACAATGCAACCTTCCAAAAACACATCGAATATGTCTCCCGGGACGTGATTGCTCGGATGCAGGCCTACTCCTGGCCCGGCAATCTGCGGGAGCTGGAGCACATGATCGTCTACGCCATGAGCCGGGTGTCGCCCGGGGAGAAGGTGCTGGAGCTGAAGGATGTGAAGGAGCCCCTGGGCACCGCCTCCCGGCCCCTGCCCAACTGGCCTCCGCGCCGCGCCCAGACCCAGCCCGCCGCCCCGCAGCCCCTGCGGGAGGCGGTGCGGGAGTACGAGAGCGGTCTGATCCGCACGGCGCTGCGGACAGCGGGAGGAAACGTGTCCCAGGCCGCCAGAGCGCTGCAAATCCCGCGGCAGACGCTGTGGCGCAAGATCCGGGAGTACGGGCTGGACGGAGGTGAGAGGCCGGAGGACTGACGGACTCCGTTTGGGGAAGGCTGCGGTGGGGAGATAGGAGCGCTGACATGAAAAAAGAGTGGATCAAAACCGTGGTTCTGGTGGTGCTGGGGGCGCTGATTTACAGCGTAGGGACCCAGTATTTTGTGGTGCCTGCCCAGATTGCCCCGGGCGGCGCGGTGGGTATCGCCCTGATGATCAACCACCTCACCGCACTGCCCATCGGAACCCTCACCCTGCTCATCAACCTCCCCCTGCTGGTGCTGGCCTGGTTTTACCTCAGCCACCGCTTTACCATCCGCACCGCCGTGGCCACCGTGCTGGTGACCGTGATCCTGGATGGGATCGTCACGCCTCTGTGCCCCCAGTACGCCGGCGACCGACTGCTGAGCAGCGTGTACGGCGGCATTGTGGTAGGGGTGGGTATGGCCTTCATTTTCCTGGCTGGCTTCACCACCGGCGGAACCGACATCGCAGGCTATCTGCTGCAAAAAAAGTTTCCCCACTACTCCATCGGCCACGCTCTGATGATGATTGAGGGCGTGATCCTGGTCATGTCCATCGTGGTGTTTCAGGATGTGGATGCGGGCCTCTTTGGCCTGATCAGCGTCTACGTCCAGACCAAGGTCATCGATATGATCCTCTATGGCAGCGACGCGGGCAGCCAGGCGGTGATTGTCACCAAGCACCCCCAGGAGATTGCCGACCGGGTCATCGCCGACTTGGAGCGCACCGCCACCATCCTCCCCGCCAAAGGGGCTTACAGCGGCGAGGCGGTGAACGTAGTGCTGTGTACGGTGCGCAAGTCGGAGTTTGTCCGTCTCAAGCGGATCATCGGCCAGTGCGACCCCAGTGCCTTTGTGATGGTCAATGAGACCTCGGAAGTGCTGGGCCTGGGCTTCAAGGGCTTTGCGGAGGTGCTGTGACCGGCGCAGATCCCGCTCTAACCAAATAAAACGGCCAGGCGGCCGCCCGAAGATTCGGGCGGCCGCCTGGCTTTCTTATGTCCGGGCAAACCAGTCTTTCATGGTGGTGAGGACGGTCACCAGCTCTTCTTCCGTGATGATGTAGGGCACCATGGCGTACAGGCAGTTGAGGAAGGGGCGGCTGAACACCCCCCGCTCATAGGCAAACTGCTGGTAGCCCGCCAGGGAGCGGGCGTCGTGGACCTCCAAACAGACGCAGCCGCCCAGAATGCGCACCTCCTTCACCAGGGGGTGGGAGAAGCCCGCCATCTCCCGGCGAGTGATGGCCTCGATGCGGCGGATCTTGGCCATGTAGTCCTGGGTCTCAAAGAGTTCAATGGACTTGAGAGCCGCGCAGCAGGCCAGGGCGTTGCCCATAAAGGTGGGGCCGTGCATCAGGGCGTGGTGGGGGGAGTCGTCATAAAAGCCGTCAAAGACCTTCTGGTTGGCCACTGTGGCGGCGTGGCCGATGTACCCGCCGGTGAGGGCCTTGCCCAGCACCAGAATGTCGGGCAGCACCAGATCGGCCACAAAGCGGTGGCCGGTGCGGCCAAAGCCGGTGGCCACCTCGTCAAAGATCAGCAGCACGTCGTACTGGTCACACAGCTCCCGGGCTCGATGGAGGAAGGCGACGTCGTACATCCGCATTCCCCCTGCTCCCTGGAGGAGGGGCTCCACCAGCAGGCAGTTGAACTGGTGGTGGTATCGGCGGAAGGCCTCCTCCAGAGCGGGAATGGTGGTGGGGATATGGACCACGTGGGGGCTGGGACCGTAGGCCTGGAGGACGAAGTGGTAGTCCTCGTCGTCCCCCGCCTCCATGGTTTTGAAGGTGTCCCCGTGGTAGGCGTGCTCCAGGGCCAGAATCAGGGTGCGCTGGGATTCTCCCCGGTTCATGTAGTATTGCAGGGCCATTTTCAGGGCCACCTCCACCGCCACGCTGCCCGAGTCAGAGAAGAAGGGGTGGTCCAGATCGCCGGGGAGAAACTGCCGCAGCTTTTCTGCCAGCCGGAGAGCGGGCTGGTGGGTGAGGCCGCCCAGCATCACGTGGGAGAACTTCTCCACCTGCCCGATGATGGCCCGGTTGAGCTCCGGGTGCTTGTAGCCGTGGATCACGCTCCACCAGGAGGACACCGAGTCGATGAGCTTCCGGTCCGGGGTGTGGAGGTAGACCCCCTGGGCGTCGGTAATGAGGTAGGGGTCGGCCATGGTTTTCAGCTGCTGATAGGGATACCAGATCATTAAAAGTCCTCCTGTGGGTCGTAGAGGGCCAGCAGGTCGTCCAGGGGCAGGTCCAGATGGGCGGCGCCCAGTGGGACACAGGCGATGACCTTGGCGCCGGTGAGCTGGCGGCACACCTGCACGTTGTCCTCCTGCATAGGGTCGCCGGGGAGAAAGCGGTTAAACAGGATGCCCTTGAGGGGGATCCCCTGCTGTTTCAGGTAGAAGGCGGTCAGGGCCACACGGTTGATGGAGCCCAGCTCCGCGTCGGCCACCAGCAGGCAGCTCAGGGAGCAGGCCTGGATAACCTGAGGCAGAAGCAGAGTCTCTCCGTCCAGGCGCAGGGGGCAGAGAATCCCGCCGGAGCCCTCCATGGTGACGTAGTCGTAGCTGCGGCACACCGCCCGGAACCCCTCCAGCACCCGGCCCAGCTCCACCGGATGGCCCTCCATCCGGGCAGCCAGGTGGGGGGAGACGGGGTGCTCATACACATAGGGGCACATTTCGGCCAGCGGCTGGGCGATGCCGGAGATTTCCTTGACCTCCACGGCGTCCCCGGGGATCAGGGTGCCGTCCGCCCGGCGGCGGTTTCCGCTCATGGCCGCTTTGTAGTAGCCCGCGGACAGGCCGTTCTCCCGCAGCTTTTTCAGGATCAGACCGGCCACGTAGGTTTTGCCCACGTCGGTGCCGGTGCCGGCAAGGAACAGAGCGTGACCCATTCGGTTGCCTCCCATTCTCAGCGGCTGGGGCGGACCAGGGGGATGAGCCGCTTGCCCAGAATGGCCCCCAGGATACACAGCAGAATGTCGCCGGGCACCGCCAGCAGAAAGCAGTAGAGAAACAGGGGCCACAGGCCGATGGGGTTGCCCAGGTAGAAGGTGCTCATCAGCTGATAATAGACCATGCCGAACAGGTACACCACCCCGAGCCCGGCAAAGTTGGCGGCCAGCAGCCGGCGGTAGCTGGGGGACTCCACCCGGTTGGTGATGGCTCCGGTGAGAAAGGCTCCGGCGGCAAAGCCAATGAGGTAGCCGAAGCTGGGCTGGAAGAGGTAGCCGGGACCGCCGCCCTGAGCAAACAGGGGCAATCCGGCCAGGCCCAGGGCCAGATAGGCGCACACCGCCCCGCAGCCCAGCCGGGGACCCAGCAGCAGTCCCGCCAGCATGGTGAAGAGAAATTGCAGGGTAAAGGGCACCAGGGGTACCGGCACCTTTAAAAAGGCGCCCACGGAGATGAGCGCCACAAACAGGGCGCACAGGACGAGAGATTTTGTCTGTTTCATGATGACCTTCCTTCTCAAAAACATGGGGGCGGACGGGGAAAGAGAAGCTCCCGCTCCAAGACTCCGCCCCGGCTGAGAGGGATAGTACCATGGGCCACCCCATAATATCAACTTAAGAAAATAAAAGGTTTACAATTAAAAAGCGGCATGGATAGTGGACAGCGCGAGAAACCCATATGGAATATGGTCTGGGGGAGATGCATAATTTGCGAGATGGAAACTATACAACTTGCATAAACAAAAAGGAAGATAGAATACAACCTTTCAAGAATTGTGACATTACCATACAACTTTATAGTATTTTTTTAAAAATCTGTTGAACTTCGGGAAGAGAAAATGGTACATTACATATACCAAAGGAAGAACAGAAACAAAAAACTGGAGAAAATATACAAATTAAAAAGGAGAATGAATATGAACAAGCGGATTCTCAGCGCGTCTCTTGCTCTGGCCATGACGGTGGGCCTGCTGGCCGGCTGCGGCAGCAGCGGCGGCGGCTCCGGTTCCGGCGGCACCTCCGGCAAAGGCTCCAGCTGGAAGGTCACCTGCCCCTGGGCTCCTTCCGGCGTAGCCGCCATGGTGAGCCAGAAGGCGGCGGCCAAGTCCACCCAGTACTCCGACAAGATCACCCTGGTGGCCGAGGCCATTGCCGGCGACGCCGCCACCGTGAACACCTGGGTCATGGACACCGAGGCCAACGACCCCGAGCTGGTCTTCGTGGGTGAGGGCCTGCTGTCCATCACCTCCATCATCGACCCCTCCAAGCTCCAGTTCAAGGAGGACGACTTTGTCTTCGTGGAGAACCTGTACTCCTCCATCTTTGTCCTCTCTGCCGAGGCCAACCTGAACATCAAGACCATCGCCGACCTGGAGGCCTATGTGGCCAAGGGGGAGGAGATCAGCGTGGCCGTCAACGGCGCCACCGGCTCCGAGGCTTTCCTGGCCGCCTCCCTGTTCGGCAAGATGGGCGCCGGCGACAAGCTGAAGCTGGTGGCCTATCAGTCCGCCGCCGAGGCCGCCCAGGCCGTGGCCAAGGGCGAGACCCAGTTCGCCGTCTCCCACCAGTCCCAGATCCAGGAGACCTATCAGCAGGGCAGCGTGACCGTGGTGTGCGCCTTTGATGAGAAGGCCATCGAGAACGGTCCCTTCGCCGGCGTGGAAGGCGTGGGCGAGAAGGGCTACCCCTACTTCCGCAACCGCTGCTTCATCATGGCCCGGGCCGGCACCGACGAGGCCACTGTGAAGGAGCTCAAGGACCTGTATGACAAGATCCTGGCCGACGAGGAAGTGGTGAGCTGGCTGCAGGACACCATGCTGCTGGAAGTGGACACCATGAGCCAGGAGGACGTGGACGCCCACATTGAGAACGTGAAGAGCATCGTCAACGAGTACAAGGATCTCGTTGCCGGCTGATCCTGCCAATGGATGAAATTGGGGGATGGGATGGGCGAAAATCCCTCCCATCCCCTTTTTCTGTACTTTTGCGTGTGAAGGAGGTTTCGGAATGAAAGAAATGGTTCGTGCATTTCACGCCCGGATGGACCGCTGGGGGGAGAGCCTGCATCAAAAGGAGATGCGCATCCCGGTGGACCTGACCGTAGGCGTGCTGTTTTTCCTGTTTGCTTTGGCCATCCTGTTTGTCATGCCACAGCAGGTGGCTATCTCGGAGAAGGATACCGTCAACGGACGGGCCTTCCCCACCCTGCTGATGGTGGTGATGATGATTTGCTGCGCCATGCTGGTGGGCAAGGAGATCTACAAAATCATCACCAAGCAGCCTCTCAACTGGAAGGTCATCAATCTCCAGACCGAGATCAAGGCCCTGGTGATTCTGGCCATCCTGGTGGTCACCTACCTGCTCAGCCGCTTCACCGACCTGTTTGTGGTGGGCGCCATCTTCTGCTGCCTGGGCTTTTTGGTCTATTTCCGCTGTAAAAAGCCCTCGTACTATGTGATTACCATTACCATCGCGGTAGCCATTTGGGCGGCCTTCCGGTTCGTCCTGAATGTAGACTTTTAACGAGGAGGCCATCTTATGCTGCAATATATTGTTCCGGCCACCGGTCTTCTCTTCACGCTGGAAAACATCCTCTGGATCAACATCGGCGTGTTTGTGGGCTCGGTGTTTGCCGCCATCCCCGGACTGAGCGTTATTTTGTGCGTCATTTTGTTCCTGCCGGTCACCTACACCATGACCGCCATCCCCGGTATGATGTTCCTGCTGGGCATCTACTGCGCCGGCGGCTACGGCGGCAGCGTGTCCGCCATCCTTATCAACACCCCGGGCACGCCCCACGCGGCGGCCACCATGCTGGACGGCCATCCCCTCTCCCGGAAGGGCCGCACCAAGGCCGCCCTGAAAATTGCCCTGTACGCCTCCACCTTCGGCGGCGTGTTCTCCGCCCTGATGCTGCTGTTCCTTGGCCCCCAGGTGGCTAAGATCGCCGCCCAGCTGGGTACCGCCGAGTACTTCATGGTCTGCGTGTTCGGCCTGACCATCATCGCCGGCGTGTCGGGCAAGAGCATCATCCGCGGTCTGGTCTCCGCCTGTTTGGGACTGCTCATCTCCTGCATCGGCACCGACCCCATGACCAGCTATGACCGCTTCACCTTCGGCATCCCCCGTCTGTACTTAGGCCTGGACCTGGCCGTGTGCCTCATCGGTCTGTTTGCCCTGGTGGAGATCCTGGCTAAGGCGGAAAAAAAGCTGGGCGAGCTGCGCCTGGACACCGCCAAGATGCACGACGACGGAAAGATCAGCCGCCAGGAGTACAAGCGGATGGTCCGCCCGGTCATCATGTCCTCCATCATCGGCGTGCTGGTGGGCATCATCCCCGGCACCGGTGCCTCCGAGGCCTCCTGGTTCAGCTATAACACCGCCAAGAACCTGTCCAAGCACCCCGAGGAGTTTGGAAACGGCTCTGTGGAGGGCATCGCCGCCGCCGAGTCGGCCAACAACGCCGTCACCGGCGCCACCCTCATCCCCCTGCTCACCCTGGGCATCCCCGGCGACGGCACCGTGGCCATCATGCTCTCCGCCCTGATGATCAACGGCCTGAACCCCGGTCTGTCCCTCTTCACCACCGACGGCGACATTATGTACGCCATCATGCTGGGTCTCATTTTGGTCAACCTCTTCATGTTCATTCAGGGCCGGTTCCTCACCACCCTGTTTGCCAAGGTGGTCTCCATCCCCCAGGAGATCCTCACCCCCATCATCGTCATCTTCTGCTTTGCCGGCGCCTACTCGGTCAACGAGAACTACTTCGACGTGGCGGTGGCCCTGGTGTTCGGCATCCTGGCCTGGATCCTGCGCAAGCTGGACCTGCCCCCCGTGCCCATCCTGCTGGGTCTGGTGCTGGGCCGCATGACCGAGACCAACTTCCGCCGTGCCCTGCTCATCTCCAACGGAGACCCCAGCATCTTCCTCAAGAGCATCTACTGTAAGATCTTCCTGGCCCTCATTATCATTGCCGTGGGCGCCATCGTCCGGGGCAAGTGGAAGGAACAAAAGGCTGCCAAGGCTGCCGCCGCCGCACAGAAGGAGAGCAACTGATATGGCATATAACATCGTATTTTACTTTACCGATCAGCAGCGCTGGGACACCTGCGGATGCTTCGGGCAGCCCCTGAACATTACCCCCAACCTGGACGAGCTGGCCAAGGAGGGCGTGAAATTTGATAACGCCTTCTCCCCCCAGCCGGTGTGCGGCCCCTGCCGCGCCCTGTTCCAGACCGGCAAGTACCCCACCGAGACCGGCTGCTTCCGCAACAACATCATGCTCCCCGCCAACGTGAAGACTCTGGGCAGCTACATCGAGGAAGCGGGCTATGAGACCGCCTACATCGGCAAGTGGCACCTGGCCAGCGACGGCGAGCTGGAGAAGAAGCCCACCATCGACCACACCATCACCGCCATCCCCAAGGAGCTGCGAGGGGGCTACACCGGCTTCTGGCGGGCCGCCGACGTGCTGGAGTTCACCTCCCACGGCTATGACGGCTATGTCTTTGACGAGAACAACAACCGCATCGACTTCAAGGGCTACCGGGCCGACTGCATCACCGACCTGGCCCTGGACTTCTTCGACCAGTACGACGGCAAGAAGCCCTTCTTCATGACCATCTCCCAGATCGAGCCCCACCACCAGAACGACCACAATCACTACGAGGGTCCCGAGGGCTCCAAGGAGAAGTACAAGAACTTCGTCCTTCCCCACGACCTGGAGGTTCTCAAGGGCAACGCCGCCGAGGAATACCCCGACTACCTGGGCCAGTGCGCCAGCCTGGACGAGAACCTGGGCCGGCTGGTGGAGCGGCTGAAGAAGGAGGGGCTCTACGACAACACGGTTATCATCTTCGCCTCCGACCACGGCTCCCACTTCAAGACCCGCAACACGGACAGCCACCTCAACGGCTACGACGACTACAAGCGCACCTGCCACGACGGCGCCCTCCACGTGCCTCTGGTCATCGCCGGCGGCCCCTACAAGGGAGGCGTGGCGGTGGAGGAGCTGGTCTCCACCGAGAGCCTGCCCAAGACCATCTTGGCCCTGGCGGGCGTGGATGTGGGCGACGCCATGATCGGGGAGAACCTCCTTGACGTTGTGGAGAAAAAGAATGATAATAGACCCAATCAGGTGTTTGCCCAGATCTCGGAGAGCCGGGTGGGCCGCTGTGTCCGCACCCCGGACTACCTCTACTCGGTGTACGCTCCCGGCGTCAACGGCGGCGAGGCCGCCGCGTCGGATACCTACGCCGACGACTTCCTCTACGATCTGAAGGCCGACCCCTGGCAGCTCAAGAACGTGGTAGCCGACCCGGCCTACGCCCAGGCCAAGGCGGATATGCGCAAGCGTCTGCTGGACTGGATCGAGAAGGCGGAAGGTTACCGTCCCACCATCACGGACTGAGGAGAGGGTGCGCGTGGCTGGTTCCGGAAAAAAGGCGGAAGAAGTCTACCGCTGGCTGATGGCCTATATCGACGAGAACAAGTTTTCCGGCAACCTGAAGCTGCCCTCGGAAAACGCCCTGTGCCGCCGGTTGGACATGAGCCGGGAGACGGTGCGCGCCGCCCTGGACCGGATGGCTCAGGAGGGGCTGGTGAAGCGGGTCAAGGGCAGCGGCACCTACATCAACAAGGAGATCGCTCTGTCCCGGGAGCTGGATACCGGCTCCGCCCCTCTGAAGATCGGACTCATTCTCCAGGGACAGGACACCAACGCCAACTCCGAGCTGCTGGAGGGCATCAAAAGCGTCCTTCCCACCGACCAGGTGGACCTGCGGGTGTTCTTTACCGACAACAAGTTCTCCAACGAGCGCAACTGTCTCCAAACGGTGGTGCATCAGAACTTTCAGGGATTCATCATCGACGGGGTGAAGGCCAGCCTGCTCAATCCCAACCTGGACTGCTACAAGGAGATCTACCGCCGCCGGATTCCCGTCATCTTTTATAACAACTACTACAAAAATCTCCGCTACCCCCGGGTCATCGTCAACGACATGGAGTGCGCCGACCGGCTCATCGGTCTGCTCATTGAGCGGGGCCACCGGCACATCGCGGGCATCTTCGTCTATGACAACTACCAGAGCATCGAGAAGTTTCAGGGTACTGCCGCTGCCATGCTGAAGCGGGGGGTGGACTTCCAGGACGACTACATCAAGTGGTGCGTCTCCAATGAGGCCCACGACCAGCGCTTTGCCCGCTCCATCGACCACTTTTTAAAGGGGCTGCCCAAGTACACCGCCATCGTGTGCTGCAACTACATGATCTACCGTCTGGTGCGCCGGGTGCTGGCGGAGCAGGGCAAGCGGGTGCCGGAGGACTGCTCTCTGGTGTGCTTTGACTACTCGGGGCCGGACTGGGAGCGGGAGGGCATCACCTGCTCGGTCCATCAGGGCCGGCAGATGGGCCGCCTGGTGGCCACCCGGCTGATGACCATGATCCAGCGCCGGGACTGCGAGGACAAGAACTACACCTACGTGATGAAGCCCAAGATCTACGAGGGCACCTCCATCCGAACCCTGTAACAAAAGCGCTGAGCGGCCCACATGGAACCGCTCAGCGCTTTGTGTTATCGGATGGCTGCCGCCGCCTGGCGCAGGCGGGGCAGAGCGTAATCGAAGAATTGCCGGAAGGCGGGGCAGTAGTAGTTCTCCCCCTGGGGGCCGAAGACCGTCCAGTCCCGGGGACAGCCCCCCCGGCACACCGCGAGATAAGGACAGCGTTTGCAGTCCTCCGGCCGGGTGCGGCCCCGGGCCAGAAAGTCCCGGCTGCGGGGGCTGTTCATGGCCTGCGTCACGCCGGTCTCGTGGATGTTTCCCAAGTACCACTCATCCAGCACAAAGAAGTCGCAGGGGTAGAGGCTCCCGTCCCCCTCCACTACCAGGTAGCTGCCGCAGGCGCCCGACGCGGCGCAGGTGCTGGGGGGCATCCCGGCCAGAATGCGCAGGTAGTCGTCAAAGAGGCGGATGCTCACATACCGTCTCGCCTGCCAGTCCCGGTACCAGCAGTCAAACAGGCCGCAGAGAAAGCGGCCGTAGCGCTGGGGGGACAGGGAGTAGGGCATGCTGTCCCGGGGCGCCTCCAGGGGGTCCAGACAGGGGATAAACTGGAGGGGGTGGTTCCCCAATTTGTTCAGGGACTGATATACCTTCTGGGGGCTGCGGGCCATAGGGCCGGTGACCACACAGAGAAGGTTGGTCTCCACCCCCGCCTGGTCCAGCCGCTCCAGAGCGGCCACGGCCCGATTCCAGGTGCCCTTGCCCTGGGGGTCCACCCGCAGGGCGTCGTGAAAGTCCCGGGCTCCGTCCAGGGACAGGCCCACCAGGAATTGGTTTTCTTTGAAAAATTCCGACCACTCCTCCGTGACGGCCATGCCGTTGGTCTGGATGGAGTGGTGCACTGTGACGCCCTGGGGGATGAGCTCCCGCTCCAGGGCCATAAAATTCCGGAAGAAGTCCAGCCCCGCCAGGGTGGGCTCGCCCCCCTGGAAGGTGATCTGGATCACGTCCCCCTGCTCCGACGCTTGGGCGGCGGCACGGAGCAGACGCTCTGCTGTCTTCCGGGTCATGAGGCCCATGCTCTGCTGCTCCCGGCACTGGGAGACGTCCTCATAGAAGCAGTAGCGGCAGCGCAGCTGGCACAGGCTGGAGGCCGGTTTGACCAAAAAGGTGTGCTGTTTCATCTTCTCCCCTCCCCGAGGCTTTTGCTTAGTATACCAGATCTGGAAGCTTCCGCAAAGAGGTCACAGCACCAGTCCCACCAGCAGGTTGCCCACGCCGCACAGCACCATCACCAGGATGGGGTTCCACTTCAGCGCCCGCAGGGCGGCGAAGGCGGCGGCAAACAGGACCAGCCCCACCCAGTTGGCGCTCACCAGGGATATCTGCGCCCCGCCGAAGGCCACCTGGAGCAGGATGGACAGACCTGCCGAGGCGATGAGAGCCACCACCGCCGGGCGAAGGCTGGCCAATACGCTCTGGAGAATCGAAAGATTCTTATACCGATAGTAGATAAAAGCCAGCAGGGAGACGAGAAACAGGGACGGTAAAATACACCCAAAGGTGGCAATGAGCGCCCCGGGCAGCCCTGCGATACGGATGCCCACAAAGGTGGCCGAGTTGACGGCGATGGGGCCGGGGGTCATCTCAGCGATGGTGACCAGATCGGTAAACTCGCTCATGGAGAGCCAGCCGTGGAGCTGGACGGTCTGGGCCTGGATGAGGGGCATGGCGGCATAGCCGCCTCCGATGGAAAAGAGACCGATCTGGAGGAAGCTCCAGAAGAGCTGCAAATAGATCATTGGGCCTGCCCTCCCTTCTGTCTCTGGACCATGGCCAGCACCACGCCCAGCAGTCCGGCGGCCAGAATGATGTAGATCACATTGACGCCGTAGACGAAGGTGGCGATAAAGGCGGCTGCCATCACCACCAGGTGGATGGGGGACTTGGTCTTTACCACGTTGGCCCCCAGCCCCCACACCACATCCAGAATGACCGCCGCTACCCCCGCCTGCATACCCTTGAGCACCAGGGCCACGTAGGGATTGGCGGCAAAGGCGGCGTAGAAAAGGGAAATCACCGACAAAATGGTGATGGGGGGCAGCACGGTGCCGATCACCGCCGTCACCATGCCCAGAAAACCGCCCACCCGCCAGCCCACCAGAATGGCGGCGTTGACGGCAATGGCCCCCGGGGAGGACTGAGCCAGGGCGGTGAGGTCCAGCATCTCCTGCTCGTCGATCCACCCCAGCTCATCCACGAATTTCCGCTTCATAAAGGTAATGATGACAAAGCCTCCCCCAAAGGTGAAGGCGCTGATATACAGCATACTGAAAAACAGCTTCCACAAGGTTTCCTTTTTCGCTCCCTGCGCCATAGCATCCCGCTCCTTTCTCCTCTATTATAGCCGCCGGGGAACAATGAGTAAAATGCTATCTTTTTATCTGGTTCATAACAAAAATGATATGAAAGGCGGGCAAATCCATGACCCTGCGCCACATGAAAATTTTCCTGGCTGTCTACCAGACCCAGCACATGACCCGCGCCGCCCAGCAGCTGCGCATGACCCAGCCTGCCGTCACCCGGGCCATCCAGGAGATTGAGTCCTACTACGGCATCCGGCTCTTTGAGCGCATCAACCGCAAGCTGTACATCACCGAGATGGGCAATGTATTTTACACCTATGCGGTGCACATTGTGGACTCCTTCGACCAGATGGAGAAGGGGCTGCGGGACTGGGACAAGCTGGGGCTTTTACGGGTGGGCACCAGCATCGCCATCGGCACCGACCTGCTGCCCCGGGTGCTGGTGCGCTTTCAGCAGGACTACCCCCAGCTGCGGGTGCGCTCCACCATCTCCAACGGGGCCGCCCTCCAGCAGGCCCTGCTGGACAACGAGCTGGACTTTGCCGTCATCGAGGGGAACACCGACCGGGAGGAGCTGGCCAAGCGGGCCATCGCCCCGGACCGGCTGGTGCTCATCCTGCCCCCGGACGATCCCCGGGCCAAGCAGGAGACGCTGGAGCTGAAGGACCTGGCCCAGGACGCCTTCCTGCTCCGGGACAAGGGGAGCGTGGGCCGGGCCTTTCTGGAGCGGGTGTTTGCCCTCCACGATATCCCCCTGGTGCCCGCCATGGAGAGCGTGAGTACCCAGGCCATTGTCCAGGCGGTCCACCTAGGGCTGGGCGTCTCCTTTTTGCCGGAGCGGCTGGTGGAAGGGGCTGTCCGGGCGGGGGTAGTGGCATCCAAGGAGCTGGCGGACGAGAGCTTTGTGCGGGAGAACCACATCATCTGGCACAAACATAAATTTTTGACCGCCTCAGCCAAGGCGCTGATGGACTGCTTCAGCCGCATGAGCTGGGAGCAGGAGGAACCAGTTTAAAAAGAGAAAGAAATAAAATATGGCGCGGCCTGTTCATACAGGCCGCGCCTTTCTGCTGCCCCAAGGGGCGCCGGATGGCTCAGGACTGGGAGAATCCACAGGACTCTTTTAAAGCGTCCATAAACTTCTGGGCCGCCTTGGAGAACACCTGATAGCGCTTCCAGATGATGGAGGCCTCGGCGGTCATGGCGGGAGAGAGGGGGCGGAAGCACAAACTGCTCTCACCGCTGACGTTGATGAGCTTGTCAAAGCAGATGGCGTACCCCAGGCCCTCCGCCACCATCAGGGAGGCGTTGAACACCAGGTTGTAGGTGGCCACGATGTTCAGCTTGGCCACGTCCTGCTGAAACCAGGAGGCCATGGGCCAGGCGTCGGCCTTCTGGGCGGAGACGATGAGGGGCTTGTCCCACAGGTCCTGGGGCTGGATGGCCTCCTTGTCCGCCAGAGGGGAGTCCCGGCGCATGAGTACTCCCCAGGTGTCCCGAAGAGGGATTTTGATTGCGTTGTACCGGCTGGTGTCCACCGGGCCGTAGACCACTCCGAAGTCAATGAGCCCCCGGTCCAGATGCTCCTGCACAAAGGCCGCATTGCCGCTGAGGATGTGGTAGTGGATGTCGGGGTAGGTCTCCTGGAGTCCCTTGGCGGTGCGGGCAAACATGCGGATCATGTCCGACTCCCCTGCGCCGATGTACACGTCCCCCGCGATGGCCTCGTCGGACAGGGAGATCTCCCGCTCCGTCATCCGCACCAGCTCCAGGATCTCCTCGGCCCGCTTGCGCAGGATCATGCCCTCCTCGGTGAGCAGTACCTTCCGGGACCCCTTGGTGCCCCGGATAAGCAGCTGCTTGCCCAGCTCCTGCTCGAAGGCCTTGAGCTGGGTGGACAGGGTGGGCTGGGACAGGTGCAGGGACTCGGCCGCGGCAGAGATGCTCTGCTCCCGGGCCACCGCCAGAAAATACTGCAAAATGCGCAGTTCCATGGTTACCGCCTCCTTTGCCTCCAGTATACCGCCTAACTGTATAGATTACAACTATGAAAACAGATTATGAATAAGTATTTGATATATAAAGGGAGCGGTCCTATACTGTGTGCAGAAACAAAAACCTGCCGCCTGCCGGGGAAAACGGGCCTGCGGCAAAGAAGAAAAGAGGGCTTAGCATGGAAAAAGAAATGCTGAAGGGAAAAGTTGCTGTGATTACCGGCGCCAGCTACGGAATGGGCCGGACCATGGCCGAACTGTTTGCCGAGGAGGGAGCCGCCGTGGTGCTCACCGCCCGGGGCCAGGAGAAGCTGAACCAGGTGGTCCAGGGCATCCGGGCCAAAGGGGGCCGGGCCGTGGGGGTTGCCGCCGACGTGTGCTCCACGGAGGATACCAAGCGGGTGTTTGAGACCGCCCTGGGGGAGTTTGGCGATGTGGACATCCTCATCAA
>CALWYB010000044.1 GCA_944385665.1 uncultured Oscillospiraceae bacterium
CTGGACGAGGTGTATATCACCGTCAACAAGAACGCCATCCCCAACGACCCGGAGAAGCCCTTCGTCACCTCCGGCATCCGGGTGGGCACCCCCGCCGTCACCTCCCGCGGCTTCAAGGAGGAGGAGATGAAGGTGGTGGGCTCCCTCATCTGCCAGTGCGCCAAGGACGACTTCCAGTCCAACATCGAGTCCCTCCGCACCCAGGTGAAGGCCCTGACCAGCAAGTATCCTCTGTATACGAATTGCTGAGACATACGGAACTAAGTCACAAGGGGCGCGGCTCTGCCGCGCCCCTTGCCTTTTTCCCCGCTCCATTGCATAATAGCGGTGGGACTTCCCGTCCCGCCGTTTTTATATTTATGAGGTGAATGTGATGAGTCTCTTCCGCTGTCCCCTGTGTCAGGCCCCTCTGACCCGGAAAGAACACGCCTATACCTGCCCCGCCGGCCACAGCTTCGACCTGGCCGCTGCGGGCTACACCCACCTGCTCCCAGCCAACCGCAAGCACTCCAAAAACCCCGGGGACGACAAGGCCATGGTGGCCGCCCGCTCCGCTTTTCTGGACAAGGGCTACTACTCCCCTCTGGCCAACACCCTTTGTGACTTAGCCGCCCGGGACACGGCAGACCTCCCCCACCCCACCCTGCTGGACTGCGGCTGCGGCGAGGGGTACTACACCGCCGCCCTGGCCGCTCGTCTTACCCAGGAGGGCCGTCCCGGCCCCATCGCCGGGGTGGACATCTCCAAATTCGCTCTGCGCCGGGCCGCCAAGCGCTTGAAGGAGGGGGAGTTTGCCGTGGCCTCGGTGTACCACCTGCCGGTGGAGGACCAGAGCGTAGACCTCCTCTTCAACGTCTTCTCTCCCCTGTGCCCCCAGGAATTTGCCCGGGTGCTCCGGCCGGGTGGACACTTCTACTACGTGGTTCCCTCCGCCCTCCATCTGTGGGAGATGAAGCAGGTTCTCTATGACAAGCCCTACGAAAACGCCGTCAAGCGGGAGGACTACCCCGGCTTTCAGTGGCTGGAGGCGGTGCCCCTGCGGTACGCTGTCCATCTGGACTGCTCCCAGGACATTATGGCTCTCTTCGGCATGACCCCCTATGCCTGGAAGACCCCCAAGGCTGGGGTGGAGCGGCTGTCCAAGCTGGAAACCCTGGACACCCAGATCGGCTTTGACATCCATGTCTACCGCAAACTTTAGACTTTCTTTAATCTTTCTTTCTGGGGATTCAACCTTTGGGGGTTATACTGACCCTGTCAACGGGAGAAAGAAACCGATCTCTCCCGGCCGAATACCTCACCTGACCCGAAAGAAAGGGGAAACCATATGTCAGACGTGATTTTACAAACCCAGGAGCTGACCCGGCGCTACGGCCGCACCGTAGCCCTGGACCGGGCCACTCTCACGGTGGAAAAGGGCCAGATCTTCGGCCTGGTGGGCCGCAACGGCGCAGGCAAGACCACCCTCATCCGCCTCATCTCCGGCCAGAGCATGCCCTCCTCCGGCCAGATCACCCTCTTTGGGCAGATCTCCGACGCCGGCCTGAACCGCGCCCGCAGCCGCACCGGGGCTATGGTGGAGATTCCCTCCTTCTATCCCTACCTCACCGCCCGGCAGAATCTGGAGTACTACCGCATCCAGCGGGGCATTCCGGGAAAAAACTGCGTGGAGGAGGCCCTGGAGCTGGTGAATCTCACCGACACGGGAAAAAAGAAGTTCAAAACCTTCTCCCTGGGCATGAAGCAGCGCCTTGGCCTGGCTTTGGCTCTCATGAACCAGCCGGAATTTCTGCTGCTGGATGAGCCCATCAACGGCCTGGACCCGGAGGGCATTGTGGAGTTCCGGGAACTGCTCCTCCGCCTCAATCGGGAGCGGCAGACCACCATTTTGATCTCCAGCCACATCCTCTCCGAGCTGTCCGCCCTGGCCACCCACTACGGCTTCATTGAAAAGGGCAAGGTGCTGGAGACCATCTCGGGGGAAGACCTGCGGGAGAAGTGCCGGGAGTGCCTGGAGCTCACCGTGGACGACGCTCCCCGGGCCGCCCGGGTGCTGGAGCAGCAGCTGGGCACCCGGGACTACGAGGTGCTCCCCGGCAACCAGCTGCGGGTATACGCCTTCCTGGATGACCCCCAAACCGTCAACCGCACCCTGCTGGAGCAGGGCGTGGGCCTCATCTCCGCCCAGCAGAAGGACAGCAACCTGGAGGACTACTTCCTCAATCTGATTGGAGGTCGTCACCATGGTTAATTCGATTCGTGCTGAAGTTTATAAGCTGACCCGCCGCTCCTACTCCTACATTTTGCTCCTGTGCTGCGCCGCCTTCGCCCTGCTGGTGGCAGGCCTCATGTGCTACATCAAGTATTCCGCCGCGCCGGATGTGGAGCTCATTAACTTCCCTCTGGCCATCAACATGCTGTCCATGGGCATGCCCATCGGCCTGTA
This sequence comes from uncultured Oscillospiraceae bacterium, assembly GCA_944385665.1. GTDB lineage: Bacteria > Bacillota > Clostridia > Oscillospirales > Oscillospiraceae > Lawsonibacter. The sequence goes on from CALWYB010000044.1 coordinate 2,447, forward strand.
TCTGGTGGCGGTGGGCGGAGACGCGGTGTTCTCCGAGCAGTACAAGTACAACACCCTGAAAAACGAGGTATCCTACGGCCTGCCCCGGGTCCGGGTCTATCTGTCCCGGCTGGTGGTAACCCTGCTGCTGATGGCGGTGGTCTTTGTGGTGACCATCGGGGTGTACGCCCTGGCCTCCCTGGTGCTGCTGGGCATCCCCTCCGATGCCGGGGCCATGGCTTCCTTCGGCAAAAACACCGTCCAGGCGATACAGGACGCCTTCCAGATGCTGGGGTTCTATGTGCTGGCCTCCTTCCCCCTGTGGCTGGGGGCTATGTCCCTGGCCCTCGCCCTCTACTTTTTGATTCGCAGCTCCAACCTGGCCGGTCTTGGATTTCTGGCCATTATGCTGGCGGTGCCTGCCATCTTTGACAACCTGGGCAAGTATGTAAACCCTGTCTTTTTCCGCCTCTACCACGTGACCCTGGACTATATGAGTGGTCTAGTGATCTCCACCGAAACCCTGGACTGGCCCCTCATCGGCCGGTGCTGGCTCATCGGCCTTGCCTGGGCGGTAGTCTCCACGGCGGTGGGCCTGTTCTTCTTCTCCCGCCGGGAGATCAGCTGAGAAAGGAAGGTCCCCTCTATGAAAAAAATGCTCTTTGTCGTCTTTCTCCTGCTGGGCGCCGCCCTGTGTCTGACCGCGCTGGTCCGGAGGCGCTGAGATGGAAAATCTCATCCGCGCCGAGTTTTATCGGGTACGCTGCCGCCCCTGGGGCGTGATCTTCATGGCGGCCACCCTCTTGCTGGGGGTGGTGGCCATGCTGTGGGCCGAGATGCTCCGTCCCCCGGAGTGGGGCAACTGCGCCGCTATGTTTGAAACCCTCAGCTCCCTGCCCATCTTCGGCATGTTCTACGGGGCATGGTGCGCCGAGATCGCCAGCTCCCGGGTGAACAAGCTGGAGCTGCTGAAAAACGAAGCCGTCTTCGGCATCCCCCGCTGGCAGATGTTTCTCTCCCGGCTGTGTACCGCTGCCCTCATCGGCTGCGCCATGGCACTGATGCTGGTGGTCGCATCGGTACTGCTGGCCCTCCTCTTCCTCCCCGGAAAAGAGGCCCTGCCGGGCCTGGCGGCGGGACTGCTGACGGAATTTCTTACCGCCCTGCCACTGTGGATGGCCTCCGCCTCCCTGTATCTGTTTTTGAAGCTGGCCTTTTCCTCCGATCTGACGGCGGTGCTGGTCCTGTTTCTCTACGACTTCATCCTCTGGCCTATCCTGGGGGCCTGGTCTCTCATCGAGCCCAGGGCCTGGGTCATGGAGCTTCTGTGCCGTCTGCATCTGATGACCCCCTTCTGGGGCAAGGGATTGGACATCACCGAGACCAACTTCGGCGTGTCGGTGGCCGTGTCAAACCAGTTTCGGATGCCCGCCCCCCTCTACTGCTGGCTGCTGGGTGTGGGCTGGATCGTGGTGACGACCTTGGGAGCCATTTGGGTCCTGCGGCGGAAGGAGCTTCGGTAATTTCGATTCTCATTTGGGAGGTTTTGGCCTATGTGGATCGCTCTTCTTTTCTCCCTGATCGCTCTTGCGGCGGTACTGCTTCTGCGGTACCGCCGCGGCCGCGCCCTGCGGCAGGCCGCCCGGCAGTTACAGCAGGCCCGGAGCCAGCCCGGCAAGCGGCTGCGCCTGGCCTCCCCGGACCGTCCGGTGGAGGAGCTGCTGGCCCAAATTAACGGTCTGCTGGAGGACCGGGAGACGGAAACCCGGCAGCTTCGGGAGCGGGAGGAGAGCCTGCGGCGGCAGATCGCCAACGTCTCCCACGACCTGCGCACCCCCCTCACCTCCATTTTGGGCTATCTCCAGCTGCTGGAGGGGGATGACCTGGATTCGGAGCAGCGGGCGCGCTATCTCCAGGTGGTGGAGGGCCGCGCCCGGGTGCTTCAGGAGCTCATCACCGCCTTTTACGACCTGTCCCGCATTGAAGGGGGCGAGTACCCCCTGGAAATTCAGCCGGTGGACCTGCGCCGCCGTCTGGAGCCCCTGCTGGCCAGCTTCTACGACGACTTCCAACAGGCGGGCTTTCAGGTGGATGTTCAGCTGGAGGACAACCTGCCCCCGGTACCGGCCGACCCCGGCGGGGTGACGCGGGTACTTACCAATCTGCTGAACAACGCCCTCAAGCACGGCAGCCAGCATCTGTCCATCCGCCTGTACCGGGAGGAAGACGTTCTGGTCACCGCCTTCTCCAACGACGCCCCTCACCTCACCCAGGAGGATCTGCCCCGGGTGTTTGAACGCTTCTACACCGCCGACCAGATGCGCACCGGCCAGAACACCGGCCTGGGTCTGGCCATCGTCAAAGCCCTGGCCCAGCGCATGGGCCACACCGCCTTCGCCCAGCTGGAGGACGGGGTATTCACCGTGGGAGTGCGCTGGCATATGTACCGTTAAAGCCAATCCTCCACCACGTCCCGCAGCCCCGCCGGACCCACCTGGTTGTCCACCAGCAGGGTCATCAGCTCGTCGATGCGGGAGGCGCTGATGGTGAGGCCCGGGATGGTCTCGTCCCCGCCCTGCTCCTCCCACACGTGTACCCCGTAGTTCTCGCAGCAGAACGTTCCATGCTCCACCGTGTCCACCGTCAGGGCGTAGTGAAAGGTGCGCGGGTTTCCCGCCTGGTCCCGGCACGTTCGGGACGCGATCTTCAGTTCCATCATCTTGTGTTTCCCCTCTCGATTTCAGAAATGCGACCACATTATATAGATGCTCTCGGGGAAGAAAAAGCAAAAAGCGTCGAAGAGCTCTCCGCCCTTTTTGGGGAAAAACGGGGAAAGAGCGTCCCCTTTTGGACAACAGGGTCGAAGGAGTTTGCACACGGTAGAAAATTTTCATAGTGAAAATTATTTTCATAAGAAAACCAGCCCGGACAACGCCACTGCTTGACATTCTCCGGGCTGGTTGCACAAGATATGGTATTTTTCTCCAGGATTGGCAGTTCTCACTTCACCCGCAGCCGCTTGGCCAGCTCCCCGTCGGGGGTGACCCAGGCGGTCTCATAGGTGGTGTAGGTCACCATGCCGGGGCGGGCTCCGTTGGGCTTTTTCACATATTTCACCGGGGTGTAGTCCACTGGCACCTTGCTGCTCTCCCGGGCCTGGGAGAACCAGGCCGCCAGGCAGGCCGCCTCGTTCAGGCTCTGGAGGTCCGGCATCCCCCCCTCGGTCCACAGGATCACGTGGGAGCCGTGGATCTTCTGGGTGTGGAACCAGATGTCGCTCTTGAAGGCCTGTTTGCAGGTGAGCAGGTCGTTCTGGGTGTTGTTCTTGCCCACCGAGATGCGCAGTCCCGCCGTGGAACGAAATTCCATGGGCTTGGAGGACACCCGCTTCTCCCGCCCCTTGGCCTTGCCGGGGCGGCGGAGGTAGCCGGTGTCGGTGAGCTCCTGGCGAATCTCCCCCAGGTCCTTCTCCCCCTCGGCCAAGGTGATGTTCTCCAGCACGCTGTTGAGGTAGTCCAGCTCTTTCCGGCCCTTCTCCAGCTGCTGGGTCAGCATCTCCTGGGCGGTCTTGGCCTTGTTGTACTCTTTATAGTACTTGGCGGCGTTCTGCTGAGGGGTAAGCAAGGGGTCCAGGCGGATGTCCACCTCCGCCCCCTCCGGGTCATAAAAGTCCACAGTACGAAGACACCCCATTCCCCGGTGCATCACGTGGAGGTTGGAGGTGAGGATGTCCCCCAGCTCCCGCAGCCGCTCCCGGTCCTGGGTGGCCTCCAGCTCCTGCTCCTGGTGGGCGATCTTTCGGGCGGTGCGGTCCCGAGCGGTGGTCACCGAGCGGATCAGGTCCTGGCCCCGCTGCTTGATTTTTTCCAGGTGCTCCCGCTGCTCATAGAAGCGGTCCAGCAGCTCGGAGAAGGTGGAAAAGTCCTCCAGCTCCAGGCTGCCCTCGTACTGCTTTGGGGAAAAGAACGTAAAGTCAAAGGGCTTGCCCTCTTTTTTCATCATTACAGCTGTCACGTGATGTTCCTTCACATCACTCAGCAGCGTTTCCAGGCCGTCCAGCAGCGTTTTCCGGCCTGTCTCTCCCAGAGCGTTCAGCCGCACGTCGGTGCTGCTACCGGCCCGCCAGGCCAGCTCCCGGCACACCAGAGGGGACAGCCCTCCGAAGGTGTCCAGCAGCCACTTGTCCGCCTGGGCCTCCTCCGGCGCCTGGGCCAGCAGCTGCTCCAGGGCCGCCCGGTCCTGGGCGGTGGGGTCCAGCTTGTCCTGGGGCGGGGGCAGACGGTAGAACATACCGGGCAGCAGGGTGCGCTGGTTCCCCTTGCCGGAGCCCAGGTTGGAGTCCACCCGTCGGAGACAGTCTAAAATCCGGCCGTCCCCGTCCAGCAGCAGCAGATTGGACCGGCGGCCGATGGCTTCCAGCACCAGCTTCCGCTCCACCCGGTCTCCCAGCTCGTTGAGGGCCTCCAGGGTAAAGGTGACCACCCGCTCCAGGTGGGTCTGCTCCACCGACAGCACCCGGCCTCCCGCCAGATGCTTGCGCAGGAGCATGCAGAACATGGGGGGCGTGTCCGGGTTCTCCCGGGACAGGCGGGTGAGCTGAGGCCGGGGATGGGTGGGGTTGGCAGAGAGGAGCAGGCGCACGTTCCCCTGGGTGGGGCTGCGCAGGGCCAGCACCACCTCGTCCCGGCCGGGCTGGTAAATTTTATCAATCTTCGCGCCGGAGGCGGCCTGACTCAATTCATGGACCAGACCGGACAGACACAGGGCGTCTAACGGCATACCTTCTCCTCCCCTTCCTCGCTGCAGGACATGATGATCTCAAACAGCTCGTTGAGCCGCTGGGTGCGGCCCTGAAGATACAGCCAGCCGAACAGGGCCTCCAGTCCGGTGGCCGCCTGGTACTGGGCCCGGGTGGCCGCCCTGGGCACCGAGTGGGGGGCGGTGTTCCGGCCCCGGCGGTACACGTCGGCCTCCTCCTCACTGAGCTGAGGCAGCAGCTTCTCCATGGCGGCGGCCTGGGCCGGGGCGGAGACATAGGCCACCGTGGCCCGGTGCAGGTCCTTGGGTTTGGCCTTGCCGTGCAGGGCGATCCAGGCGCGCACCATCACCTCAAACACACTGTCCCCCAGGTGGGCCAGCCCCAGGCTGCTCATGGCCAGCAGCTGTTCCCGATCTACATGCAGGTGAAAATAATCCATGCCAATCTCCTCACTGAAAAAACACTGAAAACCATTTGATAATACCATATTTTTTCTCTGGATTCAAGATTGGCAGCCGCCCTCTCGCCCTTGACAATTGCCAAGCAAAATGGGAAAATGAGGAGGATAGATTGCCGGAAGAGGCCGCCGTTTCCGCGGTTTCTTCCCCGAATATACACACAAGGAGCGAGCATCATGTCAGAAAGTCTCCTGTGGAGGCCGGGTCGGATCGGCCCCATGGAACTGAAAAACCGGGTGATCCGCTCTGCGACCAACGAACACCTCTCCGAGGCAGACGGCCAGCTGACCACCGCCTGGATGGACACCTTGGTGGAGCTGGCGGAGCAGGAAGTGGGTCTGGTCATCACCGGCCACATGAGTGTGGACCGGCAGCAGCGCTCCGACCGAGGCCAGACGGTGTTGGATGCGCAGACCGACCTGGGCCTGCTCTACGAGACCGCCCGCCGGGTTCATGCCGCGGGCGGACGCATCGTGGCTCAACTCAACCACGGGGGAAAAAAGGCGCCCGAAAACGTCAACGGCCACCCCCCCAAGCTGCCTGCCGACTTTTCCCTGGAGGAGCTGGACCGGATCGTAGAGCAGTACCGCTACGCTGCCATGCTGTGCCGCCGGGCCGGTTTTGACGGGGTGCAGATCCACAACGCCTACGGCTACCTGCTGGCCAGCTTCCTCAACCATGTGGACAACCGCCGCACCGACGGCTACGGCGGCAGCGTGGAGAATCGCTTCCGCCTCACCGGACGGATCATTCGGGAGGTACGGCGGACCTGCGGGCCGGACTTTGCCATCCTGGCCAAGGTCGGCGGCAACGGCTACGGCAGCCTGCACCGCCTGCTGGAGCTCTATCAGGCTACCGGAGTGGACGGGGTGGAACTGTGCACCTCGGATTTTGACCCCAAAATCTGGGCCAGCCGCTCCTTCTGTATGGAAGAGTTGCTCCGCGCCTGGGAGGGTGTGGACCTGCCCATCAGTCTGGTGGGGGGCATCTTCTCCCAAAAAGCCGCTGAACATATCCTGGAGGCCGGAGTACCCTTTGTCTCCTTCAGCCGGGCCCTGCTGTGCCAGCCCGACTTCATCCAGCGGCTGAAAGACGGCCGGCAGGACGAAAGCCCCTGCAATGGCTGCAACCAGTGCTATCAGAGCTTCCGGCGGCAGTTCGTGCGCTGCATCAAACACACCGCCTCCATTCCCCAACTGAAAAAGGTATTCGGAAGTTCCGAAAATGCATAATTTTCCCCCTGATTGGAAACAAAATTGATTTGTTTCTTATCAGGGGCAACTTTTCAAAATTTTTTTGAAAAAACTATTGACGAATGCGAAATTTCTGGTATAATACGTTTTGTTGTCACGCAAGAGGCCACGTGAGAGCGCCATGGAGAGATGGCTGAGCTGGTCGAAGGCGCACGATTGGAAATCGTGTAACGGCTAATACCCGTTCGAGGGTTCGAATCCCTCTCTCTCCGCCATAAAAAGGACATCCGAATGGATGTCCTTTTTTCTTTGTAAAACAGAATTTGGGTCCTGCGTCTGGTGTTAACCGGAACGCAGGGCCCATTTTTCTTCCTCCCGGCCCGGAATTCTTTACAAACCTTATGTTGACCAGAAAACTTGGCAATGCTATCCTGAGGGTGCAAAGGAAACTTGGTAAATCCATCACGGAGGTCATGTTATGGAAAAGGACGAGATTCTGGCCAAGGCCCGGCAGGAAGGGATGCTGGGTGTGGACGATGGAACCAAACACATGAAGGCCCACGGGCGGGTCATTGGCTGGCTTCTGTCCAGCGTTACATTTCTTGTCATCGCCGTGCTGTCCCTGATGACAGGCCATCCCATCGACGCCGGCGTGCGGGCCATGTTCCTGGCTTACCTGGCGGGAGAGACCTACAGCGAATGGAACATGAAAAAAAGCAAACTTGCCCTCTTTTTATCCATCGCCCTTGGACTCAATGCGGGGCTGGCTCTCATTGAGGTCGCTTGCAATCTGTTTGGTGTCACCTTATGAACAACGGATTGGTACTCAAAAATCGCCTCAAAGAAGCACGCAACGAGAAGCATCTGTCCCAGGCTGCTTTAGCGGAGATGGTGGGTGTTTCCCGCAACACCATCAGCTCCATTGAAACGGGGCAATTCAGCCCTACGGCAAAGCTGGCCTTGATCCTATGCGTGGCCTTGGATAAAAAGTTTGAGGACTTATTCTATTTTGACTGAGTAGGGAAAGAAAGCACGCGTTTTCGCGTGCTTTCTTTCCTCATTGTGTGATATCGGGAGGCCGTAGCTTCCCCGCTATTTCTGCTGGCTCAGCCGCCAGAGCATCTGCACGATCTCTTCCCGGGTGGCGAAGGAGCCATACCGCTCCCCTTTGCCCTCTCCCCCAGCGATAATGCCCGCTTTTTCTGCCCAGGTGCGGGCCTGCTGGGACCAATCCGCCGGGGCAGCCGTCCCCATCTGCTTCAAATACTCCGCCATCATGGCGTTGAATTGTTCCTGCGTCACGGTCTCTTCCTCCTCCATGGCCGCCCTCACCGCGGCCCGAAAATCATCCATGGTCACCCCGTGCTTGGGCCACCAGTGGAGCACGTCGGCGTGGTTGCTGGCGATCCCCAGCTTGTTGCCCTCGGCGTGGCAGATCACCACACCGGGTTTTGTGGGGTCCAGTTGAAACTGGCGGCACAAATTGGCGCACAGCGTTACAGCGTTTTGATAGACTGCCTGAAAATAGGCCTCATTCTTTTTGACATCATAGCCCACCATGGTGCCTCCCTGGTAGGTGTGGCCCGCCGGCTCGCAGCATTCAAAGGAGATGTGGGTGTTGTTTGCACTGCCCTTCTCCCCTTTTCCTGCGTGCCAGCCCCGCATGGTCCAGGGCAGGGTCTGGATCACCTTGTCCCGGCTCACCACTGCATGGACACAGGCGTCCTTGCCCGGCTGGTTCCAGCTCTTGATGAACACCTGGGGATCGGGCTGGGCCACCCCGGTGGAGTGGACCATGACCCCGGCAGGGCGAATCGTTTTTCCTGCGCGGTAACAGTCGCTGTTGGTGAGCAGCTGTTTCTCCGGTTTGTATGCCATAAAACTCCTCCTCTCCCCGTCTCCATGCTATGCCGCGCCTCACCTTCTGGTTTCCTAGTACCATGGTGGGTTTTTCCCTGTTGACAGATGGGGTGTTTTTTCATAGAATAAGGGAACGGCTGTGTGCGCTGCACAATTTATTTATAGAAAGAGAGAGGGAGGTTCGTTTTATGAACCAGCAGCAATCTGCCCCACGGAGCAATCCTGCGGCGCTGGCGCCCATTCTGGTGTTTCTGGCACTCTATCTGGGCTCCGGCATTACCTTTGAGTACATCTTAAAAATAAAAGATGGATTTTATCAGACCCCGGCCATCGTCATTTTCCTGATCGCCCTAGCGGTGGCCTGCTTCCAGAACCGGAAGCTGGACTTTAACGCCAAGCTGAAGGTGATGGCCAGCGGGGTGGCCGACGAGAACATCCTGACCATGTGCCTGGTGTTCCTGGCCGCCGGCGCCTTCTCCGGCGCTATCTCCGCCGCCGGCGGAGCGGACAGCACCGTGTTCTTGTTCCTCACCTTCCTGCCCAGCCAGTTCGCGGTGGCCGGTCTGTTCCTCATCGCCTGCTTCGTGTCTATCTCCATGGGCACCTCGGTGGGCACCATCTCCGCCCTAGCCCCCTTCGCCGTATCTATGAGCCAGGCCACCGGCTTTGACGTGGTGATCTGTATCGCCGCCGTAGCCTGCGGGGCCATGTTCGGCGACAACCTGTCCATGATCTCCGACACCACCATCGCCGCCGTGCGCACTCAGGGATGTGAGATGAAGGACAAGTTCCGCATGAACTTCCTCATCGTCCTCCCCGCTGCCATCATCACCCTGGTCTTGTTTATCGTCATCACCTGGGGCGGCAGCGGCCAGGTGGAGCTGCAGCCTTACAGCCTGTGGAAAGTGGTGCCCTATCTGGTGGTGCTGGTGGGCGCCGTGGTGGGCGTCAACGTATTCCTGATCCTGATGATCGGCACCGTGCTCAGTCTCATCGTAGGCGTGGCCACCGGGGCCTTTGCCTGGACCCAGATTTTTGCGGTCATGGGCGACGGCGTCACCGCCATGTATGACATCACTGTCATTTCCATCATTGTGGCCTGCATCGGCGCCCTGGTAAAGGAGTACGGCGGCATCCAGTGGCTCATCGAGTTTATTGGCCGCCGGGTCAAGACCGCCAAAGGCGCTCAGATCGGCATTGCCGGTCTGGTGGCCGCCGTGGACGTGGCCACCGCCAACAACACGGTCGCCATCGTCATGACCGGCTCCATCGCCAAGGACATCAGCGCGGAGTACGACATTGACCCCCGGCGCACCGCCTCCCTGCTGGACATCTTTGCCTCGGTGATGCAGGGCATTCTCCCCTACGGCGCTCAGCTGCTTTACGCCGCGGCGGGAGCCGGCGTGTCCGCCATGCAGATCATGCCCTACATGTTCTACTGCTACCTGATGGCGGTTTCCGCTCTTGTCTTTATCATTTTCTTTGGTAAAAAATCTGTCATCCAGAAATAATAGTATTGACGCAGACCAGGGGCCGGTGGTTACCATCGGCCCCTGGGTGGTTTTTAAGGAGGTTTTAACGATGGAATTCACCCCCCTTATGGATCGCCAGCGGCAGTTTTTCCGCTCCGGCGTCACGTTGGATGTTTCCCGCCGCAAGCAGGCGCTGCGCGCCCTGCTCCAGGAGCTGGAGCGGCGGGAGGACGAGCTGCTCTCCGCCCTCCATGCCGACCTGGGCAAGGCCCCCTTTGAGGGCTACATGACCGAGCTGGGCATGGTGCGGGAGGAGCTCCACTTCCACCTCAAGCATCTGGACCACTGGGCCCGGGACAAGCGGGTGCCCACTCCCCTGTCCCAGTTCCCCGCCCGCTCCATCCGTCACCCCGAGCCCTACGGTGTGGTGCTGGTCATGGCCCCCTGGAACTATCCCATCCAGCTCTCCCTGGAGCCCGTGATCGGGGCCGTCTCGGCGGGTAACTGCGTGATACTCAAGCCCTCCGCCTACGCCCCCGCCTGCTCCCACGCCTTGAAGGAGCTTATTGCCGCCTGCCTGCCCGAGGAGTGGGTCACGGTAGTGGAGGGCGGCCGGACGGAAAATCAGGCCCTGCTGGAGCAGCCCTTTGACTATATCTTCTTCACCGGCAGTGTGGCGGTGGGCCGCCACGTCATGGAGATGGCCGCCCGGAATCTGACTCCGGTGACCCTGGAGCTGGGAGGCAAGAGCCCGGTGATCGTCACTGCTGACGCTGACCTGCCCCTGGCCGCCCGGCGCATTATGTTCGGCAAGCTGCTCAATGCCGGGCAGACCTGTGTGGCCCCCGACTACCTGCTGGTGGACCGGCGGGTGCAGGAGAGGCTGATCGGGCTTTTGCAGCAGGAGATCACCCGTTTTCTGGGAGAAACCCCTCTGGACGACCCGGACTACCCCAAGATCATCAACGAAAAGCACCTCCGCCGTCTGGAGGGACTGCTCACCGGCGGCCGGATCGTCTGCGGCGGCACGGTGCAGGAGGGCCGCATCGCCCCCACCCTGATGGACAACCTGGAGCCCGACGCCCCGGTGATGCAGGAGGAGATCTTTGGGCCTATCCTGCCCATCCTCCCCTTCGACACCCTGGAGGAGGCCATGGACTTTGTCTCCAGCCGTCCCAAGCCCCTGGCCCTGTACCTGTTCTCCCGGGACAAGGGGATACAAAAGAAGGTGCTCACCCGGCTGTCCTTCGGCGGCGGCTGCCTCAACGACACCATCGTCCACCTCACCTCCCCCCACCTGCCCTTCGGCGGCGTGGGAGCCAGCGGAATGGGCTCCTACCACGGCAAAGCCAGCTTTGACACCTTCTCTCACACCAAGAGCATCCTCATCCGGGGCAGCTGGCCCGACCTGGATCTGCGCTATCACCCCTATTCCGACAAAAAGAACCGGCTGCTGCGCCGCTTCCTCCGGTAATTTTCACAAAAAGCAAAATGGGGCAAAATTTTTTCGTTGGGAAGAAGGAATTTTGTCCCCTTTTGCGTATATAGGAAGTATAAGGGGTGGAAGGGATTTCGCTTGTCAGGGAAAGGAGGTTCACGCCTATGACACCACGGGAACAGCGCCTGGCCCAGGAGCACACCCTGCTCTCCCCCCACGCCTGCCTGGCCGATGAGAGCCGGGGCCGGGAGCGGGCGGAAGAGGAGTGCCCCATCCGCACCTGCTTTCAGCGGGACATCGACCGCATTGTGTACTGCAAGGCCTTCCGCCGCCTCAAGCACAAGACCCAGGTCTTTCTCCAGCCGGAGGGAGATCACTACCGCACCCGGATGACCCACACCCTGGAGGTGAACCGCATCGCCCGCACCATTGCCCGGGCGCTGGGACTCAACGAGGACCTGACCGAGGCCATCGCTCTGGGCCACGACCTGGGCCACACCCCCTTCGGCCACGCCGGAGAGCGGCTGCTCAGCTCCCTGATGCCCGGCGGCTTTGCCCACTACCAGCAGTCCCTGCGGGTGGTGGACCGGCTGGAAAAGGGGGGCGAGGGCCTCAACCTCACCTGGGAGGTGCGCAATGGCATCGTCTGCCACACCAAGGGGCAGCAGGCCGCCACCCTGGAGGGGCAGGTGGTCCGGCTGGCCGACCAGATCGCCTACATCAACCACGACATTGAGGACGCCCTGCGGGGCAAGATCATCTACCCCATGGACATCCCCCTGTCCGTGTCCAACCTGCTGGGCTTCACCCACAGCAAGCGGATCTCCACCCTGGTGGAGGATGTGATCGAGAGCAGCTGGGAGAAGGACGCCATCTCCCAGTCCCCCGCCATCGGGGAGGCTATGGCCACCCTGCGGGAGTTTATGTTTGAGAGCGTCTACACCAACCCGGTGGCCAAGGGGGAGGAGAGTAAGGCCCAGGATATGCTGCGGCGGCTCTTTGAGCACTACCGGCAAAATCCCGACGAGCTGCCCGACGACTTCCAGGACATCCGGGTGAAAGAGGGAGTAGATCGGGCGGTGTGTGACTATATCGCCGGCATGACCGACCCCTTTGCCATTGAGCAGTTTACCAAACTGTTTATTCCTATGTCCTGGACCGTCAAATAGCCCCTTTTCCTGCACAAGGGAATCCCTTTACAGAAATTGTGGGATAAAGTTTCCCTTTTTCGGCAAAGAATACACTACATAGAAAGGAGGGGGATTTTCTTGGCCTGGCCGCCTCAATTTCTGGACGAGCTCATCGACCGCACCGATCTGGTGGATCTGGTGAGCGAGTCGGTCCATCTGACCAAAAAAGGCAACAGCTACTGGGGCTGCTGCCCCTTTCACAGCGAAAAGACCCCCTCCTTCCACGTGGTGCCCGACCGGAAGATCTACAAGTGCTTCGGCTGCGGCAAGGGAGGCGGCGCCATCAACTTTGTGATGGAGCTGGACAACCTCTCCTTCCGGGAGGCGGTGGAGGTGCTGGCCAAGCGGTGCGGCATGGAGGTGCCCGACTCGGGCTACGCCCCCGGCGCCAAGGAGCGGCGGGAGAAGCTGCTCACCATCAACAAGCAGGCCGCCCGGGCCTTCCACCGCTGGCTCTACTCCCCCGAGGGGGCTCAGGGGCTGGCCTATCTGCAAAAGCGGGGACTAACGAAAGGGACCCTCACCCGGTTTGGTCTGGGCTTTGCCCCCAACCGCTGGGACGCCCTCATCCAGGAACTGGGCAAAGAGGGATACGACAAGCGGGACCTGCTGGACGCCGGGCTGGCGGTGAACAACAAGGACGGCCGGATCTACGACCGCTTCCGCAACCGGGTGATGTTCCCCATCATCGACACCGGCGGCAACGTCATCGGCTTCGGCGGCCGGGTGATGGACGACTCCACCCCCAAATACCTCAACTCCCCGGACACCCCGGTGTACAACAAAAGCCGCAACGTCTTTGCCCTGAACATGGCCAAAAAGTCCAAGGCGGGGCGGGTCATCCTCACCGAGGGGTATATGGACACCATCTCCCTGCACCAGGCGGGGTTTGACAGCGCGGTGGCCTCGCTGGGCACCTCCCTCACCCCCGACCACGCCCAGCTTCTCTCCCGGTACTTCCCCCAGGCCATTTTGGCCTACGACGGGGACGGCCCCGGCATCGCCGCCGCCCAGCGGGCCATTCCCCTGCTGGAAAAGGCGGGATTGAAGGTGCGGGTGCTGAAGATGAAGGGGGCCAAGGACCCGGACGAGTTCATTAAAAAGTATGGCCGGGATGCCTTTCTCCGGCTGCTGGATCAGAGTGAAAACCAGGTGGATTACCGCCTGGAGCAGATCCAGAAGAAGTACAACCTGGAGGATGACGCCCAGAAGGTGGCCTTTCTCCAGGAGGCGGCCCAGATGCTCTCCACCCTGCCCAGTGCGGTGGAGCGGGAGATCTACGGCGGCCACGCCGCCCAGACGGCAGGGGTCACTCCGGAGACCATGGCGCTGGAGGTAAAAAAGGCCTTTCAGCAACGGCTTCGGAAGGAGAAAAAGAAGCAGGAGCGGCGGGATCTAGCCCCCGCCGCCAACCAGCAGCCGCAGACCCGGGAGCTGCGCTACGAAAACATCCGCTCCGCCCTGGCGGAGGAGGGAGTCATCCGGCTGCTGCTGCTGGACCCCGGCCTTTCCGGGGAGATGAACAGCCTCACCGGCAAGGAGTTTTCCTCTCCTCTGCTGGGCCGGGTGTTTGACCTGCTGATGGACCGGGCCGGGCAGCATTTGAATCTGAGCCTGGCCGCTCTGGCGGGCGACCTCACCGCCCCGGAGATGGATCACATGGCCCGGGTGGCCCAGAAGCCGGAGTCGGTGGCCAACAGCCGCCGCTCCCTGTCGGATTACATAGCTGTCATCCGGGGTGAGGGCTTGAAGCGCAGCGGACAGAGCGAGGACGCTCTGCTGCTGGCCGCACAGAAAAAGAATTTTCAGAAGAAAGCATATATGGAGGAGAAACCATGAGTACCAAGAAGAAAGACACCACTGCCCAGACCAACCAGGACCGCCCCGTGATGATCCTGGAGAAGAAGAATAAAAAGCCCACCGGCACGGACATTCTGGCCAAGATCGAGGCCGGTAAGGCGGAAGTGCTGAAGGCGGTGGAGGGCGTCCCCGGTGCGGAAAAGCTGGCGGAGCTCATTGAGCAGGGCAAGAAGAAGGGCAGCCTCTCCTCCACTGAGCTGATGAGTGTGCTGGAGGATATGGACCTGGAGTCCGAGCAGATGGACAAGCTCTACGATGTGCTGGAGAATCTGGGCATCGATACCGTGGGCGAGGACTACATCCCCGAGCTGCCCGACGACGCGGAGCCCCCCCTGGAGGCCATGGAGGAGATCAACGAGGAGGAAATCGTGGACCCCAACTCCATGGTGGACTCCTTCGGCACCGACGACCCGGTGCGGATGTACCTCAAGGAGATCGGCAAGGTAAACCTGCTCTCCTCCGATGAGGAGATCGAGCTGGCCCAGGCTATGGGCGCCGGCAACGAGGCCAAGCAGCAGCTCACCGAGCTGCAGGAGGCCGGGGAGGAGATCCCTCAGGATGTGCTGGCCGAGCTCAACAAGGCCATCAAGAAGGGCGAGCGGGCCAAGCAGCGCCTGGCCGAGGCCAACCTGCGTCTGGTGGTATCCATTGCCAAGCGGTATGTGGGCCGGGGTATGCAGTTCCTGGACCTCATTCAGGAGGGTAACCTGGGCCTTATCAAGGCGGTAGAGAAGTTCGACTACACCAAGGGCTACAAGTTCTCCACCTACGCCACCTGGTGGATCCGTCAGGCCATCACCCGGGCCATTGCCGACCAGGCCCGCACCATCCGCATCCCGGTGCATATGGTGGAGACCATCAACAAGGTGATCCGTGTGTCCCGTCAGCTCCTCCAGGAGCTGGGCCACGACCCCTCCCCCGAGGAGATCGCCGAGGAGATGTCCATGCCCGTGGAGCGGGTGCGGGAGATCCTGAAGATCGCCCAGGAGCCCGTCAGCCTGGAGACCCCCATCGGTGAGGAGGAGGACAGCCATCTGGGCGACTTCATCCCCGACGAGGACGCCTCCGAGCCCGCCGAGGCCGCCTCCTTCACCCTGCTCAAGGAGCAGCTGGTGGAGGTGCTGTCCACCCTGACCCCCCGGGAGGAGAAGGTGCTCAAGCTGCGCTTCGGCATTGAGGACGGCCGCACCCGCAC
>CALWYB010000045.1 GCA_944385665.1 uncultured Oscillospiraceae bacterium
TCGCCGGGGTCCAGCAGGTTCTCGCCGGTGTCGGTGCCGATGGACCAGTTGTTGTGCTTGCCGGAGCCGTTGACGCCGGCGTAGGGCTTCTCGTGGAGCAGGCACACCAGGCCGTGGCGGGTGGCCACCCGCTTCATGGTCTCCATGGTCAGCTGGTTCTGATCCACGGCCAGGTTGCACATGGTGTAGATGGGGGCCAGCTCGTGCTGGGCGGGAGCCACCTCGTTGTGCTGGGTGGTGGCAGGGATGCCCAGCTTCCACAGCTCCTTGTTCAGGTCGGCCATGAAGGCGCCCACGCGCTCCCGGATGACGCCGAAATACTGGTCATCCAGCTCCTGGCCCTTGGGGGCGGGAGCACCGAAGAGGGTGCGGCCGGTGTAGATGAGGTCGCGGCGCTTCAGGTACTTCTGGCGGTCCACCAGGAAGTACTCCTGCTCGGGGCCGACGGAGGGGGTCACCCGGGTGGCCTGGTCGTTGCCGAACAGGTGCAGGATTCGCAGGGCCTGGGTGTTGATGGCCTCCATGGAGCGCAGCAGGGGGGTCTTTTTGTCCAGCGCCTCGCCGTTATAGGAGACGAAGATGGTGGGGATACACAGGATGGTGCCGCAGGACATCTCCTTGACGAAGGCGGGAGAGGTCATGTCCCAAGCCGTGTAGCCACGGGCGTAGTGGGTGGCACGCAGGCCGCCGGAGGGGAAGGAGGAGGCGTCCGGCTCGCCCATGATGAGCTGCTTGCCGGTCAGCTGCAGCAGGCTCTTGCTGTCCTTGGGGGCGGTGAGGAAGGAGTCGTGCTTTTCCGCCGTCACACCGGTGAGGGGCTGGAACCAATGGGTATAGTGGGTGGCGCCCTTTTCTACCGCCCAGTCCTTCATGGCATTGGCCACAATGTCCGCGGTGGCCATGCTGATATTGCCGCCGTGCTCCATCACGTCTACCACCTCGGCGTACACCTTCTTGGGCAGACGCTCACGCATGACGGACATGCTGAATACGTTGGAGCCAAAAATTTCAGAGATCGTTCCACTCATAAGGAAATCCCATCCTTTCCACTGGTTTGGGTTGGAATGTAAAAAAGGCGACAGTGTCCTTCACGGGCACCGTCGCCTTACATCACAATCCAGAGCCTTTGCCCCCGCACCGGGCGGGAACAAAAATTCTGTCTCTACAATAGCGCATCCGGAGAAAAACCACAAGTCTGAATTTTACCCAAAGATGGCCTGCTTTTCCCGCAGACCTTCTGTAGAAAACCACATTTTCCCACCCGGGCGGGTGAAAAGACCTGTGGGGACATGCGCTTGTAAAGCTGTGTCGTAAGCTGACGGATGGACTGAAAAATCCTGCATCTTTCTCCTGTTTCCTCAAAAAAACAGATTTTTCCGGAGAAATGGAGAGACGCCGGCCTCTGTGCAGGTCGGGGAAAAAGCGAACAGGCGGTGCCGGCACTTTAGCGCTTTTTCAGAGCAAACCGTCAAACTATATGAAATAAAGGCGGCGAAGTCCTGCATATTTTGTGAAGGCCTACATTGCACCATACCGTTTCTTCATGATATGATTAACAAAATTTCATCCTTCGCGCAGGATGCCGGACGCTACAAAAACGCAGGATATCCCGACACAAACTTGCAGCACCGACAGGAGTGCGAGGAGATTTGAGAAACGGGGGAAGTGCGTATGAAGCAGCAAGAAAGACAAGAGGGCTATCACCAGCAAGGACTGTACGATCCGCAGTTCGAGCACGACGCCTGCGGCATCGGCGTGGTGGTAGATATTAAAGGACGCCAAAGCTACGAGACGGTGGACGACGCCCTGAAGATCGTGGAAAAGCTGGAGCACCGGGCGGGCAAGGACGCCCAGGGCAAGACGGGAGACGGCGTGGGCATTCTGCTCCAGGTCTCCCACCGTTTTTTCTCCCGGGAGGCCGCCAAGCTGGGCATTCCGCTGGGTGAGGCCCGGGATTACGGCGTGGGCATGTTTTTCTTCCCCCAGGACACCCTTCAGCGCAACCAGGCCAAGAAGATGTTTGAAGTCATCGTGGAAAAGGAGGGAATGGAGTTTCTGGGCTGGCGGCAGGTGCCGGTGTGCCCCGAAGTGCTGGGCCAGAAGGCCCTGAGCAAGATGCCCAACATCCAGCAGGCCTTCATTCGCCGCCCGGAAGGGGTGGAGCGGGGCCTGGATTTTGACCGCAAGCTGTACATTACCCGCCGGGTGTTTGAGCAGTCCAACGACAACACCTACGTCCCCTCCCTGTCCAGCCGGACGGTGGTCTACAAGGGCATGTTCCTGGTGGGCGAGCTGCGCCGCTTCTACCTGGATTTGCAGGATCGGGAGTACCAAAGCGCCATTGCCTGCGTCCACTCCCGCTTCTCCACCAATACCAATCCCTCCTGGGAGCGGGCCCATCCCAACCGCTTCATCCTCCACAACGGCGAGATCAACACCATCCGGGGCAACGTGGACCGGATGCTCTCCCGGGAGGAGACCCTCCACAGCGGCGTGCTGTCCGACGACGACATGGATAAGATCTTCCCCGTCATCAACGGCGACGGCTCCGACTCGGCCATGCTGGACAACACCCTGGAATTTTTGGTCATGACTGGTATGGACCTGCCCAAGGCGGTGATGATCACCATCCCCGAGCCCTGGCAGAAGGACGAAAACATCTCCCGTGCCAAGCGGGACCTCTACCAGTATTACGCTATCATGATGGAGCCCTGGGACGGCCCGGCCTCCATCCTCTTCTCCGACGGCGACACCGTGGGAGCGGTGCTGGACCGCAACGGCCTGCGTCCCTCCCGGTACTACATCACCGACGACGACCGGCTCATTCTCTCCTCCGAGGTGGGGGTGCTGCCCATCGACCCGGCCCATATTGTCAAGAAGTCCCGCCTCCAGCCCGGCAAGATGCTGCTGGTGGACACGGTGCAGGGCCGCATCATCGACGACAGCGAGCTGAAAGAGAACTACGCTGCCCAGCAGCCCTACGGCGAGTGGCTGGACCGGGGTCTGGTGCGCCTGAAGGACCTGCCCATCCCCAACAAGAAGGTGCAGTCCTACACCAACGGGGAGCTCACCCGGCTCCAGAAGGCCTTCGGCTACGCCTATGAGGACGTGAAAAACACCATCCTGACCATGGCCAGAACCGGCTCCGAGCCCACTGCCGCCATGGGCATCGACATCCCCCTGGCCGTCCTCTCCGACCACCAGCAGCCCCTGTTCAACTACTTCAAGCAGCTCTTCGCCCAGGTGACCAACCCGCCCATCGACGCCATCCGGGAGGCGGTGGTCACCGACACCACCGTCTATCTGGGCAACGACGGCAACCTCCTGGAGGAGACGGCGGACAACGCCCACGCCCTCCAGATCCACAAGCCCATCCTCACCAGCGTGGAGCTGATGAAGATCCAGGCCATGAAGAAGCCCGGCTTCCAGGTGGAGACGGTGTCCATCCTCTACTACAAGAATACTCCCCTGAAGCGTGCCCTGGACCGGCTGTTCGTCACCGTGGACCGGGCCTACCGCCACGGGGCCAACATCGTGATCCTCTCCGACCGGGGGGTGGACGAAAACCACGTGGCCATCCCCTCCCTGCTGGCGGTGTCGGCGGTGGAGCGCTACCTCATCCGCACCAAGAAGTCCTCCGCCATCTCCATCGTGCTGGAGTCCGCCGAGCCCCGGGACGTGCAGCACTTTGCCGCTCTGCTGGGCTACGGCGCCCGGGCGGTGAACCCCTACCTGGCCCACGACACCATCGGCGAGCTCATCGACCAGGGCCTGCTGGACAAGGACTACCACACCGCGGTCAAAGACTACAACCAGGCCATCCTCAACGGCATCGTGAAGATCGCCTCCAAAATGGGCATCTCCACCATCCAGTCCTACCAGTCCGCCCAGATCTTTGAGGCGGTGGGCATCGACAAGAGCGTGGTGGACGAGTACTTCACCGGCACCCTGAGCCGGGTGGGCGGCATCGGCCTGCACGAGATCGAGCAGCTGGTGGACTCCCACCACTCCCGGGCCTTCGACCCCCTGGGTCTGGGGGGCGACCTCACCCTGGACAGCGAGGGCGAGCACAAGGTCCGGGCGGGCGCCGAGGACCACATGTACAACCCCAAAGTCATCCACCTGCTCCAGCAGGCGGTGTGGGAGGGGGACTACAACCTCTACAAGCAGTACGCCGCCCTGGTGGACGACCCGGGTAAGCCCCACACCCTCCGGGGTCTGATGGAGATGCAGTATCTGGACGCCCCCATTCCGCTGGATGAGGTGGAGAGCGTGGACTCCATCGTCAAGCGCTTCAAGACCGGGGCCATGTCCTTCGGCTCCATCTCCAAGGAGGCCCACGAGTGCATGGCCATCGCCATGAACACCCTGGGCGGCATGTCCAACTCCGGCGAGGGCGGCGAGGACCCGGCTCGCTTCGGCACCATCACCAACTCCGCCATTAAGCAGGTGGCCTCCGGCCGCTTCGGCGTCACCAGCGAGTATCTGGTCTCCGCCAAGGACATCCAAATAAAAATGGCCCAGGGCGCCAAGCCCGGCGAGGGCGGTCATCTGCCCGGCAAGAAGGTGACCCCCGAGGTGGCCAAGACCCGCCACTCCACCCCCGGCGTCACCCTGATCTCTCCCCCGCCCCACCACGACATCTACTCCATCGAGGACCTGGCCCAGCTCATCTACGACCTGAAAAACGCCAACCGGCAGGCTCGGATTTCTGTAAAGCTGTGCGCCGAGCCCGGCGTCGGCACCATTGCCGCCGGCGTGGCCAAGGCGGGCGCTCAGGTGGTGCTGATCTGCGGCTATGACGGCGGCACCGGCGCCGCCCCCCGCAGCTCCATCCACAACGCGGGCGTTCCCTGGGAGCTGGGCGTGGCCGAGGCCCACCAGACCCTCATTATGAACGGCCTGCGCTCCCGGGTGGCCCTGGAGGCCGACGGCAAGCTGATGACCGGCCGGGACGTGGCCATCGCCTGTATGCTGGGCGCCGAGGAGTTCGGCTTTGCCACCGCTCCCCTGGTCACCATGGGCTGCGTCATGATGCGGGTATGTAACCTGGGCACCTGTCCCATGGGCATTGCTACCCAGGACCCGGAGCTGCGCAAGCGCTTCGTGGGCAAGCCCGAGTACGTCATCAACTTCATGCGCTACGTGGCCCAGGACCTGCGGGAGCACATGGCCCGGCTGGGCGTGCGCACCGTGGAGGAGCTGGTGGGCCGCACCGACCTGCTGAAGGTGCGCCCCTGGGCGGTGAATCAGCGGGCGGCCACCGTGGACCTGTCTGCCATTCTCAACAACCCCTACCAGCAGAGCGGCGTGAAGCGCCACTTCGATCCCGCGGACGTTTATGACTTTGAGCTGGAAAAGACCACCGACATGAAGCTGCTCAAGAAGCTCAAGCACGCCCTGGCCGCCGGGGAGAAAAAGACGGTGTCCATCCCCGTCACCTCCACCGACCGTACCCTGGGCGCCATCCTGGGCAGCGACATCACCCGCCTCCACGGCAACTCCCTGGCCGATGACACCTTTACCGTGAAGTGTACCGGCGGCGCGGGCCAGTCCTTCGGCGCCTTTATCCCCAAGGGCCTGACCCTGGAGCTGGAGGGCGACTGCAACGACTACATGGGCAAGGGCCTGTCCGGCGGCAAGATCATTGTCTATCCCCCCAAGAATGCCGCCTACCGGCCGGAAGAGAACATCATTATCGGCAACGTGGCCCTCTACGGCGCCACCAGCGGCAAGGCATTCATCAACGGCATCGCCGGCGAGCGCTTCGCGGTGCGAAACTCCGGCGCCTGGGCCGTGGTCGAGGGCGTGGGCGACCACGGCTGCGAGTACATGACCGGAGGCCGGGTCATGGTGCTGGGTCCCACGGGCAAAAACTTTGCCGCCGGCATGTCGGGCGGTATCGCCTACGTGTGGGACGAGGACCGGGATCTGTACCTGCGCCTCAATAAGGCTCTGGTGAGCATGGAGCCGGTGACGGAGAAGCACGACGTGGCCGAGATCCGCCAGATGCTCACCGAACACATCCAAGCTACCGGCTCCCCCAAGGCCAAAGAGATCCTCAGCTGTCTGGATCAGAAAGCCTCCTGCTTCAAGAAGATCCTCCCCCGGGACTATGAGCGGATGACCAACACCATTGCGGAGTTTGTGGATCAGGGCATGGATCGCCAGCAGGCGGAGATCGAGGCCTTCTACATCAACACGAAAGAATAAGGGGGAGGAACTATCATGGGAAAGATCACTGGATTTTTGGATTATGCCCGGCAAAATAACCCGGCCCAGCCGCCGCAGGACCGGATCGAGCACTGGAAGGAGTTCCACCCCCGGCTCTCCGAGGCGGACCGCCGCCAGCAGGGAGCCCGGTGCATGGAGTGCGGTGTGCCCTTCTGTCAGTCGGGCATTCAGCTGGGGGGCGCCTACACCGGCTGTCCCCTGCACAACCTGGTGCCTGAGTGGAACGACCTTTTGTATACCGGCAACCTGCCCCAGGCTCTGGAGCGGCTGCACAAGACCAACAACTTCCCCGAGTTTACCGGCCGGGTCTGCCCCGCCCTGTGTGAGGCGGCCTGCGTGTGCGGCCTTCACGGCGCTCCGGTGACCGTAAAGGACAACGAGCTGGGCATCGTGGAGGAGGGCTTTGCCCGGGGGCTCATCCAGCCCCGCATCCCCGCCCATCGCTCCGGCAAGCGAGTGGCCATCGTGGGCTCCGGCCCCGCCGGTCTGGCCGCCGCCGACCAGCTCAACCAGCGGGGCCACCAGGTCACCGTCTTTGAGCGGGACGACCGCATCGGCGGCCTGCTCACCTACGGCATCCCCACCATGAAGCTGGAGAAGAAGTACGTCCAGCGCCGGGTGGAGCTGCTGGAGCAGGAGGGCATCACCTTTGTCACCGGCGTGGATGTAGGCCGGGACAAGAGCGCCCAGGAGCTGCTGGCCGACTATGACGCGGTGCTGCTGTGCACCGGCGCCCGCCAGGCCCGGGACATCCAGGTGCCCGGCCGGGAGGCCAAGGGGGTCCACCTGGCCATGGAGTACCTCACCTCGGTGGGCCGCAGCTACTTGAATTCCAAGTTCAAGGACGGGGACTTTATCTCCGCCGCCGACAAGGACGTGATCGTGGTGGGCGGCGGCGACACCGGCAACGACTGCATCGGCGTGGCTCTGCGCCAGGGCTGCCGCTCCATCCACCAGATGGTGAAGTACCCCCGCCAGCCCGACCACCGCCCCGCGGGCAACCGCTGGCCCGAGTGGCCCAAGGTGGACCGGCTGGATTACAGCCACGAGGAAGCCATCGCCCACTTCGGCGAGGACCCCCGGATCTTCGCCTCCACCGTCAAGGAGATTCTGATGGATGAGGAGGGCAAGGTGCGGGGCGTGAAGATCGTCCGGCTGGAGGGCAAGAAGCGGGACCCCAAGACCGGCAAGCTCATTATGACCGAGGTGGCCGGCTCCGAGGAGGAGCTCCCCTGCCAGCTGCTGCTGGTGGCCATCGGCTTCCAGGGTCCGGAGAGCTACGTGTCCCAGGCCTTCGGTGTGGAGGTGGACGGCCGCACCAACCTGAAAACCGAGGACTACGCCACCAGCGTGCCCGGCGTCTTTGCCGCCGGCGACGCCCGCCGGGGCCAGTCCCTGGTGGTTTGGGCTATTGAGGAGGGCCGCTCCGCCGCCCGCGCGGTAGACCGCTACCTGATGGGCTACACCTACCTGTAAGCAAATACGAACGAGACCACCCCGCCCGGAGTTTCCGGGCGGGGCGGTTTTTTGCTGGGGTAACACGCGTTTCGATCTCCCCTCTTTCTCCATCAGCCTTTGGAGAAAGAAGAAAGCAGGGCCAGAGTGCGTGCCTCTGAAGCAGAAACGCAAGGCCCTGAAAGCACAGGAGAGCAGGAGCGCAGGGAGCTGGAGGAACCACAGCAGGAACTACCGCAGGCCAGGCACAGGCCGCAAGGCGGGCTCTGCCTCTCCCCTGCTGCTGGGCAAGGCGGGACCGACTGCCCGCCTCCAAACCCTCCCAAGACGTGCCAAAGCCCCCGGACCGGAAGGCCCGAGGGCTTTGACACATTAAGGGAAGGGAAATGAGTGGAAGCGATTGTAAGGTGGATTACTCCACATCGTTCAGAGCGGCCAGGTTTTCCTCGCCGGTGCGGACTTTGACAACCTTGTCCACACTGTATACGAAGATCTTGCCGTCGCCGATGTGGCCGGTGTAGAGGGCTTCTTTCGCCGTCTCGATCACCTTTTCCACGGGGATGTTGCCCACAATGACCTCGACCTTGACCTTGGGCAGCAGGGTGGCGTCCATTTCAACGCCGCGGTACTTTTCGCCCGCGCCCTTCTGGATGCCGCAGCCCATAACCTGGGTGACGGTCATACCGGTGACGCCGATGTCGTTCATGGCCTTCTTCAGGCGGTCGTAGTGGGACAGACGAGAGATAATGGAAACTTTGTAAATGCCGGTGGGCAGAGTGGGAGTCGCAACGGGAGCGGAGGAGACCACGTGGGTAGCGGGAGCGCCGGGGGCGGTCTCGCCCACACCCAGGTCGGTGTTGGAGTTCACGTCCATGGTCATGGTGTTGGACACGTCCATGATGCTGAAGCCGGCGTAAGCGCTGGGCAGGCCGTGCTCACAGGCATCCAGGCCCTGGATCTCTTCCTCTTCGCTGACCCGCAGGCCCACGGTGGCCTTGATGGCCAGGAAGGCGATGGTAATGGTGACGCCGGCCCAGAGCAGGATGGAGACGATGCCCAGCAGCTGGAGCAGCAGCTGGTCCGCGCCGCCGCCGTAGAACAGGCCCACGATGGAGTCGTTGCCGGGGGCGGAGGTGGTGGCAAACAGGCCCACGGCGATGGTGCCCCACAGGCCGTTGCAGAAGTGGACGGCTACCGCGCCCACGGGGTCATCCACCCGCAGCTTGTAGTCCAGGAACCACACGCCGAAGCAAACCAGCAGGCCGGCCACAGCGCCGATGATGATGGCGCCCAGGCAGTCGGTGACGTCACAGCCGGCGGTGATGGCCACCAGGCCGGCCAGAGAGGCGTTCAAACACATGGACACATCGGGCTTGCCATACTTGAGCCAGGTGAAGATCATGCACACCACGGTGGCAATGGAGGGCGCGATGGTGGTGGTCAGGAAGATGGAACCCAGCTGATCAATGGAGGTGGCAGCGGCGCCGTTGAAGCCGTACCAGCCCAGCCACAGGATGAAGCAGCCCAGGCAGCCCAGAGGCAGGTTGTGGCCGGGGAACGCGTTGACTTTCACGATCTTGCCCGCTTCATCGGTAACATACTTGCCGATCCGGGGACCCAGCATCGCCGCGCCCACCAGAGCACACAGGCCGCCCACCATGTGGATGGCCGCGGAGCCGGCAAAATCGTGGAAACCAAGCTGAGACAGCCAGCCGCCGCCCCACACCCAGTGGGCCTCCACGGGGTAGATCACCGCGGAGATCACAGCGGAATAAATGCAGTAGGACAAAAACTTGGTGCGCTCCGCCATGGCGCCGGAGACGATGGTGGCGGTGGTGGCACAGAAGACCAGGTTAAACACGAAGTTGGACCAGTCAAAGGAAGCGTAGCTGGTGAAGATATCAAAGCCGGGCTTTCCGATGATACCCATCATATCCTCGCCCAGCAGCAGGCTAAAGCCGATGAGCACGAACATGGGGGTGCCGATGCAGAAGTCCATCAGGTTTTTCATCAGAATATTGCCGGTGTTTTTGGCTCGGGTAAATCCGGCCTCCACCATAGCGAAACCAGCCTGCATCCAAAAGACCAGCGCCGCGCCGATGAGAAACCAGACGCCGAAGACTAAGCTGTTGACCGAACTGAGCAGTTCTTCAGACATAGATCATCTCTCCTTTACAACACAAGGGCAAATTCAGCAGTTTCTTTTCAGGCCTGTTCCACCATGTGGAGAAAAAGAAGAGGGCGCTGGAAGTGTATCCAGCGCCCTTGCTATGGTGCACATTATAAATTGCCAGTAGAGAAAAATCAACTTGCAGAAGTCCCAAAGAAACGCCGGAGGCGGCAAGAAATTTCTGGCAAAGGGGAGAAAATTCCCAGCCGCCCCGGAGCGAAGGGGGAAAATCACTGCATGCCGCCGGAGAAAAAGCTGCAAATCGTCGAACCGGTGTTTCCTCAGCGGGCGGCGTATCCGGGCACCTTGCGCACCGGCAGATCGCTGCGGCGGTCCCGGGCCGCTTTGGCCTGCCTCTCCTGGGGCGCGGCGCGGCGGGGGCCGTACTTCATGTTCATCACCAGCATTTGCAGCCGGTTTTCGATGTTGGCAAAGCTCACGTCCGGGTCGTAGTCCAGGGGCAGGATCTGGGCGTCGGGGTAGACCTCCTTGATCTTCTTGGTGATGCCCCGGCCCACTACGTGGTTGGGCAGGCAGCCGAAGGGCTGGAGGATGACAAAGGCCCGGCAGCCGTTTTCCGCGTGGTGCATGATCTCGCCGGGAATGAGGATGCCCTCGCCGGCATCAAAGGTGTGGGGAATGATGGGGTCGCTCTTCTCCGCCAGCTCCTGGATCCGGGCCGCCTTCTCATAGAGGGGGTGGGCGGAGGCGATGCGGTCGGTGAGGTCGTGGGCCATGTCAAAGATATGGTCCGCCGCGCTGAACCACAGCTTCTGCTGGCCGGAGCGGCTGACGTGCTGCTCCTTCACCTGGCGGTCCTGGTAGTAGTAGGTCTTCTGGATGACGTCGGTCATCCGGGCCTCGATAATCTCAAAGCCGTTGTTCTCCAGGTAGGCCTCAATGTCCCGGTTGGCGCCTGGGTGGAAGTTGAGCAGATACTCGCCTACGATAAGCACCTGGGGACGGAGCTGGGAGCGGTCATACTTCACGTTCTTCATGATCTCAATGGCCTTCCGGAAGCCCTGGGCCGCCCCGTGGATGCCGCCGTGCTCCATGCCGTGGATCACCTCGTCCATGGCCCACTCAAAGGCCAGGTCGGTGCTGCCCTTCTCCAGCTCGTAAGGCCGGATCTTCCGCAGCAGCTCTTCCAGCACGTCGATCATGGGCAGGCCGAAGGCGATGCGCACCGAGGAGAGCAGGTTGAGCCGGAAGCCGGGGTGGAGGTTGTGGCTGTCCTTGTCGTCGTTGGTGAGGATGGGCACCTGGGCAAAGCCGGCGTCGTCCATGGCCTTGCGCAGCAGGGCACTGTAATGGGTGAGGCGGCAGTCGCCGATGTACTTGGCCATGGCCACGGCGGTGTTGTCCACATCGTACTTGCCGCTCTTCAGGGCGGCCAGGATCTCGCCGATGACGATCTGGGCGGGGAAGCAGATGTCGTTGTGGACATACCGCTTGCCCATCTCGATGGCGTCCTCCCGGCCGATCTCCAGGGGCACCGCGTGGACCCCCTGGGTGCAGAACACCGCCGACATGAGCCGGCAGAAGGCGTGGGAGGTGTTGGGGATGAGAATAGTCTTTTTCCGGTCGCTCTTCTCAAACTTCACGGGATAGGGGTCCCGGAGAGGCTCTGCCTCCCGCACCGCGCCCCGGGCACGGCGCATGGCCACCGTCTCCAGGAAGGAGCGTACCCGGATGCGCAGGGGACCCTGGATGTCGCTCTCGTCCACCTTCAGCACCAGGGGGGTCTTGCCGGAGATCTCGTTCATCAGGCGCACGATCTCATCGGAGAGGTAGGCGTCGTGGCCGCAGCCAAAGCTGACCAGCTGCACGTACTCCAGGCTCTTGCTCCGGGCGGCGATGATGGCGGAGGAGAGCATGCGGGCGTGGAAGTTGTTGACAATGTCCAGGCGGCTCAGGCTCAGATCCTGGTCCTCCACGCCGGGCACCGCGTCGGCGGTGAGCACCGGGATGCCCATGCCGGTGAAGATATCGGGCAGCTCGTGGTTGACCAGGGCGTCGTTCTGGTAGGGCCGGGAGGCCAGCACCACGGCAAACTTGTTCTCCTTCTCCACCTGGGCGAGGATCTGGGCGCCCCGCTTCTGGAGCTGGTCGTGGAAGGCCTGCTGGGCCTCATTGCCGGCCTGCAGGGCGACGGCGGTCTCCGCTTCGGGGATCTGGAAGGTGTCCTTCATGTACTGCTTGAGCTGCTTTTCCTGGTCGGCCTGGGAGTACCAGTGGAACAGGGGGGCGTCGTAGGGGATGCCCCACAGCTTCTCCGGGTTGTCCGAGTTGCCGATGACCAGGGAGTAGCCCTTCACCACGGCGCACATGGACTGGCTGGTCTGGGCGGTGTTCTCCGAGGGCACGGTGGTGACCACGGGCATAAAGATCCGGTCCACCTTCTTGGCGGCCAGATTCCGCAGGTGGCCGTGGACCAGCTTGGCGGGGAAGCACACCGTGTCCGAGGTGACGGCGGAGATACCCTGCTCGTAGAGAGCCCGGGTGCTGGGGTCAGACAGCTGCACCCGGAAGCCCAGGGTGCGCAGGAAGGTGCCCCAGAAGGGCATGGTGTCCCAGAAGGACAGCACCCGGGGGATGCCGATGGTGATGCCCCGGTCCTGGGCGGGCTGGGGATGGGGATACTCCCGGAAGAGGAGCTTCTCCCGCTCCCGGAACAGGTTGGGCACCGCGCCGGTGCGCTGGACGGTGTCCTGGAGCTGCTTGCGCACCTGCTCGTCCTTGGGGTCGCCCAGAATTTCGCCCCGCTCGCAGCGGTTGTTGGTGATCCAGGCGCTGCCGTTGGAGAAGCGGAGGATGGTGCGCTTGCAGTGGTTGGCGCAGAAGGGACAGGGGGCGTTGTCCTCCTGGTAGTAGGAGAAGTTCTCCAGCTCGTCCAGGTCGATGAAGGTCTGGTTGGCGGGGTTTTCCGCGTAGCGCTCCTTGGTGATGAGGGCCATACCGATGGCGCCCATCAGGCCGGGGTAAGGGGCGCGGATGACCTCCCGGCCGGTATACTCCTCCATGGCCCGGAGGACCGCGTTATTTTCAAAGGTGCCGCCCTGGACCACGATCCGGTCCCCCAGGGAGTCCAGGTTGGACAGGCGGATGACCTTGGTAAAGACGTTGGCAATGATGGAGCGGCACAGGCCGGCCATAATGTCCTCGGGGCTGCGGCCGTTGCGCTGCTCGGTGATGATGCTGCTGTTCATAAAGACGGTGCAGCGGCTGCCCAGCACGGCGGGCTGCCCGGCGGCGAAGGCCGCCTTCTCAATGTCCCGGGTGGCAATGCCCAGGGAGGAGGCGAAGTTCTCCAGGAAGGAGCCGCAGCCGGAGGAGCAGGCCTCGTTGACCAGGATGTTGGTGATGATGCCCTTGTCCAGCCACATGGCCTTCATGTCCTGGCCGCCGATGTCCAGAATAAAGGTGGCGTCGGGGACATACTTCTGTACCGCCCGGGCGTGGGCCACCGTCTCCACGGTGTGGTACTCCGCCTGGAAGGCCTTGGAGAAGAGCATCTCCCCGTAGCCGGTGGTTCCGGCGGCCCGGATGTGCAGCTTGGCCCCCGCCTTGCGGTAGCGGTCCCGGATGTCTATAAGAGCCCGCTTGGCTACGTTCAGGGGTTCGCCCTCGTTGGGGGCGTAGAAGGAGCCCAGCAGCTCCTCGTTCTCGTCCATCAGCACGAACTTGGTGGTGGTGCTGCCCGAGTCGATGCCCAAAAAGGCGTAGACCTCCTCCCCTTTCTTGGGCTCTTTCCACTGGAGGGCGGGCTTCTTGTGGCGCTGCTCAAAGGCCTGCTGCTCCTGGGGGCTTTCAAAGAAGGGCTTGGCCGCCTGGCCCTCCTGGTGGGCCTTCAACTTCCCGCTGCGGAGAATCTCCAGCAGCTGGGCGGGAGCCAGCAGGGGGCAGTTGCCGCCAAACATGGTCTCAATGGATACGGCGGCACCCCGGGCCACCATCAGCTCCGGGTGCTCGGGGATGAGCACCTCGTCCTGGCTCAAACCCAGCCGCTGGGCAAACACCCGGATGAGCACCGGGTTGAAGGTGAGGGGGCCACCCTCAAAGACCACGGGGCGGGTGATCTCCAGACCCTGGGCCAGGCCGCCGATGGTCTGCTTGGCGATGGCGTGGAAGGCGGACAGGGCCAGGTCGGCCTTGGCCACCCCCTGGTTGAGCAGGGGCTGGATGTCGGTCTTGGCGTACACGCCGCACCGGCCGGAGATGTCGTAGACGCAGGTGCCTTGCTCCGCCAGAGCGTTGAACTCCTGGATAGGCACCTTCAGGATGGAGGCCACCTCGTCGATGAAGGCGCCGGTGCCGCCGGCACAGCTGCCGTTCATGCGCATGTCGGCCACGTTGAGGGCGCCGGTGGCCTTGTCGGTCTGGAAGAAAATCATCTTGGCGTCCTGGCCGCCCAGCTCGATGGCGCTGCCCACTTTTTCATACTGGCGCTTCAGGGCGGCGGCGTTGGCCGCCACCTCCTGGACGAAGGGGATGCCCAGGCCCTCGGCGATGGGCTTGGAGCCGGAGCCGGTCAGGCAGAAGCGGAACCGCTTGTCCGGGAACCGCTGCTCCAGCTGTTCCATCACATACTCCACGCTCTTCACCTGGTCGGCGTGGTGCCGCCGGTAGTCGGAGTACAGGATCTCTCCCTTGGCGGGGTCCAGCACCACCACCTTGGTGGTGGTGGACCCGATGTCAATGCCCACGGCCAGCTCGGGCCGGGTCGTTCTGAATTCTGTCTTGCGTGTCATAGCTCGTTTCGTTCTTTCTCTCCAAAGTTGAATCCCCACTGGAACAGTGGGGATTGGGTGTTAAAGGTTCGGCGGTTTTCCGGAAACACGGCCCATCGGCCGGGCTGCCTCACAGCCCGGGACGCGGGGCGTCCCATGGGAACCTTCTGCCCGCGTTTCCTGTTCTATCGAGAACCGTCTGCTAGTATTAAAGCACGTTTTTGTCGGAAAATGAAGTAAAGAAAGTGTCAAAGATTTGGGGAAATCTGTTTGGATTGTATTCATTTTGCAAAAAAGGGTCGAAAACGCCCGGCAGCAGGAGTCTTGAGGTCCCCTGCTGCCGGGCTGTGTTGGTTCCTATTTCACACGGTCAGCGCCTGGTCCGCCGGAATCCGGGGCGCCTGGTAGATGGTGCGGCACAGCTCCTTGCCCGACGGGGTGCGGAAGATCTGCCGGAGCGCCCGGTCTACCCCTTCGGCGCCCAGGTTGTCCTCGTAGAAGTTCACCAGGAAGTCGGCCTCAACCAGGATCTGATAGTCGATGCCGTCGATGTGGGTGTAGGTGTGGTGGTGGCCCACCAGATAGCAGATCCGGTCCACATCCTCCCCCTCCAGCCCCAGCTTCTCCAGCAGCGCCCGGGCGTAGGCCGGCCCCTCCTGCTCCTGGAGGGGGCCGTTGCAGGCTCCGTACTTCTCCTCCGCCGGGTGGATGCCGATGTCGTGGACCAGGGCGGCGCACTCGGTGACAAACTGGGTGTGTCCGTCCAGATGCTCCATGCGGCCGATAAGCTGGGCAAAGCGGTGTACCTTCATGAGATGCTGCACCCGCGTGGGGTCGCCCCGGTTGAAGGCGATCATTTCCAGCTCCAGCTGGTCAATGCGTTCCATGTCGTTCATGGGAATCCCTCCTTATTTCTGCTGGGCCTGCTTGGCCCCCTCCACTACCTTCTGGTAGGGGGCGATCATGGCCTGGGCCATCTTGCCCTTGGCCTTCTTCTGCATCGACGGGACAGCCATCAGGGCGCCCACCAGCTTCATCTGTAAAATCCGCTTTTTCTGCTTCTGGGGGAAGTCGTAGATGCCGTGGGCCTTGTAGAACTTGTGGTCCGCTTTCATAAGCCCCTGCATGAGGTAGATGAGGTCCCGGAAGATCTTCATACCGCCCACGCCGTAGAAGTTGGCGGGCCGGGAGAGGCCCTTCTCCATGGCAAAGGCCAGATTGTCCGCCAGGCCGCGGATTTTTTGGGCGGTGTCCCCCTCGTCGGTGGCCACGCCGCACAGGTAGTTGCCCCCCACCTCGCAGCGGCTCTCCACGATCATGCGCAGGTTGCTCTCATACTGGTAGTCCCCCCGGATGAGGTAGGCGATGGGAGTGCCGTGGGTGACGGTGCGGTGGCCGTTGCAGAACTGCCGGTCGTCAAAGCACTTGAAGCTGGAGTGGGTGTAGTGGTCGGAGATGGCAAAGGCGTAGACGAAGCCGTCGGCGGTCTGGATGGTATTGCGCAGAAATTCGTCAAAGCCGTCCTTGTAGACGCACTTGCCGGTGATGGCGCAGCCGAAGCACCCCAGGCATCCGCCGGCAAAGGGGAACTCCCGCAGGTTGACCACCCGGCTCTCATAGGGCAGGGCGGCCCGGAAGTCGGCGATCATATTGGCCAGTCCCGTATCCTCCGGGGCGCAGTTGGTGACGATGACCACATCCTTGCCCCCTCTCTTGGCCGCCGGAGCCAGGGAGGACTGGTAGGGTGGGCGCTCCTCCACCGGCGGCTTGGGAGGCGGGGTGACCGGAAGGCCGTGTTCACAGGAGAAGATGAGCTGGTCAAAAAACATCCGGGCCTCCTTCTGGCCCTGGTCGCTGAGCAAGTCCTCCATGTCGGCGGACAGGCCCCGGAGCACCTTCATCCCCAGGTCAAAGCAGTTCTCCTCCACATACCGGTGAGCGGTCACATCGTAAAAGTGCTTAGAGGTAGTGATCTGGCTGGCGAATTTTCCCCGCAGGTCCACTCCGTCCGCCTTGATGAGCTCGATGAAGCGGTGGAGCTGATAGGGGGCGATGAAGGTATAGACCGGGTAGCAGAACAGGATGAGCTCCGCCGCCTCCAAAGCCGCCCGGGCCGGGGCAAAGTCCTTTTCGTAGGATTTGATCTTCCGGCCCACCGGCAGGAAGGTAAACGCGTGCTCCGGGTGCAGGGCCTGGAGATAGAGGGCCGTTTGCAGGGTGGTGGAAAAGCCCCCCTTGGGGCTGGCGTTCAGCACTAAAATCTTCATGGTTCTTCCTCCCGACCGGTGGTTTCGTGTTGCATTCCAATATAATAATTATACGGCTCGCCGGTTTTTCCCGTCAATGGACTGCCCGTCGATTTGGTGTCCGGACCAAAAAAGAAGCGAATAAAACCGGGAGGGTTCCGTTTTTCTGCCCAGAGCGGCCTCCAGACAAAAAAGATGCGCCCCCTGGATCGGAGAGTGGATCCAGGGGGCGCGTTTCACAAGAAAAGGCAGATCCGGGCAGCGGAGAGAGTAACGCGTCCGGTTATTTGTTTACCACGTTGATGGGCTTGCCCTCGGCATAGGCCTTCACGTTGTCCACGGTGATGTCCATGATGCGCTGGCGGGCCTCCTTGGCGCCCCAGGACATGTGGGGAGTGATGATGCAGTTGGGGGCGGTGAGCAGAGGGTTATCCGCTTTGATGGGCTCGGTGTACACCACGTCCAGGCCGGCGGCACCCAGCTTGCCCGACTTCAGGGCGTCGGTGACATCCTGCTCGTCGATGAGCTGGCCGCGGGAGTTGTTGATGAGGATGGCGCCGTCCTTCATCTTGGCGATGTTGGCCTTGTTGATCATCTTCTCGTTCTCAGCGGTCAGGTTGCAGTGGAGGAAAATGACGTCGGACTGGGCCAGCAGGGTGTCCAGATCCACATACTCGGCGATGGCCTTGCCGGAGTCGTTGGGGTACAGGTCGTAGGCCAGCACCTTCATGCCCAGGGCCTTGGCGATGCGGCCGGTGGTCTGGCCGATGCGGCC
>CALWYB010000046.1 GCA_944385665.1 uncultured Oscillospiraceae bacterium
CACCAGCCGGCCCTTGTGGCCGGGGGCGGTGGAGGTCTTGAAGTAGGGGACGTCTTGGTAGTCCACGGCGATGGGGTCTTCCACCTGGTCTCCCAGATAGCCCAGGCCGGAGCCCAAAATCATGGCCACTTTGGGGACAAAATCGCCCAGGCGGGCGCGTAAAAATTCCGCGCTCGCCCGGTAGTTCTCTATGGTATAGGGCATGGGGACCTCCTTACAGGCTGCCGCCGCACCGGCGGCAGAACTGGTCGTCCTTGCCGCACACCGCGCCGCAGTTGGGGCAGGTGCGGGACTGGCGCAGAGCGGCGATGCGCTCCTTGAGCTCGGCGATCTTCCCGGAGAGCTCGTCAGCCTGGGTGAGCAGCTGGGCGATCTTCTCCTCGTCCTGGCTCTCCCCCTTGTGGGTCTGGTACATCACCTCGCCCAGCTGGCGCAGCACGTCGTTATACTCTCCGCTCAGGTCAAACAGCTGTACGTTCAGCTTGGCCACGTCCACCATCTGGCCGGCCCGCTTGCCCGCCACCCGGGCGGTCCCGGCCGCGGCGTCCGCCGCGTCGGCGGCCGTATTCCGAATTCGGTCCAGCAGTTCTTTCACCTTGTCGTCCATATCCACGTGCTCCTTTCCTGGCCATAAATCCTGGTATTTCTTGGGTGCTGTCATTAGTTTTCCCTATTTTACACCATAGCAGGGGAAAAAGCAACGGAAAAGGGGGCTTTTCCCCCGGGATCTGCCGATTGCTCCCAAGGGCAATTTATGCTATACTTGATTTGGTACATTCATACGGTTTTTCCTTTCCCTGCAGGCGGATGCTGGAAAAATTGCATGAACCAAATTGGATTGGAATGACAGCCGCCTTTCCCCGTTTCAGGGGCGGGGCGGTTTTGGAATGCGGATAAGGAGGGACACGCTTGAACCTGGAGCTATCACTGAAACAAACCTTGAAATTGACCCCGCAGCTGCTCCAGTCCATGCAGGTGCTCCAGATGAGCACCCAGGAGCTCTCCGAGTATTTGGAAGATCTGGTCCAGACCAACCCCGCCGCCGAGCTCACCGAGCCCGCCGCCCAGGGGGACGAGAGCGAGGAGCTGTGGCGTCGGGTGCAGTCCATGGCCGACGCCGACCACCAGAATCGGCAGTACCTCTCCCCCGACCGGGAGGAACTGGATCCCCTGGCCCGGATCGGCACCGACGGCGGTCTGGACGAGACCCTGTCCCTCCACCTCACCCGGCAGCTGGAGCGCAGCCACGCCTCCACCCTGGTGCTGCGCTCGGCCCAATTTTTAGCCGCCTGTCTGGACGAGGACGGCTACCTCCGGGATGAGCTGACCGACCTGTCCCAGGCCTCCCGGCTGCCTCTCAGCGCCCTGGAGCAGGGACTCAGCCTGCTCCAGAGTCTGGACCCGGCCGGGGTCGGCGCCCGGGACCTGTCCCAGTGCCTGGCCCTGCAATTGCAGCGCCGGGGGGAGACCGGCCCTGCCCTGGAGATCGTGCTCCACCATCTGGAGCGGCTGGGCCGCAAGCAGTACCACGCCATCGCCCAGGAGATGGGCATTCCGCAAAAGGAGGTTCTCCGGGCCCAGAGCCTCATTCAGGAGCTGGACCCCCGCCCCGGCGCCCCCTTTGCCCGCCGGGAGACCCCCTCCTACCTGATCCCCGACCTGATCGTCACCCAGGATGAGGGAGGGCTCACCGTCCACTACCCTGACTCCTACCTCCCCGGCCTGCATCTCAGCGGCTACTACTGCAACCTCCAGAAGCAGAGCACCGACCCGGAGGTAAAGCAATACCTCACCGACAAGATCAAGCAGGCCCAGTGGGCCATTCAGGCGGTGGAGCAGCGCCGCTCCACCCTTCTCTCCTGCGCCCAGGTTATCGTCCGGCGCCAGGAGAACTTCTTCCGCCCGGGCGGACACCTGTCTCCCCTGCGTCTGGCCGACGTGGCCCACGAGCTGTCCATCCATGAGTCCACCGTCAGCCGGGCCATCCGGGAGAAGTACTTACAGTGCAGCCGAGGGGTCTATCCCCTGAGCTTCTTCTTCTCCCGGGAGGGAGGCGTGGAGGGCACCTCGGTGCATCAGATCAAGGACCGTCTGCGCCAGCTGGTGGAGGAGGAGGACAAGGCCCACCCCCTCTCCGACCAGAAGCTGTGTGAGCGGCTGGAGGCGGAGGGCTTCTCCATCTCCCGGCGCACCGTGGCCAAGTACCGGGACGAGCTGGGTCTGTCCAGTGCCTCGGGCCGAAAAGAACGAAAACCATAGGAGCTGTTATGAAACACTATTCCGTCATCTGCTTTGACTTCGACTACACCCTGGGCGACTCCACCGACTCCATCGTGGGCGGGTTCCAGTACGCCTTCGGCCGCATGGGCCTGCCCATCCCGGAGCGGGACGCGGTGCGGGGCACCATCGGCTACCTGCTGGAGGACGCCTATGAGATGCTTACCGGCGACAGTGACAAGGAGCACCGGGCTCAGTTCCGGGCCTACTTTTTAGAGGTGGCCCGTCCCCGCCAGATCGAGGAGACCACCCTCTTTCCCGGCACAGCGGAGCTGCTCCGGGGCCTCCATGCCAAGGGCGTGCGCCTGGGCATTGTGAGCACCAAGACGGGAGAGACCATCTCCCGCATCATGGAGCGCTTTGGCCTGCGGGACACCCTGGAGCTTATCCTGGGCAGCTACGACGTGACCCACCACAAGCCCCACCCCGAGGGTATTCTGAAAGCTCTGGACCGGATGCAGGTTGCCCCGGAGGACTTCCTCTACTGCGGAGACACCATCCTGGACGCCCAGGCCGCCCAGGGGGCGGGGGTGGACTTTGCCGCCGTCCTCAACGGCACCACCCAGGCTCCCGCCTTTGCCCCCTACCCCTGCGTCCACATCGCCCCTGACCTGGCCGAGCTGAAGGAGTGGCTGGAGGAGCACACGTGAGTCTGAACTACTACTTTGCCCCCATGGAGGGAGTCACCGGGGCGGAGTTCCGCCGGGCCCACCACCAGGTGTTCGGCGGGGTGGACGCCTACTACATGCCCTTCCTCTCCCCCACCCAGGACCACGTGTTCACCCCCCGGGAGCTGCGGGGAATTCTGCCGGAGAATAACCCCGGCTTCCGAGCCGTCCCCCAGCTGCTCACCCGGAACGCAGAGGACTTTCTCTGGGCCGCCGGGGAGCTGGCGGCCATGGGCTACGACGAGGTGAACCTGAACCTGGGCTGCCCCTCGGGCACCGTCACCGCCAAGGGGAAGGGCGCCGGGCTGCTCCAGCGGCGGGAAACTCTGGAAGAACTGCTGGAGGGTATCTTTTCCAAAACTCCGGTCAAACTATCTATCAAAACCCGGCTGGGCTGGGAGACAGCGGAGGAGTTCGGTTCCCTGCTGGAGCTGTTTTCCCGCTACCCTGTCTCCCTGCTCATTATCCACCCCCGGGTGCGCCAGGATTTCTACCGCCAGCCGGTGCGGCTGGACGCCTTTGCCCAAGCTCTGGAGGTCTACCGGGGACCGGTGTGCTTTAACGGCGGCCTGGTCACCCCGGGAGACTGCAAGGCATTTCACGTCCGCTTTTCCCAGGTGGAGCATATTATGATCGGCCAGGGACTGCTGGCCGACCCGGCCCTGGCTCGGAAGGCCAAGGGCGGCAGCGCCGCCACGGTGGACGAGCTGCGCGCCTTCCACGATCAGCTCTACCGCACCTACCTCTCCCTCTTCTCCGGAGAGCGGAGCACCGTGTTCCACATGAAGGAGCTGTGGAGCTACCTCTCCCGTCTCTTTGAGGACAGCGCCCGCCCCCTGAAAAAGATCCGCAAGGCCGACCGCTCCGCCCCCTACGAGGCGGCGGTGGAGGAGATGTTTGCCCGGCCTCTTCGCCGGGACGCCCTGTGGTCCGACGGCAGTCAAAATCTAACATAGATTTTTCTTGAACCATCCGCTTGCTCTATGCTATACTCTATCCTGTAGAATTTTGTCTGCTGATATTGTGCGCCGCGGCCTGACCCAGGCCCCACACTCGGGCGCGGAAAGGTTGTGAAGCCCCATGAAAAGCCGAAGTCGTCACCGGGATACCGCACATGCGCTGTCACGAACGGCGGAGGGCGCGGGGCCGCACCCTCCCCATTTGCCGCTGTGGGACCGGACGGGCAATTAGCCGCCGCTGTCCCCTGATTTCAGATTCGTAACAGCCGCAGGAGCCATCCTGTGGCTGTTTTCGTCCCGGATGCCCGGGATGTACAGAGGGGGAAACCGTATGCACGAAAATTACGATCTGGACCAGCTGCTGGAGCTGGTGCGCACCAAGCAGTTCCGCCGCCTGCGGGAGCTGCTGGACGATATGAACGAGGTGGACATCGCCGAATTTCTGGACGAGCTGGGCCCCGAGGAGACCATCCTGGTCTTTCGCCTGCTGCCCAAGGAGGTGGCCGCCGAGGTCTTTACCGAACTGGAGGACTCCGACGACCAGGAGCGGCTCATCAACGCCCTGAGCGACAAGGAGCTGCGGGAGGTGCTGGACGAGCTGTACATGGACGATACCGTGGACCTCATTGAGGACATGCCCGCCAATGTGGTCAGCCGTATTCTCCGCAACACCGACGCCTCCACCCGCACCCAGATCAATCAGCTGCTCAACTACCCGAAAGACTCCGCCGGTTCCATCATGACCACCGAGTATGTCTACCTCCACCCCAACGCCACCGTGGAGGAGTCCTTTGCCCGCATCCGGAAAGTCGGTATGGATAAGGAGACGGTCTACACCTGTTACGTCACCCAGCGACGGGTGCTGCTTGGCGTGGTCACGGTGCGCCGGATGCTTCTGGCCTCCTACGACACCCGCATCGGCGATCTGATGGAGACCAACGTCCTCTCGGTAAACACCCATGAGGACAAGGAGGACGTGGCTCAGCTTCTGAACAAGTACGATCTCTCCGCCCTGCCTGTGGTGGACGGAGAGGACCGGCTGGTAGGCATCATCACCTTCGACGACGCCATGGACGTTATCGAAGAGGAGACCACCGAGGACTTTGAGAAGATGGCCGCCATCCTGCCCTCGGACAAGCCCTATTTAAAGACCGGCGTGCTGGAGACCTGGAAGGCCCGCATCCCCTGGCTGCTGCTGCTCATGCTCTCGGCCACCTTCACCGGCATCATCATCACCAGCTTTGAAAGTGCCCTGGCCGCCTGCGTGGTCCTCACCTCCTTTATTCCCATGCTCTCGGGCACCGGCGGCAACTCCGGCTCCCAGTCATCGGTGGCCGTCATCCGCGCCCTATCGCTGGACGAGATCGACTTTTCCGATATGCTTCTCGTGGTCTGGAAGGAAATCCGGGTGGCGGTGCTGTGCGGCGTGTGTCTGGCCTGCGCCAACTTTGTGAAAATGATGATCGTGGACCGCTATCTCATGCACAATCCGGAGGTCACCCCGGTGGTGGCCCTGGTGGTGTGCCTCACCCTGGTGTTTACCGTCATCTGCGCCAAGGTGGTGGGCTGTACCCTCCCCATGTGCGCCGAGAAGATCGGCATCGACCCGGCGGTCATGGCCTCCCCCTTCATCACCACCATTGTGGACGCTCTGTCCCTGCTCATCTACTTTTTCATCGCCACCCGTCTTCTGGGGATATAAAGAAAGGAACATCATATGTCTGAGGTCAAGCGGGGATTTCATCCCCTGGCCCTTTTGAAACAGGGAAAACTCATTGTGCTGGGCGTGGTCCTGGCCATTTTGTGCTTTGCCGTGGGCTTTTTCAGCGGCGGCAAGCAGGAGAAGCCTCCCGTGCTCTCCTCCATCACGGTACAGAACCAGCTCCAGCAGATCAGCCAGCTGGCCACCGTGCGCTATTCCTACACCAACATGGGGCAATTTGAAAACAGCAACGAATTTTACGGCATCAAGCTCCCCTTCACCACCAAGCGCTTCATCGTGGCCTACGACGGCGTCATTACCGCCGGGGTGGATCTGAGCCAGGCCCAGGTGACGGTCTCCGACCAGAAGGTGACCATCGCTCTGCCCGCCCCCCAGATCCTCTCCCATGAGGTGGACCCCAACAGCCTGGAGGTCTTTGACGAGACCACCAGCATCTTCAATCCCATCACCATTGAGGACTACAACGGCTTCCAGGCCGACCAGCGGGGCGTCATGGAGGACAAGGCCATCCAGGGTGGCCTGCTCACCCAGGCCAAGGACCAGGCTCAGACCGCCATCACCGGCCTTCTCTCCCCCCTGCTCCAGGAGGGCCAGACCCTGGAAGTCCAGGTGGCCGACCCGGAATAATGGGAGCCTCCATTCTGTGAAAAATCAGCCCGTCCCCTCCCGCCTGTCTCAGGCTGCGGAGGGGGCGGGCCGTTCCTGTTTTTCCGGATTTTTCCTGGTTGTGTGTTCCGTGCAAAAAAACCGCATGGACACAAAAAATTCATGGTAAATTTATTTTTCAAACCGGGGCAACTATGCTATAATGTCCATAATACCACCATTCTGCCGTGATTTCCGGTTCCGGAACCGAAATGTGGTGAAACTAGAGAACGGATTGGGAGGGCTTCCGGATGAAAAATAAGATCACCGTCTCCATCGCAGGCCAGGAGTACACCATGGTGGCCGAGGAAGACGAAAACTACGTACACCGCTGCGCGACCCTGGTGGACAGCCAGGTGCGGGAGATTATGAACAGCTCTCCCCTGGGCCGCTCCGACGCCGCCGTTCTGGCCGCCATGAACATTGCCGACCAGTTCTTCCGGGAGCAGGAGGCCAGCGAGAACCTGCGCCGCCAGATCAAGGACGGTCTGGACGAGAGTGCCAAGCTGAAAATGGAGCTCTCCGAGGCCAAGCGGGAGATCTTCAAACTGCAGAACAATCACAAAGCTTAATGACTCCGCGCCTCCTGTCTCAGGGCGGGAGGCGCTTACCACGAAATCGGAAGAGGGTTATCCATGCTGGAATTGCTGTCGCCCGCCGGCTCCATGGAGTCGGTGACCGCTGCGGTCCAGAACGGCGCCAACGCCGTCTATCTGGGCTACGGCGACTTTAACGCCCGCCGCAACGCGAAGAACTTCACCCGGGAGGAAGTTGCGGCGGCGGTTTCTTATTGCCATACCCGGGGAACCAGGGTCCATCTCACCCTGAACACCCTGCTCACCGACCGGGAGCTTCCCGCCGCCGCCCAGGTGGCCGGGGAGATCAGCGACATGGGAGTGGACGCCGTCATCGTCCAGGACCTGGGCGTGGCCCGCATGCTCCACCAGGTGGCCCCCCAGCTCCCCCTCCACGCCTCCACCCAGATGACCGTCCACAGCCTGGACGGGGTGAAGGAGTGCGCCAAGTTGGGCTTTACCCGGGCCGTCCTGTCCCGGGAGCTGAGCCGGGACCAGATCCGCTACATCTGCCAGAACTCTCCCATTGAGATCGAGACCTTTGCCCACGGCGCCCTGTGCATGTGCTATTCCGGGCAGTGCTATCTGTCCTCCGTCATCGGCGGGCGCAGCGGCAACCGGGGGCTGTGCGCCCAGCCCTGCCGCCTCAAGTACGGCTGGGGCAACCGGGCCAACGAGTATCCCCTGTCTCTCAAAGACATGTCCCTGGCCGAGTACCTCCAGGAGCTGGAGGAGATGGGGGTGTGCTGCCTGAAAATCGAGGGCCGCATGAAGCGCCCCGAATACGTGGCCATCGTCACCGGCATCTACGCCCGGGCCATCCGGGAGGGCCGCTCCCCCACGGCGGAGGAGCTGGAGCAGCTGGAGGCCGTCTTCTCCCGCCAGGGCTTTACCCAGGGCTACTACCTGGACCGGAAGGGAAAGGACATGTTCGGCGTGCGCCAGGAGTCCGAGCCGCCCCGGGAGCTGTACGCCCAGGCTCGGGCCACCTACGAGAGCGGGGAAAACCGCAAGGAGCTCATCCGCATGTACGCCATGATCCGCACCGGGGAGCCCGCCCAGGTGGCCGCCCAGGACCTGCTGGGCAATGTGGCCCGGGTGGAGGGTCCGGTGCCCGAGGCGGCGGTGAACGTGCCCCTCACCGCCGAGAAGGTGGAGGGCCAGCTCAAGCGCACCGGCGGCACCCCCTACGAGTGCGAGAAGGTCACCGCCTATGTGGACGAGGGGCTCAGCCTGCCTCTGTCCGCCCTCAACGCCCTGCGCCGCCAGGCCCTGGAGGAGCTCAGCCGCCTGCGGGGTCTGCCCCCTCAGCGGGAGAAGGGGGAGTTCCACCCCGGCGTGCGCTATGAAAATCCCAAGGGGGCTCCGCTGATTACCTTGTCGGTGCGCAGCGCCCAGCAGATCACCCCTGCCCTGCTGGAGCAGCACCCCGCCCGCATCTATCTGCCCAGCGACGAGGGCGCGGCCTGTCCCGACGCCATCCGCGCCTGCCAGGAGGCCGGCGTGGAGGTGGCCGTTCTGCTGCCCCGCATCTGCTGGGACCGGGAGAAGGACAAGCTGGAGCAGGAGCTGAAGGTGTTCCAGGACCTGGGCGTCACCCAGGCTCTGGCCGGCACTCTGGATGGGGTACAGCGGGCGCTGGACCTGGGCTTTACCGTGACCAGCGACTTCGGCATCGGCGTGTACAACAGCCAGACCCTCAAGGAGCTCAAGCGCCTGGGGGTGTCGGCGGCCACCGCCTCCTTTGAACTGAAATTCCCCCAGATCCGGTACCTGTCCAAGGCCATCCCCCTGGAGGCCATCGTCTACGGGCGGCTGCCCCTGATGATCACCGAAAACTGCATCATCCGCAACCACACCGGGCAGCATAGCTGCACTGGCACCAATCAGCTCACCGACCGCCGGGGGGAGAAGTTCCCCGTGGTCAAGGCCTGGGGCTGCCGGAACGAGATTTTGAACGGTAAGACCCTGTTTCTGGCCGACAAGGCCGCCGACTACCAGCGATTAGGACTGCGGGCGGTGCGGCTCATGTTCACCACCGAGAGCCCGGAGCAGTGCGTCCAGGTGCTGGAGCGCTACCGGGGCCAGGGCCGCTACAAGCCCTCCGACTTTACCCGCGGCCTCTACTACCGCGACGTGGAGTGACCCACTTTTCTTGAAAGAAAAGTGGGCAAAAGAACTTTGTGCAAAGCTTTGCTTTGCTTCTGCGCTCGATTGAAAGGAGCACCTTGCACTGCAAGGTCCCCTTCTAGCCTACTTTGTCATCCGTATTTTATAATATTAGCATTGAATATTACGTTTAGGAGTACTCTATGAATCTGAAAGTGAAAGCCCTCTCCCCCAAGATCGGTAAAGAGATCCCCGCCCCCTTCTACGCCAGCACCGGCGCTGCCGCCATGGACCTGCACGCCTGTGTGGATGAGAGCATTACCATTCCCGCCGGCGGCCGGGCGGTCATTCCCACCGGCATCGCCATCGCGCTGCCCTCTCCCCAGTATGTGGCCCTGGTCTTTGCCCGCAGCGGCCTGGGCATCAAGCACGGTATCGCTCCCGCCAACTGCGTGGGCGTCATCGACAGTGATTACCGCGGGGAAATCATGGTGGGCCTGCAAAACTCCGGGGAATCGGATTATACCATCCAGCCCGCCGACCGCATCGCTCAGCTGATGATCACTCCCGTGGTTCAGGCCCAGGTGGAGCTAGTGGATGAGCTGGACGACACCCATCGGGGCGCCGGCGGCTTTGGCTCCACCGGACGGTAAGTGAGGCGCGGCCATGGCTATCATTCTCGCATCCCAGTCTCCCCGGCGGCGGCAGCTGCTGGAGCAGATGGGTTTTACGGATTTTCTGGTCCGCCCCGCCAAAGGGGAGGAGATTGCCGATCCCAACCTGGACCCCTGGGCTCTGGTGGAGGCCCTCTCCCGCCAGAAGGCACTGGAGATCGCCGCCGGAGCGGCCCCGGAGGACCTGATCATTGCCGCCGACACCGTGGTGTCGGTGGAGGGCAAGGTGCTGGGCAAACCCCACAGCACCCGGCAGGCCCAGGAGATGCTCACCGCCCTCTCCGGCCGGGAGCACACCGTGTACACCGGCGTGACCGTGTGCCGGGGAAACGAGCTCCTCACGGAGCATGAGGCCACCGCGGTGCGCTTTCGTCTTTTGACCCAAGAGGAGATCGCCGCCTACATCGCCACCGGGGAGCCCATGGACAAGGCGGGGGCCTACGGCATCCAGGGCCGGGGCGCCCTGCTGGTGGAGGGGATCTCCGGAGACTATTTTAATGTGGTGGGCCTGCCGGTGTGCCGGCTGGGCCGCATGCTGTTCCAGTTCGGGGTAGATCCCCTGACCTGGACCAAGGAAAAGGAGTAGACGTCGTGAAGGACTTTCTTCGCCACAACGGCGCTTGGCTGCTGGTCATCGCCCTGCTGCTGAGCATCCTCATCGGCCTGACCTCCGCCTTTATGGGAGGCAATGCCGACCCTTTGTCCAATCTGGTCAACACCGTCACCTCCCCCATCCGGGGGGGCATCGCCGCCGTGGCCAACTGGGCCGACGGGGTCTCTTCCTATGTGTTCCACTACGGCGAAATTCAGGATCAGATCCAGCAGCTGGAGAAGGAAAACGCCGACCTGCGCAAGCAGATCCGGGACGGGGAGGCCGCCTCCCAGGAGAACAAGCAGCTCCGGGAGCTGCTGAACCTCCAGGCCAAGCGGGAGGACTTTGTCTTTGAGTCGGCCAAGGTGACCGCCCGCTCCACCTCCAACTGGCAGTCCACCCTCACCCTCAGCAAGGGCAGCACCGCCGGAGTGGAGAAGGGGGACTGCGTCATCACCGAAACCGGCCTTCTGGTGGGTGTTGTGGATGAGGTAGGCATCAACTACTCCATCGTCAATACCCTCATCGATCCGGACACCGAGATGGGTGGCATCATCACCCGCACCAACTCCGCCGGCGTGCTGGAGGGCGACCTGTCCCTCATGCAACAGGGGCAGCTCCGTCTGAGCTATCTGCCCGACGAGGCCCAGTTGGTGGCCGGCGACGAGGTGCTCACCTCGGGCAACGGGGACGTGTATCCCGCCGGTCTGGTGGTGGGCCAGGTGGACAGCGTGTTTACCGACGCCTCCGGCCTCACCCGCTACGCCATCATCACCCCCGAGGTGCAGCTGGACCAGCTGGTGGAGGTCTTTATCATCAAGGAGTTCGACATCGTGGAGTAACAGACGCCCCGCGCTGTGGGAAAGGAGGTCCCCATGACCCGTCGGGACCAGATACACAAATGGTTTTTCTACGCCCTGGCCCTCATCCCGGTGTGGCTGGTGGATGAATTTATCCTCAACCGCATCCCCCTGTTTGGCATCATCCCCATGCTGCTGCCGCTGGCGGTGGTGGCGGTGGCCGTACTGGAGGGTTCGGTGGCCGGAGCGGGCTTCGGCATGGCGGTGGGTCTGCTGTGGGAGCTGGCCTACCCC
This sequence comes from uncultured Oscillospiraceae bacterium, assembly GCA_944385665.1. Lineage (GTDB taxonomy): Bacteria > Bacillota > Clostridia > Oscillospirales > Oscillospiraceae > Lawsonibacter. The sequence goes on from CALWYB010000046.1 coordinate 11,317, forward strand.
GGCGGCTCCGGCATCCTGGTCTTCGGGATGACCGTAGCCGGCATGCTCACCGGCTCCATCGCCCAATACGTCCTGAGCCAGTCCTTTGTCAGCTGTCTTCTGTGCTCCGCCGGTGTGCTGGGCATGATCGACGCCGCCCGGATCCTTCGGGCTCTCTTTGTCCAGATGGAGACCCTGGACGTGCTGCTCCAGGTGGCCGCTTCGGAGATCCTGGTCTCCCTGTGTTTTACCCCCGTTATTTATCTTTTATTTCGTATGGTGTTCCGCCGGGTTGGCGGCACCAAGTTGGCTTAAACCCTCTTTGGAGAGGAGGTTTCCATGAATCACAAGCAATTTTCCCGCCGGGTCATTGGTGTGGTGGTGATGCTGGCCATCCTGCTCACCTTCCTGTGCTCCAACCTCTATACCATCCAGTATACCAACGGCGCCGACTACGCCGAGCAGTCGGTGGCCAAGGTGTCGGAGACCGAGACCGTCTCCGCCAGCCGGGGCAACATTCTGGACCGCAACGGCAAGGTGCTGGTATCCAACCAGGTCAGCTACAACGTCACCCTGGATCTGAACCTGTTGGGGACAGGACAGGATCGGTGCAATACCCTTCTGGCCCTCACCCAGACTGCCACCGAGCAGGGGATCGCCTGGACCGACACTCTCCCCATCACCACCCAGTCTCCCTTCGAGTACACCACCGCGGACCCTTTCTACACCACCTCCACCGATGAGAATGGGGAGACGGTGTATAACCTCACCTCCCTGGGCAAACTGGCCGTGGAGATGAAGTGGATCCAGGACCCGTCCAAGCAGTCCTCCACCGACAGCACCTCGGAGCAGAAACCCGGTCTGGTGGACAAAATCAAATCCTTCTTCGGCATGGGCGGCAGCTCGGAAACTACCCAGCCCCAGACGGACTCCAAAGCCCTCCCCACCGCGGAGGAACTGTTGGGCCTGATGTGCAAGAGCTTTGACATCGCCGGCGACGGCAAGGTGGACGAGAGCCAGGCGAAAGCCAATGGAGAGACCGTCCCCACTCTGAACATTGGGGATATGTCCTCCACCGACGCCCGCACCATCGCCGGTATCCTCTACGAGCTCTACTACCGCAGCCGCGTCAACAGCTGGCCTCCCTACACCTTCGCCACCGACGTGAGCATCGACTTCATCACCCGGGTCAAGGAGCTGAGCCTGCCGGGGGTGGAGATCGAGACCACCAGCGTACGGAAATATAACACCCAGTATGCCGCCCATCTGCTGGGCTACACCGGTCCCATCACCCGGGATACCTGGTCCACCTACAAGGAAAAAGGCGGATACACCATGAACGACACCGTGGGCATCACCGGGGCGGAGTCCGCCTTTGAGTCCTACCTGAAGGGCACCTCCGGCCAGCGGGCTATTGAGCGCAATGAGAACGGCAAGATTATCTCCTCCCAGTGGCTCACCAACTCGGAGACCGGGGAGAGCCTGGCCCCCCAGCCGGGACAGAATGTCTTTCTCACCATTGACATCGATTTGCAGCAGCAGGTGGAGGATATTCTGGCCAGCGGTGTGGCCAGCCTGCAAAGTAAGGAGACCGAGGGTGCGGCCTGCGTGGTGCTGGATGTGAACTCCGGCGACGTGCTGGCCTCCGCCTCCTACCCCACCTACTCTCTGGCCACCTTCCGGCAGGATTACAACACCCTGAGAGACGATCCCCTCAACCCCCTGCTGAACCGGGCCCTTCAGGGCCTGTATCCCCCCGGCTCCACCTTTAAGATGATTACCGCCATCGGTGCGCTGGAGGAAAACAAAGTGACCCCCACGGAGCAGATCAACGACCTGGGCCGCTACACCTTTTACTCCAGTCCCCAGCCTCAGTGCTGGTACTTCCGGCAGTATGGCAGGACTCACGGGTTGCAGAATGTGAGTGACGCCATTATGAACTCCTGCAACTACTATTTCTACGAAGTGGGCCGCCGCCTGGGCATCGACCTTCTGGACCAGTACGCCGCCATGTTTGGCCTGGGTCAGAAGACCGGCATCGAGCTCACCGAGAGCGCCGGTGTGGTGGCCAGCCCGGCCTTTACCGAGTCTCTGGGCGGCACCTGGTATGAGGGCAACATCCTCTCCGTGGCCATTGGCCAGGAGAGTACTCAGGTCACCCCCATCCAGCTGGCCAACTACATTGCCACTCTGGTCAACGGCGGCACCCGCTACTCCACCCACCTGCTCAAGACCGTAAAGTCCAACGACTTCTCCGAGGTCACTTACAATTACGAGCCTCAGGTGGTCAGCCAGATCGAAATTCAGGACGAGAATCTGGAGGCCGTGAAGCTGGGTATGCTGAAGCTGACTACAGAGGGTTCCGTGTCCTCCGCCTTTAAGGACGTGCCCGTACAGGTGGGCGCCAAGACCGGCTCTGCCCAGGTCAGCGCCCAGACCAACTCCAACGCCGTCTTCGTGTGCTTTGCCCCCTACGACGATCCCCAGATCGCCGTGGCCATCGCGGTAGAGCACGGCGGCAGCGGCTCCGAGCTGGGCAAGATCGCCGCTCAGATCGTCACCGCCTACTTCTCCGTCCAGGGGGAGCAGGGTGAGATCACCCAGGAGAATACCCTGGTTCCTTAACGTTTCCCCGTTCACAACCGCCCGGCGGTTTTGAAATATGATGTGTTTGCCCCTCCCTGTATGCGGGGCAGAAAGGAGACACAAAACAATGTCTGAATGTACGCACGACTGTTCTTCCTGCAGCGCCGACTGCGGCTCCCGGGACCTGCGGGCCCCCGCCAACTCCCGCTCCAGCATTAAGCGGGTCATCGCGGTCGTCAGCGGCAAGGGCGGCGTCGGAAAGAGCACCGTCACCGCCTCTCTGGCGGTAGCCATGGCCCAGCGGGGCCACAAGGTGGCTATTCTGGACGCCGACATCACCGGCCCCTCCATTCCCACCGCCTTCGGCATCCACGAGCGGGCCACCGGCGACGACACCGCCCTCTTCCCCGCCGTCACCCCCGGCGGCATCAAGGTCATGTCTCTGAACCTGCTCACCGCCAATGAGACCGACCCCGTCATCTGGCGCGGTCCCGTCATTGCCGGTGTGGTCACCCAGTTCTGGACCGACGTGGTCTGGGGCGACGTGGACTATATGTTCGTGGACATGCCTCCGGGAACCGGCGACGTGCCCCTGACCGTGTTCCAGTCCCTGCCGGTGGACGGGGTGATCGTGGTCACCTCTCCCCAGGACCTGGTGTCCATGATCGTCACCAAGGCGGTGCACATGGCTCAGATGATGTCCATTCCCCTGCTGGGTCTCATCGAGAATTACAGCTACTTCCAGTGCCCCGACTGCGGTGCCAAGCACAACATCTTCGGCGAGAGCAACCTGGAGCAGGAGGCCTCCAAGCTGGGGCTGCCCCTGCTGGCCAAGCTGCCCATCGACCCCAAGGTAGCCGCTGCCTTCGACGCGGGCAAGATCGAGTCCCTGGAGACCAACTACCTGGCCGACGTAGCCAAGCAGCTGGACGTGTAACAAAAAACCGTGCGCAGCCCCCCTGTTTTGTGGGGTTACGCACGGTTTTTTCATGTCAAGCAGGCCTTGCTTTTCTTTTCTGTGCCCATAGCGTATCATGGAAGCAGAAAACAAAAAGGAGTATGGATATGAACTTTGGAGAAACGCTGCAAAGCCTCCGCAAGAATCAGGGGCTCACGCAGGAGGCCCTGGGGGAACAGCTCCACGTGACCCGGCAGACGGTATCCAACTGGGAAACCGGAAAGAACTACCCGGACTTGGAGCTGCTGGTGGCCCTGAGCAATCTGTTTGATGTTTCCCTGGACATACTGCTGAAAGGAGACGGACATATGATACGCAAAATGGACCAGGAACGCAGCGACGGCCGCCGTTTGAAAAAAAGTGGCTGGGTCGGTCGCTGCGGCGGCGCAGGATTGGGGCTGCTCTGCTCCACGCTGATCGCTCCAGACAGCTTCCAGCGCACTGCCGTTATCGTATTAGGGCTTCTTTTAATCGCTGTGAGTCAATACCTTCAATATCGCTGGGAACGCCTTCTTTCCCTCCCTTGAAAAAACAGGCATAAAAAACACCGTGGATCGCTCCACGGTGTTTTTTTATGGACGCTTGCTTAGAACTCCACCATGCCGGTGATGTCGCCGTTGACCACATAGTAGACAGCGGCCTCCTCGGGCTTGGCATACAGGGCCAGGGTCTTGATCTCACCCTGCACCTGGGCCTTGACAGCCTCCACCATGGCCTGCTCGGTCATCTCCTTGCCCATGTACTGGACAGTCAGGGTGACAACGGGAGCCGCGGGGGCGGCAGCCTTTTTGGCGGCGGGAGCCTTGCGGGCCACGGTCTTCTTGGCGGGAGCCTTCTCCGCCTTGGGAGCCTCAGCCTTCACGGCCTCGGTCTTGGGGGCGGTCTCCGCCTTGGCGGCCTTCGCCTTATTGAGAATCGCCATGTTTTTTACACTCCTTACTCAGACGACCGGGGCCGTCTCAGATTACTCTTCTTATTTTATCAGGATTTGGAAGGAACGAAAGAGCAAAAACGACGATTCTTTTCCCCAGAAACTAAGGTTCTTACTGCTATTTGTACATTTTTTTGGTATTTTATCACTTTTTTATCCAATTCAGAAAAAATCCGGCCTCTCTCGGAATGGGAGAGGCCGGACAGAGCGGGTAACTTGTGCAGGATCCGGATTAGAAAATGCCCTGATCCATCATAGCGTCGGCAACCTTCTGGAAGCCCACGATGTTGGCGCCGGCAACCAGGTCATAGCCCAGGCCATAGCGCTCAGCAACCTCGACGGAGGAGTGATAGATGTTCTTCATGATGCCCTTCAGCTTGGCGTCCACTTCCTCAGCGGTCCAGTACAGGCGGGCGGCGTTCTGAGCCATCTCCAGCTCGGACACGGACACGCCGCCGGCGTTGACGGCCTTGGAGGGAGCAACGACCATGTGCTTCTGGCTCTTCAGGAACTCCAGAGCATCGTTGGTGGTGGGCATGTTGGCGACCTCGATGTAGTACTTCACGCCGGACTCAGCGATCTTCTTGGCCCAATCCAGGTTGACGTCGTTCTGGGTGGCGGCGGGCATGTAGATGTCCACGTCCTTGACGCCCCAGCACTTCTCGCCTTCCACGAACTCGCAGTCGAACTTCTCAGCATAGGGCTTGCAGTGCATGGGATCCTTGGCGCGCATCTCCAGGATGTAGTTCAGCTTCTCCTCGGTGCACACGCCGTCGGGATCGTGGATGTAGCCGTCGGG
>CALWYB010000047.1 GCA_944385665.1 uncultured Oscillospiraceae bacterium
CAGCGGTTGCCGGTAAAGCCGGCGGTCTTGGAGAAGGACCGGAACTCGATGGCGCAGGTGCGGGCCCCCTCGATCTCATAAATGGTGTGGGGCACGTTGTCCTGGGTAATAAAGGCCTCATAGGCAGAGTCGTAGAGGATGACGGCTTTGTTTTCGTTGGCGTAGTCCACCCAGGCCTTCAGCTGCTCCTTGGTAGCCACGGCGCCGGTGGGGTTGTTTGGGAAGCACAGGTAGATCATATCCACCTTCTCCTGGGGGATCTGGGGGGTAAACCCGTTCTCCTCCACGCAGGGCATGTAGACCAGCTTGGACCACTTGCCCAGCTCCTCCTGGTACTCGCCGGCCCGGCCGGCCATGGCGTTGGTATCCACATACACGGGGTAGACGGGGTCACACACGGCCACCACATTGTCGGTGCCGAAAATGTCGCCGATGTTGCCGCAGTCGCTCTTGGCGCCGTCGGAGACGAAGATCTCGTCGGGCTTGATGTCCACGCCCCGGGCAGCGTAGTCGGTCTTGGCAATGGCCTCCCGCAGGAAGTCATAGCCCTGCTCCGGGCCGTAGCCGTGGAAGCCCTCGAAGGTACCCATCTCATCCACCGCCTTGTGCATGGCCTCAATCACGGCGGGAGCCAGAGGCCGGGTCACGTCACCGATGCCCAGACGGATCATCTTCGCCTCGGGGTGCTCGGCGGTGTAGGCCGCCAGACGGCGGGCAATCTCGGAAAACAGATAGCTGCCGGGCAGCTTTAAGAAATTTTGGTTCACTTTGGTCATAGCGTACCGCTCCTTTGTGCCGCAAGGGCAAAGTCTCATGTCTGATATTATCCTCTAAGCTTTCCCGGTTGTCAATCTAAATTTCCCCCTGGAACACCGTACTGGCCGGACCGGTAAGCCAAATATGGCCGCTCTCCCGCTCCCATTCCACCTCCAATTCTCCCCCCGGAAGAGCCACCACAGCCCGCCGGTCACACTGCCCCGTCTTCACCGCCGCCGCCAGGGCCGCACAGGCTCCCGTCCCACAGGCCATGGTAGGACCGCTCCCCCGCTCCCACACCCGCACCCGAATCCGGTCCCGGGCTTCTGCCGCGGCAAACTCGATATTCCATTCCCCGGGAAATGCCGGGTCCCGACCCAGGGCAGCCCCCTGTGTCTCCAGGTCGATCTCCTCCGGCTCCGGGCAGAACACCACCCCGTGGGGATTGCCCATATCTACCGGATGCACCCGTTCTCCCTGAATGTCCAGAGGCGCTCTCAGCTTGGGCACCCCCATGTCCACCGTCACCCGCTCCACTTTTCCGCCCCGCACGTGGAGCTGGAGGTAGCGGGCTCCAGCGTCCGTGTCAATAGTCAGACAGGTCTTCCGGGTCAGGCCCTGGTCGTATACATACTTGCCCACACACCGGATGCCGTTGCCGCACATAGCGCCCCGGGAGCCGTCGGCGTTGTACATCTCCATGGTAAAATCCCCCGTCCGGCCCGGACGGATGCAGATGATCCCGTCTGCCCCCACCCCAAAGTGGCGGTCCGACAGCCGCACCGCCAGCTCCGGCAGATTCTCCGGCGCATCCCGCATACAGTTGAAATAGATATAATCGTTTCCCAATCCCTCCATCTTGGTAAAGCGCATGGTCACGCCCCCTTCCCACCTCCCACTCTATGCCTCCCGTTTTCTTCCTATTCCACATCCTTTTTGCTTCTTTGTGAAAGTTTCCACATCCGACCCCGGCAGATTTGGAAAGTTTGGCGCAATCCAAGCTTGCAAAAAACCGGTTTGGGTAGTATCGTATTATTATTATTCGGGCGCGGCCCCAGGACCGCACCACCCACGGCATGTGAGGCAAGGTCGTCCACCCAGGGCGGTCTTGTCTTCTTTTTTACCCAGGTACCGCCAAATCATTGAGGAAAGGGATTGAGAGAATGAGCGTTAACGTCACGGAAATCTTTGGCTCCAATGTATTCAGCACCTCGGTCATGCAGGAGCGTCTGCCCAAGAAGGTCTTTGCCGAGGTCATGGACGTGATGGAGCACGGCGGCAATATCAGTATCGCCACCGCCGACATCGTAGCCAATGCTATGAAGGACTGGGCGGTGGAGAAGGGTGCCACCCACTACACCCACTGGTTCCAGCCCCTCACCGGCGTCACCGCCGAAAAGCACGACGCCTTTATGACCCGCCCGGAGGATAACAAGACTCTTTTGCAGCTCACCGGCAAGCAGCTCATCATGGGCGAGTCCGATGCCTCCTCCTTCCCCTCCGGCGGCCTGCGCTCTACCCACTACGCCCGGGGTTATACCGCCTGGGATATGACCTCCCCCGCCTTCGTCAAGGAGATGACCGCCGGTACCATCCTGTGCATCCCCACCATCTTCGTCTCCTACAACGGCGAGGCGCTGGATAAAAAGACCCCCCTGCTGCGCTCCATGGAGGCCATCAACACCCAGGGACTGCGCATTCTGCGCCTGTTCGGCAACACTCAGGCCCAGAAGGTCTTCCCCTCTGTGGGGCCGGAGCAGGAGTACTTCCTGGTGGACCGGGACAAGTACCTGAAGCGCCGGGACCTCATCTACACCGGCCGCACCCTCTTCGGCGCTCCCGCCCCCAAGGGTCAGGAGCTGGACGACCAGTACTTCGGCGTCATCCGGGAGCGGGTAGGCGCCTTCATGTCCGACCTCAACCAGGAGCTGTGGAAGCTGGGCATCCCCGCCACCACCCAGCACAATGAGGTCGCTCCCGCCCAGCACGAGATGGCTCCCATCTACACCATGTGCAATCTGGCCGTGGACCAGAACCAGCTGACCATGGAGACCATGAAGCGGGTGGCTACCCGCCACGGTCTGGTGTGTCTCCTCCACGAGAAGCCCTTCGCCGGCGTCAACGGCTCCGGCAAGCACAACAACTGGTCCATCGGCACCGATACCGGGGAAAACCTGCTGGATCCCGGCGACACCCCCAACGAGAACCTCCAGTTCCTGCTGGTTCTCTCCTGTATCCTGAAGGCGGTAGACACTCACGCCGACCTGCTGCGCCAGTCCGCCTCCTGCGTGGGCAACGAGCACCGTCTGGGCGGCCAGGAGGCCCCTCCCGCCATCATCTCCGTCTTCCTGGGCGACCAACTGGAGAGCGTGGTGGAGCAGATCGTCTCCAACGCCGACTCCATCAAGCTGCTGGCCACCGGTAAGCTGGACTCCGGCGTATCCACCGTTCCCGTCCTCAACCGGGACGCCACCGACCGCAACCGTACCACTCCCTTTGCCTTCACCGGCAACAAGTTTGAGTTCCGCATGGTGGGCTCCTCCGACTCCATTGCCGACGCCAACACCACTCTGAACGCCATCGTGGCCGAGGCTATGTGCCAGGCTGCCGACGAGCTGGAGAAGGCCGACGACTTCAACACCGCCTGCATGCAGGTCATTCACCGCAACATGACGGAGCATCAGCGTGTTATCTTTAACGGCAACAGCTACTCGGAGGAGTGGGTCCAGGAGGCCGCCCGCCGGGGTCTGCCCAACCTGCCCTCCCTGGTGGACGCGGTACCTGCCCTCACCACCCAGAAGGCCATCGACCTGTTCACCCGCTTCGGTATCTACACGCCCCAGGAGCTGGAGGCCCGGGCGGAGATCATGTATGAGACCTACATCAAGGTCATCAAGATCGAAGCCAACACCATGATCCACATGGCTGCCAAACACTACATCCCCGCTGTCATCCACTACACCACCCGCCTGGCTCAGTCCATCAACTCCGTGGCTTCCGCCTGTCCTCAGGCCGAGCTGTCGGTGCAGCGCAAGCTGCTGCAGGAGGTGAGCCGCTACCTGGCCGACGCCTCCACCGCGCTGGAGCAGCTCAAGCCCCTGATGGGCCGCGTGGACTCCATTGACGGCGTCAAGGAGATGGCTCTGGCCTACCACGACGCGGTGGTGCCCGCCATGGACGCCCTGCGCTACCCCATCGACACCCTGGAGCTGATGGTAGACAAGTCCATCTGGCCTGTCCCCACCTACGGCGATCTGATGTTCGAGGTGTAACAATCCAAATGCCCGCCGGTTTTTCCGGCGGGCATTTTTATAGATATTTTTCTTTTTTTTGTCATTTCCAGCCTTTTTCTCGTATGCAGGTGTTTTTTTCGGCACAGGCTAGGCTGGGAGGTGATCCACATGAACGACAGCGAAGAGCTTTTGAAATTCATTCACAAAAACGCCGCCATGGGGGTTGGAACCCTGCCCCAGGCCCTCTCTCTGCCCCAGAGCCGGGCCATGTCCTCCGCCCTCCAGGATCAGCTGCAGGAGTACCGCTCCATTGCCGCCCGGTCCCAGAGCTATGCCAAGCAGAAGGGAATGCATCTGAAGGGGCCGGGCAGCGCCGCCCTGGCCATGTCGGGGATGATGCTCCGTGCCCAGACCCTCCTGGACTCCTCCACCTCCAAGCTGGCCGAGATGATGATCCAGGGCAGCACCATGGGCACGGTGGGGATGACCCGGCGGCTCCACCAACTCTCCGACCAGGCGGACCCGGGTCTGGTGTCCCTGGGACGGCAGCTTTTACAAACCGAGGAGCAAAATATTCAGCAGATGAAGCGTTTTTTGTGAAGCAATGCCCGCGGCCCGGCCGCGGGCATTGCTTTTCGTCCCAGATTATGTAAATCGTTAATTTGCCTTGAAAACTACGCTGTGACGTAGTATAATGAGCCGCTGGCAAAATGCCGCAAAATATGCGCTGCATCCGCAGAAAGCGGAGCGGCAGCAGGAGGAATTGAATATGGTAAAGACAAAAACGAACCTGGCGCACCTGATCTATCTGATGGAATTGGCCCTGCTGGTGGCTATCATGCTGATGATGAACCTCACAGGCCTGGCTATGATCCCGCTGCCCGGACAGTACGCGTCCATTATGACGGTACCGGTGGCGGTAGGCGCCATGATCCTGGGTCCTCTGGCCGGCGGTGTGCTGGGCGGCGTGATGGGCTGCATCAGCTTCTACACTGCCATCAAGACCGGGTTCAGCACCATGTTTCTGGCTGGCTACACCGGCGGCTCTGTGGTGGTGCTGAGCTTTCTCAACACCATTCCCACCCGCATCCTGATGGGCGTGTGCGTGGGCTGGATCTTCCGGGCCTTGTATAAGGTGGACCGGAGCAAGACCATTTCCTACTACATCGGCGGGCTGGCCGCTCCGGTGCTGAACACCCTGTTCTACATGACGGTGCTGGTGGTTCTGTTTTTGAACGCCCCCACCCTTCAGAATCTTCTGGGGGAGGAACTGATGGCCACCTTTAAAAACAACGTTCTGCTGTTTGTAGCCGCCTATGTGGGGATTCAGGCCGTCCTTGAGATGGTAGTGGGCTGCGTGATCAGCGGCACCATCTGCAAAGCTCTGCGCGTGGTCATCAAACAGTAAGGAGCGAGACGGAATGCAAGAGATCGGAATCATGGAGGTAGGCGGCTTCCGGGTGGGCCACGCCCAGAATGTGGAGGCGGCTACCGGCTGCACGGTGCTCCTTTGCGACCGGATGAGCCCCGCCGGGCTGGATGTGCGGGGCGGCGGTCCCGCTTCCCGGGAGTCTCAGATCCTCTCCCCGGTGGCCCAGGCGGACTCCATCAACGCCGTGCTGCTCTCCGGCGGAAGTGCCTTCGGCCTGGACGCCGCAGGCGGTGTGCAGAAATATCTGGAGGAGCGCGGGATTGGGTTTGACGTGGGGGTGACCAAGGTCCCCCTGGTGAGTCAGTCCTGCCTGTTCGACCTGGCAATTGGGCGCATGGATGTCCGTCCGGACGCTGCCATGGCCTACCAGGCCTGTGAAAACGCCAGCTATGACGCTCCGGCCCAGGGAAATGCAGGAGCCGGAACCGGCTGCTCGGTGGGAAAATACCGGGGCATGAGCCGGGCTATGAAATCGGGCTTCGGCACCTATGCCATCCAGGCGGGTCCCCTGAAGGTGGGGGCTCTGGTGGCGGTCAACGCCCTAGGCGACATCTATGATGGGGCCATCCAGATCGCCGGATTGCTAAACGAGGACAAAACGGCCCTGTCCAACACCCTGGACGAGCTGTTTCAGGACGTCACCATCGCCGACAACCTGTTTACCGGCAACACCACCCTGGGCATCGTGGTCACCAACGCCAAGCTGAACAAGACCCAGCTCACCAAGGTGGCCGGCATGACCCACAACGGCTTTGCCCGGGCCATCCATCCGGTCCACACCAATGCCGACGGGGACAGCATCTACGCCCTGAGCACAGGGAATCTGCCCGGCGACGTGAATGTGGTGGGGGCCATGGCGGCGTACACCATGGAGCGGGCTATTGTCCGGGCCGTTCGTCTGGCTCAGCCCGCCTACGGGCTGCCCGCCTGCTGCTCTCTTTAAGCGCAAAACGGAAACTTTGCACACATTGAAAAAGGCTGCCGTAAGGCAGCCTTTTTTATCTTATTTGGGCCAAAAGAAAGGAGCCTAAGGGATTTTCTTATACTCCTGTGTGATCTTTTTTGGGACCAGCGGCCTGTTTTCTGAAATCTTATTTATCCTCCAGCAGCTTGTTCAGCTCTCGCATGAAGGTATTGATGTCTTTAAACTGGCGGTACACCGAGGCAAAACGCACATAAGCCACCTCGTCCACCTTTTTCAGCCGCTCCATCACCAGCTCGCCGATTTGGGTGGAGCTTACTTCCCGCTCCATCTCATTTTGCAGCATCTGCTCGATCTCGTTGACGATCCCCTCCAGGGTCCCCACCGACACCGGCCGCTTCTCACAGGCCCGGATCAGGCCGCCCATCACCTTGTTGCGGTCAAAGCTCTGACGGCTGCCGTCCCGCTTGACCACAATCAGCGGCAGGCTCTCCACCGTCTCATAGGTGGTAAACCGTTTGTGGCAGGACAGGCACTCCCGGCGGCGGCGGATGCTGGCCCCCTCCTCGGCTGGGCGGGAGTCCACCACCTTACTTTCCAAATAGGCGCAATAGGGACATTTCATCAGCAGTTCCTCCCAAGTCAGGCGTCTTTGCCTTAGTGTAACATATTTTTCTCTCCTGTGGTAGTCCCCGATGAAATTTATTTTCCGGTGCTGTTTCTCCCCGCCGGGACATACCAGTACAGGGGAGGTGACGCCATGTCCATACTCAGTACCCTGGCTCAGCGGCTCTGGTTTCCCTGGCTGCTGGGGGGATTTCTGCTCACCGGGTTGGTCTATTCCCTGGGCTCGGGGTTGTTCCAGCTGGTTCACATCCGGCTGTGGCTGAAGGCCACCGCAGGAAGTTTCTTTCACCCCAGACAGCAGGAGAAAAAGAAGGGGCTGTCCTCTCTCCAGGCTCTGGCCACCGCCTTGGCCTCCACCATGGGCACCGGCAGCATCGCCGGGGTAGCCGCCGCCCTGTGTCTGGGCGGCCCCGGAGCCGTATTCTGGATGTGGTTGTCCGCCCTGTTGGGGATGATGACCGGCTGCGGAGAAAAGCTGCTGTCGGTGCGCTACCAGCGCCCCGTCCCGGGAGGCGGCCTTCAGGGCGGCCCCATGTTCTATCTGCGAGACGGGGTAGGCTCCCCCCTGCTGGCGGCTTGGTTTTCTCTGGCCTGTCTCCCCGCCACGCTAGCCGGAGGCGGGATGGTTCAGGCAGGTTCCATCGCCGCCTCCCTCCACGGGGCCTTTGGCTGGCCGCCTGCGGTCATTGGCCTGGGTACTGCCGCCGCGGCGGGACTGATCCTGTCCGGAGGACTAGGGCGCATTGCCCGGGTGTCCCAGGCTCTGGTCCCCGCCATGGCGCTGCTCTATCTGGGGGGCGGTTTTCTTGTCCTGCTGCTGCGCTGGCAGCAGGTACCTCAGGCCCTCTCCCTCATCTTCCGCTGCGCCCTTACGCCCCAGGCCGCTTTGGGGGGCGGTATGGGATGGACGGCAGAGGAGGCTCTGCGCCATGGAGTAGCTCGGGGAGTATTTACCAACGAGGCGGGTCTGGGCACCTCCGCTATGGCCCACGGAGCCGCCCAGGTGGACCACCCCGCCCAACAGGGCATGTGGGGAATCTTTGAAGTGTTCTTTGCCACCCTGCTCACCTGTACCATCACCGCCCTGGTCATCCTGGTGGGGGGCGTATACCAGCCGGAGGCAGTGTTCTCTCAGCTGCGGCAAGGTGTCCTCCCTGACTGGGCCCTGGGCGTCCCCCTCACCGCCCGTTCTTTCTCCGCGGTGCTGGGAGAGGCGGGGGCCTGGATCGTGTGGATCAGCCTGCTGCTGTTCGCCTTCTCCTCCATTCTGGGCTGGAGCTACTACGGGCAGCAGAGCCTGCGCTATCTCACCGGCGGAGACCGCCTGCTGTCCGGGTACCGGGCTGTCTTTCTGTGCTGCGTGGTGATGGGAGCCTGCGGAAACAGCGGCGCTCTGTGGCAGCTGGTGGACTTGTGCAACGCCCTGATGGCTCTTCCCAACCTGATGGCGCTGCTGATTCTGTCGCCCCAGGCTCTGGCCCTGCTGCGGCAGTGGGTCCGACAGCAAAACGCCCCGGTGTGACTGGATTCACACCGGGGCGTTGGTTCAGTCCATACAGAACATAGGACGTGCCTCGTCAAACAGATCGATCATGCCGCAGTAGTTGAGGGTCTCGTAGGTCTCCAGCCACTGCTGCTGTTCCTGGCTGAGTTCCTCCCGCTCCAGGTACTCCCCGTCTCCGGTGAGGATTCCCACCGGGGTGATGGCGGGCATCTCCTCGTAGATCTGGGAGAGGAAGTTCATAAAGCCGGTCAGTGGCATCCCAGTCAGCTGGGCGGTGAGCACCCCCAGATAGTTGGGGCTAAGGATCACGTTCTCCTGCTCTTCTATGTCGTAGTTGGTCCAGATGAAGAAGGGGACCTGGTACTGCTTCATCACCTCTTCGGTGGTCCGCTCTTCGAGAGGCTTGCCGTAGAGCTTCTCATAAAAGGCATTTTTCAGAGGCGGCTGGTGGTCGCCGAAGAAGACGATCATGGTGGGCTCGTCGCTGGCCTCATAGTGGGCAATGAGCTGTTCCAGCGCCTGGTCGCTCTCCCGTACCAGAGAAAAGTACTGCTCCGAGGAGTAATCGGCCTGGCGCAGCTCGTCGGATACCGTCACCGTCTTGTCCAGGTTGTTCCACCCCTGGGCATAGCTGCTGTGGTTCTGCATGGTGACGTTAAAGACAAAGGTGGGGTCCCCCTGCTCCTTGTCGGTGATCTGGAAGATGGTCTCGTAGTCCGACTGGTCGGAGATGTAGCTGCGGATGAGATAGGCGTTGCTTACATTCTCCTGATAGAGCTGGTTGTCAAAGCGCATATCGCTGTACACGATGGGCCGGTTCCAGCCGGAGGATTTATAGGGGTGGAAGGCGGTGGTCTCATAGCCCTGCACCCCAAACAGGGACGCCAGGGAGGGCATCCCCTCCTGAGCGTAGAGCTGATAGGCCACGGTGTGAGGGGGCTGGAAGATAGTCGAAAATCCGGTGAGATACTCAAACTCCACGCTGGCGGTGCCGCCGCCGGTGACGGGGGAGTACATCCAGCCTTGAATCGTATTTTCACTCAGGGAGTGGAGGAAGGGGGTGGGGTCCTGGGAGACCTCCAGGTTGTCGAAAATAGTCAGATCGGAGAAGGACTCGTTCATCACCACGATCACATTGGTGGGCTTGGTCATCGAGCTGTCTCCCTCTACGCCGGGGTACTCCTCCATCAGCTCCAGCACCTTGTCGTGGCTATAATCCTCTGGCTTATCCACCGAGCTGTACCGCAGAGCCACGGTGAAGTTGAGCAGAAAGCCGTTGGCCTGGGTGACCCACTGCTGGGTATAGATGCCCAGGGCGGGCAGCATGCCGGTAAAGAAGAAGGCAAAGGAGTAGCCCAGGCAGAAGGCCCAACCGATGATCCCTGCGGGAAGGGGAATCTTGGCCCGCTTTTTCTGGGGCTGGCACATCCACACCAAAAACAGGTAGGCCACCAGCAGCACCGCCGCCTGCTCCATATAGGAGTCGATGGAAAAATCAAAGGCGTCGGCCACATTGGCCGCCGTCTTCCAGCTGGCCACGTCGGCGGGAAAGAGGATGCGCCCCCGGAAGCGGAGCACATAGTGGTTCACCAATCCGATGAAAAAGCTCAGGCAGATGGCCAGACCGGCCGCCCGCCGCAGCCGCCCCAGCACCAGCCGGCACACCAGAAACAGAATGTAGTACCACACCAGATTCATCAGAACCTGCCAGGCCTCCAGGTCGGAAAACACGTCGTTCTGGTTGAGGATCTCTACCATCCAAAGAGCCGCCCAGGGGCCCAGCAGAAACACCAGTCTGGACAACCATTTTCCCGGCTGGCTGCGCAGGTCAGCCACCAGTCGTGGAAATGTATCACGGTATAACAGCGCTCTCATAGGTTCTCCTTTGGCGGTTCTGCCGCCTGTGGTATGGAAGCGGTGAAACCGCTTCCTCTCTAGGATAAAGCTTTTCAAAAATTTTTCAAGTCATTTTCCCGCATTTTACCTTCTGTTCTGTTCAGACGCAAACGCGGCGGGAAGGTTCTCTTCCCGCCGCGATTTTTCTTCTGTGTTTAATTGCAGTAGATGCGAGCCACCCGTGGACTGAGCTGGGCCGTCAGGCCGCAGCCCTCGTCCTCTCCGATGAGCAGGGCCACCTCCTGGGAGGGCAGCAGGTTGCCCTGCTCATCCCAGCCAAACAAGGTCACCGGATCTCCCACCCGGCAGGGGATACCGGTGACGTCCACCAGAGTCTGGTCCATGCAGCAGGCCATCAGCCGGGCCCGCTGGCCGCCCACCAGCACCGGACCGTGCTGCTGCACCAGCGCCTCGCTGAGCCCGTCGCCGTAGCCTACGGCAATGGTGGCCACGGTGGAATCCCGCTCCAAAAACACTTTCCCGCCGTAGCCCAGCGGCGCTCCGGCCTGCAAGGTACGCAGGTTGGTGATCCAGGTGCGCCAGGTGGCGGTCTCGCTCACCCGGCCGGTGGGCACGGTGGGGTGGTCCATGTACAACCGCCGGCCGATGCGCACTCCCTCCAGCCGGTACTGGGGCAGCAGCTCATGGGCGGCACTGGCCGAAATGTGCCGCATAGGGATCTCCATCCCCCCCGCCCGGAGCTGCTCAACTCCCTCCAAAAAGAGGCGGTACTGCTCCTGGGTCCGGCTCTGATCGCCCAGGTCGGCAAAGTGGCTGAAGGCCCCCGTCACCTGGAACATGCCTTTGGCTGCCCGCCACTCCTCCAGCAGCTGGGCCAGCTCCCGACCCGGAGCCACACCGGTGCGGTTCAGGCCGGTCTCGATCTTGATTTGGATCTTCACCGGCCGCTCTACAGACTGTGCCAGCAGAGCCAGCACCGGCAGCAGCTCCAGCCGCCCGATGGAGATGGTGAGATCCAGCTCCACCGCAGCCCGCAACAGATGGGGCTGGATGCCTCCCAGCACCAGCAGGTCCCGGGTGATGCCTGCCCGGCGCAGGGCAGCTCCCTCGCTCACCTGAGCCACCGCCAACGTGGTAATCTGCGGAAATTCTTCCATCACATGTCCGATGACCTCCAGCCCCAGACCGTAGGCATTATTCTTTAAAACAGGGATCATCTGCACCCCGTTCAGCTCTTTCAAAACCGTATCCACATTCCGTCTGATCCCCTTGAGATCCACGGATAAAATTGAATTATTCAATAAATTATTCATTTTGCTCTCTCTGTCTCCTGTCCTTCCAGCCCCGTGCCGGCCCTGCGGCATTTTACTATGTTCCGCCTCAGAATTTTACTGCCTCCTGATTATAGCCTCTTTTTTTCCCCGTTTCAACCGGAAAATGCCGGTCTGTGTCATTTGCGCCAAAAAAATCCCGTTTCCCCGGCACTTTTCGCATAGATATCTATTGACGCTGCATATTTTTCGGTGGTATACTTTTACACGACCCATTCAGGCCCTCTCGGTCTGAACGAATGGTAAGCAAAGGAGATTATGTATATGAAAAAGAAGTTTCTTGCTCTGTCCCTGGCTTTGGCCCTGGGACTTGGGCTGACCGCCTGCTCCGGCGGAAACGGCAGCTCCGCTTCCACCTCCGGTTCCGGCTCCGATGCCTCCCAGAGCGACACCAGCAGTTCTGCCCCCAAGGTGACCAAGCTGGTTCTGGGCACCTCCGCCGACTATCCTCCCTTCGAGTTTCACGTGCTTCAGAACGGCGAGGACACCATCGTAGGCATCGACGTCTCCCTGGGCCGTCAGATCGCTGAGGATATGGGCGCGGACTTCGAAGTGGTCCACATGGACTTCAACAACCTGTTCACCCTGCTCAACCAGGGCCAGTGCGATATGGTCATCGCCGCCGCTGAGATCGACGAGGAGGGCACCCGTGCCGCCGCCGCCGACTACTCCGACGGTTACTACTTCGACCAGCCTCCCAAGATCGTGGTGAAGGCCGGCAACGAGGATCAGTATCAGTCCCTGGAGGACTTCTCCGGCAAGTTCGTGGGCGCTCAGACCTCTACCACCAAGGAGACCATCGTTAAGGAAGATATGCCCGGCGCGGAGCTGGTCTCCATGTCCTCTGTCATCGACCTGGTGAACAACCTGGTATACGACAAGTGCGACGCCCTGGTGCTGGACGGCGCGGTGGCCGACCAGTATCTGGCCTCCAACCCCGACCTGGCCGCCGTGGACATCGACATGAGCAGCTTTGTCAACCCCTACCGTGTGTGGGTTCCCAAGGGCGACCCCAACAACCTGCTCCCCTCCATCAACGCCACCATCGCCAAGGTGCTGGAGGACGGCACCATGGACAGCTTCATTGCTGAGGCCAACGAGCTCAGCTCCCAGGCTCTGGAGAGCTAAGTTCTCTCCCCCGCTCAACGTAACACCACGCCGTGGAAAACCGGCTGCGCTGGTTTTCCACGGCGGTTATGTTATCCTGACAAATAAAAAAGGAGCTCCGCTATGTTAGAAGCTATCTCAAAAATGTTTGACCCCACATTTCCATCCAGCTTTGTCAACTTCTCCTTTCTGCCAAAATTCGCTCCCTATTTTATTGATGGCATCATGTATACCCTGGCTTTGTCGGTGGTGGCCGTACTGCTGGCCATTATCCCGGCCCTGCTGCTGGCCCTGATGCGTCTGAGCAAAAACAAATTGATTCATCACCTGTCCGGCGCCTACATCGCCATCTTCCGTTCCACCCCCCTCATGGTCCAGCTGGCCATCATCTACTTCGGCGTGTTCTACATTATCAAGGTGCCCCGAGTGTACATCGGCTTTGTCCGGCTGGATATGTTCCTGCCCTTTGTGATCTCCCTGGCCCTGAACAGCTCCGCCTACGTGGCTGAGATCTTCCGGGCCGGCATTCTGGCGGTGGATGCGGGGCAGACCGAGGCCGCCCGCTCTCTGGGTCTGTCCCAGTGGCAGGCCATGAAGCTGGTGGTGCTGCCCCAGGCCATCAAAAACGTCCTGCCCGCCCTGGCCAACGAGGTGGTCACCATGGTGAAGGAGTCCTCTGTCTGTTCCGCCTACGGCATGGGCGAGCTGATGTTTGCCGCCAAAAATGTGGCAGGCACCTCCCTGATCTCGGTCGGCCCCTTTGTATTTATCGCACTCATTTATTTCTGTATCAACTTCCCCGCCAGCAAGGCCATCGAGGCCATCGAAAGGAGAATGCGTCGTGGCGACAAGCGCTGAACTCATCCGTGTGGAGCACGTCATCAAGGAATACAACCACGGAGCGGTGAAGGCCCTCAACGACTGCTCACTCTCCATTCAGAAGGGCGAGGTGGTGGCCATCATCGGCCCCTCCGGCTCCGGCAAGTCCACCCTGCTGCGGTGTCTCAACCTGCTGGAGGTACCCTCCAGCGGACACATCTACTTCAACGGCGTGGATATCACCGACAAGAAGGTGGACATCAACCTCCACCGCCGGAAGATGGGCATGGTGTTCCAGCACTTCAACCTCTTCCCCCACATGACGGTAAAGAAGAACATCACCCTGGCCCCCGTCCAGTTGGGTCTGAAGAAGCAGGAGGAGGCCGACGCTCAGGCCAACAAGCTGCTGGAGCGCATCGGTCTGGCCGATAAGGCCAATGAGTATCCCAATATGCTCTCCGGCGGTCAGAAGCAGCGCATCGCCATTGTCCGCGCTCTGGCTATGGAGCCCGAGGTCATGCTCTTCGACGAGCCCACCTCCGCTCTGGACCCGGAGATGGTGGGCGAGGTGCTGGACCTTATGCGGGATCTGGCCCATGAGGGCATGACCATGGCGGTGGTCACCCACGAGATGGGTTTTGCCCGGGAGGTGGCCAGCCGGGTCATCTTTATGGACAGCGGCGCGATTTTGGAGGAGAACACTCCTTCGGAGCTCTTTGACCACCCTCAGAACCCCCGCACCCAGGCCTTCTTGAGCAAGGTACTTTAAAAAAGATCCGCGGCAGATCGGACGATCTGCCGCGGATCTTTTTTAACTGTTTTCCGGCACTGCCTTGTAGTCCGGGTTCTTCACCCGCTGAACAAAGCCGATGATCTGTCCGGAGAGAAGGACCGTGAGCAGGGAGCAGGCCAGGCGCTTGAGGTCGATGTAGCTCACCGACAGCCCCAGGACCACCAGATCGGTGATCAGGTAGGCCCACTGGATATCCCAGTGGGTGACCGCCTCAATGCTCATGGCCAAGGCATCATCTCCGCCGGGAGCCCCTCCCGAACGGACACTCAGCCCTACGCCGACCCCCACGAATAGAGCTCCCAGCACGGCGGCCAGCACCGGATGCTGGGCCAGCTCAGGCCAGAGGGGATCAAACTGCTCAAACAGAGCGTAGAATGCGGAAAACCCGCCGCCGGCAATCACGGAGTAGCCAATAAACTCCTTGCCAAGCAGGCGCCATCCCATCCCATAGCACACGGCGTTAAGGACCAGCCCTGACACCGCCGGGGAAATCCCAAACCAGTGGTGCAGCAGCAGGGTCATACCCAGAACGCCGCCTTCTGTCACGCCGGACAGGGCGTGCACATTGTAAAGGCCAAAGGCTAAGATTGCGCTGCCCAGCAATGCCAGCAGACACTTCTTTGGCTTCAACAGGGAAAACAAAATAACAACTCCTTTTATCCCGTCTATCTTTATTATATCCAATTCCCATATTTTTGGCAACTGTTTTGGCTAATCTTAACCATTTTCGCTCTTTTTCACAATGATTTTGTTTCTTTTTTATCTGCGGCCAAACTAGGCCTCCAGAAAACGGAAACAGCGGGCCGGACATTTTGTCCGGCCCGCCGTACCATTTTCATTTGGCTTAGTAGTTTTCTGCCTTCAGCTGGAAGTAGTCCTTGGGATGGGCACACACAGGGCACACCTCGGGGGCCTGCTTGCCCACGTGGATGTGGCCGCAGTTGCTGCACTGCCAGATCATATCTCCGTCCCGGGAGAAGACCAGGCCGCCCTCCACGTTGCTCAGCAGCTTCAGGTAGCGCTCCTCGTGCTCCTTCTCGATCTTGGCCACCTCGGAGAACAGGAAGGCGATGTGGTCAAAGCCCTCCTCCTTGGCCTCCTTGGCCATGGTAGCATACATGTCGGTCCACTCGTAGTTTTCGCCCTCGGCGGCTGCCTTCAGGTTCTCGGCGGTGGTGCCGATGCCGCCCAGCAGCTTGAACCAAATTTCGGCGTGCTCCTTCTCATTGGCCGCAGTCTCCTCAAAAATCTTGGAGATCTGGACATAGCCGTCCTTCTTGGCCTTGGAGGCGAAGTAGGTATACTTGTTGCGGGCCTGGGACTCCCCGGCAAAGGCGGTCCACAGGTTCTGCTCGGTTTTGCTTCCCTTCAGTTCAGGCATCGTAGTTTCCTCCTTTGATTTATTAATGAGAATCATTCTTATTTAACTGTGTAAATTATAACAAGTGATTTCTCATTTGTCAACCTCTCTTTGTGTTTTTTAAGAAAATACCCCGTTAGTATTTCCACATACTAACGGGGTATTCTGTATTTATCTGTGTTTTACACGCGCTTCCAGGACGCGCCGCCGGGCACGTCAGTGATCTCAATGCCCTGGGCCTTCAGTTCATCCCGAATCTGGTCCGCCTTGGCAAAATCCTTGGCCTTCTTGGCCTGGTACCGATCCAGAACCAGAGCGTCCACGGCAGGGTCGCCCTCGCCGGTAATGGTGTAGTCTCCGGCAGAGGTGGTCTTCTGGGCCGCCTGCTCCTTGCGGACCTCATCCGCCTTCTCCAGCAGGGACAGGGACAGTACTTTGTCAAAGTCGCCCAGGATGGCCAGCTTGGTGGCGTCATCGGTCTTGGCCTTCAGAGCGTCATACAGCAGGGTGATACCCATGGAGGTGTTCAGGTCGTTGCCCACCTGCTGCAAAAACTTCTCCCGGTACTCCTGCACCACCGCCTGGTCGGGCTCTCCGCCCTCCTTCAGGGCCGCAATGCGGCGGATCAGTTTCTGATAGGCACCCTGGGCGTTGTCCAGGTTCTCCCAGGTAAACACCAGGCCCTTGCGGTAGTGGGACTGCAGGCAGAAGAA
>CALWYB010000048.1 GCA_944385665.1 uncultured Oscillospiraceae bacterium
TGTTGTGGTGGGTGATGAAGGGCCGGGCGGTGGCGCCGCCGGAGATGGTGTTGAGGACGGGGGTCTCCACCTCCATAAAGCCCCGGGCATCCATGAAGTCCCGAACATACTTGATAAACTGGGAGCGGATGATGAAGTTCCGCTTCACCTCAGGGTTGACGATCAAGTCCACATAGCGCTGACGGTAACGAAGCTCCGTGTTGGTCAGTCCGTGGAACTTCTCAGGCAGGGGCAGCAGGGACTTGCTCAGCAGGGTCACCTTCTGCACCCGCACGGACATCTCACCCCGCTGGGTGCGGAACACCTCGCCCTGGACGCCCACGATGTCGCCGATGTCGTATTTCTTAAAGCGGTTATACTCCGCCTCATCCATCTCGTCCTTCCGGGCGTAGAGCTGGATGCGGCCGGACTTGTCCTGCAAATCGCAGAAAGACACCTTGCCCATGCCCCGCTTGGACATGAGACGGCCGGCAATGGACACCGGCTTGCCCTCCAGGGCGTCAAAGTTCGCCTTGATGTTGGCGGAATCGTTATCTACTACGTAGCGGGTGATCTGGAACGGATCGTTGCCGCTCTCCTGCAGTTCCTTCAGCTTGTCCCGGCGGATCTGAAGCAGCTGGGACAGGTTCTCCTCCTGGGGAACGGCGTTGTTGTTCTTCTCGGCCATGTATGCGCGCACTCCTATCTTTCTCTCCGGAGGTTCCGGAGTCTGTCTTTTTTTACCGCTCCACCTTCAGCAGCTTGTACTCGATGCTGCCGGCGGGGGCGTCCACGACTACGTCGTCGCCCACATTTTTGCCCAGCAGGGCGCGGCCAAAGGGGGAATCCTCGGAGATGACCCCGTTCATGGGATCGGCCTCCTGAGAGCCCACGATCTTGTAGACCAGCTCCTCGTTGAACTCCTTGTCCAGCACGGTGACGGTGGAGCCGATGCGCACATAGTTGCCGCCGTCGTCCTGGCTCTCGTCGATGACCACGTAATTGGACAGGATCTCCTCCACCTCTGCGATGCGGGAGTAGAGCTTGCCCTGCTCGGTCTTGGCCTCGTCGTACTCGCTGTTCTCGCTCAGGTCACCGAAGGAGCGGGCCTCCTTAATGAGTTCGGCCACCTCTTTTTCACGCACGGTCTTCAGGTAAACCAGCTCGTCCTGGAGTTCCTTCAAACGCTCAGGAGTCAATTTATACTCTTTCGCCATGATAATCTCGCACACCTTTCCAGACTCAGGCCGGAGGACAATGCCTCCGGACCCGGTCGAATCTATTCGCATAACTAAAAATAGTTATAAGGATACAGTCTGTGTTATTATAGTTAGTTTTCCACGCTGTGTCAAGTAAATTCCACCCCATCCGGCCCCAGTTTTCCCGTCTCCCACAGGGCGGTGAGCAGAGCCGCATCCTCCCGGTCCCCCTGCTCCAGCCCCTCTGCGCGGGGTGTGACACCCGCCAGACAGGGATCGGGACCCCACAGCAGCAGATCCCGCTCTCCCGCTTCCTCTCCGTCAAAATATACCGCCAGGGAGACCTGGGCGCCGTCCGGCTGCACCGGCAGGCCATACTCCCGCCGCAGCCACCGGGACAGCTCTTCTCCGCCCTGGGGGGCGCTCACCGCCACCTGGCGCACCAGAGGACACAGCAGCTGGGCACACCGGGCCATGTCCCGGTCCACCCGCTGTCCCCGCAGGGCCACTGTGGCCATGTTGGGCGCAATCCCCTGCCGCTTCAAAGCGGCCAAAATGATTCGGGGGGCATAGAAGCGAAAAAACGGGACCGGGTCCACCGGCCGCAGGTCCCAGCGCTCCAGGATGGGCCACTGGGCAAAGTCCTGGGGAACCAAGACCCGCCGGATCCCCGCCCGAGCCAGGCGCTTGGCTCCGCCTCCAAGCCGCCTCTTCTCCAACCATCCCCCGGGCCGCACCTGGACCTGGAGCACCGGCAGGCCATAGAGTTCCCGGCGCTCCGCCTGCCCCCTCCCCTCTTCCCCAAATACCAGCCGTCCAAACAAAACAATATCCCCCCTCCCGCAACTCTATGCGGAAGGGGGGATACACTATGTGATCTTAGGTAATCTTTTTCTTCACTCCGCCGCTGGTGGCGTACAGGGTCATGCTGCCCAGGAAGTAATTCACGGGGTCCACACGACTGCCGTTCACACGGATTTCAAAGTGGAGGTGGTTTCCGGTGGAAGAACCGGTGGTACCTACGTAGCCCACCACCTGGCCCTGGGAGACCGTCTGGCCCTTGGAGGCCGCCCGGCGGCTCATGTGGGCATACAGGGTGGAGGTACCGTCGCTGTGGCTGACCACCACATAGTTGCCGTAAGAGCTGTTGTAAGTAGACGTAGTTACCACACCGCTCTTAGCTGCCTTGATGGGCGTTCCGGCCGGAGCGGGGATATCAATACCGGTGTGGTTGTTGGGCTTGCCGGTCACCGGGTGGGTCCGGCCGCCAAACAAAGAGGACAGGGTGTTGTAACCGGGCAGCGGCCACATAAAGCCGGATTCACTGACCACCGTGGAAATCTGGGCGGCCAGTTCCTTCTCTGCTGCAGCAACCTGCTGATCGATAGCGGCAGCCGCGGCGTTCATCTGGGCCTCGGCCTTCTCCACCTCGGCCTGCTGGCTGCTGATCTGGGAAATCAGCGCGTCCACTTCCGACTCCTGGGACTTCAGGCTGGCCTTGGCCGCCTCCTGCTCATCCTTGGCTGCCTGCTGCTCCTGGCGGGCAGTCTCCAGATCCTCCTTGTCCTGAGCGATCTGCTGCCGGATGGCGATGAGGTCGTTCATCACCTGGTTGTCGTACTGCATGATCTCGTCCACCATCATGGCGTTATCCAGCAGGTCGGAGAAGTCGCTAGAGGAGAACAGGATGGACCAGTAGGACACCTCGCCCTGCTCCTCCATGTAGCGCACCCGCTCACAGAACAGCTCATACTGGGCCTTTTCTTTTTCTTCCGCCTCAGCCAGCTCATCCTGCTTCTGGGCAATCAGATCGTCATACTTGGAAATCTGATCCTGGATGGTGTCGATCTCCGCCTGGGTGGCGTTGATCTGCTGCTCCAGCAGGGACTTCTGTTCCAGAGCCTTGTTCTTGTCCTCCTTGATGGAGGCCAGCTGATTCTGGAGCTCCTTTTGCTGGGCTCTCAGATCGGCCGCGTCATCCTTCAGATCATTGATTTCCGCCTGGGTCACGGCCGAGGCGGGGACCACCATCGTCTCAGGCACCAGGGGGATCGCCAGGCTCAGCACCAGAGCCACCACCAGCAGGCGCTTGACAAGATTCTTCCAATGCTTTTGCGTCTTCATAGGTATGCCTGCCTCCTGTTATCGAACCAAAATATTCGCGATCATTGGCAGGATCAGCAGAACGACCATGACGCCTGCCATAACGCTCATAAAAATGTGCTGCTTCTTGGGCCGCATAACCATGCTCCTTTCTCATTAAACCTGAAGGAATTTCCGGATGGCCAGGACCGAACCCACCACGCCGATGAGCAGTCCCGCGCCGCAGAAGACGGGCAGGATGTTAAGGATCAGCGAGGGGAAGGGCAGAATGGTCACCAGAGACAGGCCGTCGGACTGGATCACCGTCTTGCTCACCAGCTCATAGACGCCCCACTGGAGGAAGAAGGCCACGATGGCTCCGGCCAAGCCTAAAATCATCCCCTGTACCACAAAGGGCCAGCGGATAAAGGCGTTGGTGGCGCCGCACATCTTCATAATGGCGATCTCTTCCCGCCGGTAGAAAAAGGCCAGCTTGATGGTGTTGGCAATGATGAACAGAGAGACCACCGCCAGAATGGTCACCAGCACCACCGCCACACCGGCGGCGATGTTGCGCACCGTCACAAAGCCCTGGGCGATCTCGTAGGCGGCGTTGGTGTCGGCAATGCCGGAAATGGCAGCCACCTGGTCCACCGTCTGCTTGAGCTGCTCAATGTCGTCCACATGGATGCGGTAGCGGTCCCGCAGAACGCTGCCGTCCAGATCGTCCAGCAGCTCGTTGCCCTCCCGGCCGGCCTTGAAGTCCTCCAGGGCCTGATCCCGGCTGACATAGGTCACCTCGGCCACGTTGGGAATGGCCTCGATCTGGGGCTGGAGCGCCTGGGCCTGCTCCTCGGTGTAGGTCTCATCAATGTAAGCCAAAAACTCGTTCTGTGCCTCCAAATCTCCCAGCATGTTGTCCAGATTCACCGCAACCAGGGAGAAGGAGCCCATAATCAGCAGACAGGCCACGATCATACACACGGCAGCAAAGGACATGAAGCCGTGGGTAAAGATGGAGTGGACGCCTTCGCTGCAATAATATCCAACGTTAAATCTTCTCGCCATTGTAATACCCGCCTGTTTCGTCATTGATAATGCGGCCATCCTCGATGGCCACCACCCGCTTGCCAAAGCGGTTGACCAGATTCTTCTCATGGGTGACCACCAGCACCGTGGTTCCCAACTCATTGATTCGCTCCAGCAGCATCATAATCTCCAAGGAGCGCTTGGGGTCCAGGTTGCCGGTGGGCTCGTCGGCAATGATCATATTGGGGTTATTTACCAATGCCCGGGCGATAGCCACACGCTGCTGCTCGCCGCCGGAGAGCTGGCCGGGATACCGGTCCGCCTTCTGCTCCAGGCCTACCAGCTGCAGCACATAGGGAATCCGCCGCTTCAGATCCCGGTTGGAAGCACCGATGGCCCGCATGGCAAAAGACAGATTTTCATACACGGTCTTTTTCTCAATGAGCCGGAAATCCTGGAAAATAATACCCAAGGTGCGGCGCATCAGGGGCACCTGTTTGGGGCTGATGTTACTCATACTGTAACCGTTGACCATGATCTTACCCTGAGTCAGGGCGATCTCGCCGGTAATCAGCTTGATGATCGTGGACTTTCCGGAACCGGACGGCCCCACCAGGAACACAAATTCGCCGTCATCGATGCGCATATTGACCCCTTTCAGAGCCTTGGTCCCGTTGTCATACTCTTTATAGACGTCGATAAACCGTATCATAATATGTAAATCCTCGTACACTCAAGATAGCTTTTATAAGTTTTGACGATAACCGGGAAAGTTTGTTCCCTCAAACAAGCAGGATTTCCCGGGAAACATTTCAATTACTAGGTTACACCCGTAACCTAGTAATTGTCAATGGGAAAATGCGGTTTTATGTCACCTTTTCTCCCCCCTGGGCGGATGCACAAAAAGGCCTCCGTCTGCCCTAAGGCAGACGGAGGCCTGGTCCTGTCTTAAGGAAGGGCGTTGGGCCGCCGTGAGGCGAACAATTAAGACTCGATTCCCCGGGAAATCAGGTACTTCTTAACCATCAGAGCCACCTTGAAGGTGATGGCATCGTCAAACTCCCGCAGATCCAGCCCGGTGAGTTTCTTGATCTTCTCCAGGCGATAAACCAGGGTGTTGCGGTGCACGAACAACTTGCGGGCCGTCTCGGACACGTTCAGGTTGTTCTCAAAGAACTTGTTGATGGTCAGCAGGGTCTCCTGATCCAGCGCGTCGATGGGGTTCTTCTTAAAGACCTCCTGCAGGAACATCTGGCACAGGATGGTAGGCAGCTGATAGATGAGGCGGCCGATACCCAGGTTCTCATAGTTGATGACCGTCTTTTCCGTGTCAAACACCTTGCCCACGTCGATGGCCACACCAGCCTCTTTGTAGGCCCGGGCCAGATCCCGGATGTGGGTAACCACGGTGCCGATGCCGATGACCACCTTGATGCCCAGTTCCTGGGTCACTGCGGTGGCAATCTGCTTGGCGATCTTCTGCAGCTCCTTGGCGTCCGCCCCTTCCGGCAGCTGCTTAATGAGAGCTACGTCGGTCTCGTTGATGGAGATGACGAAATCCGTCTGCTTATCCGGGAACAGATTCTGGATGACGTCGATGGTGGTCACATCCGCCGGCCCCAGCTGGCGCACCAGGAAGGCGGCCCGGGGTGCCTCGGAGACAAAGTGGAGCTCCTTGGCCTGGGTATAGATATCCCCCAACAGGATGTTGTCGGAGATGATATTCTTGACAAAGGTAGCCTTGTCATGTTTTTCCTCATAATAGGTCTTCGCGCCGTTGAACGCCACTACCGCCATGGCGCACAGCGCCCCGGCCAGCTCATCCTCGCCCTTAACAAAGGCGGCATAATCAAACTGGGCCCCCCAACCGGCAAGGGGTTTAAAGGTTTTGCCCTCGAAGTGGGCCGTGGCATTGTCCGAGGAGTTGACCGCAGCAACCGCTCCCGACCAATGCTCGCCAATACTCGTGAGCTCACTGCAGGCTACTACGATTCCGTCCGCATCAATCACACCTACCGTGCGATCGATACTGTCCTTCATCTGGAGTACAACTCCTTGAAACATCCTGCTGGACACGTTGATCCCTCCCAAGCAATTCTCATTACACTATTGACATTATAACGGTACACCCCCGGTTTTGGCAAGGGGGTTGTCCTAATTTTTTGTTCAAAACGCACAATTTTTTTGTCTTTTCATCCCCGTGACGCCTTGAGCGCCCGGAGCTCCCTGTCCGTCAGAGGCCGCCACTGACCTTTGTCCAGGTTCTCATCCAGCTTCAGCGGTCCCATGGACAGCCGTTTGAGATAAACCACCGGTTTTCCCCGGGCTGCCAGCATCCGCTTGACCTGATGGTACTTCCCCTCCCGCAGGGTCACCAGACACTCGCTGCCGTCGCCCAGCGGCTCCAAGTCGGCGGGCAGACAGGTCAGGCCGTCCCCCAGGGTCACCCCTTTTGCCAAGGCGTCCACGTCCTGTTGATCCACCCGTCCGTCCACCCGGGCATAGTAGACTTTGTCCACATGTTTGCGGGGTGAGAGCAGCTCATGGCCCAGGGGTCCGTCGTCGGTGAGCAGCAGAAGGCCCTCGGTGTCCTTATCCAGCCGGCCAACGGGAAACAGCCCCCGGCGGCGCAGATGTTCGGGCAGCAGGTCCAGAACAGTAGCCTGCTTCTTATCCTGGGTGGCGGAGAGCAGTCCGCCCGGCTTATGGAGCATGATGTACACAAAGGGAGCGCAGTCTACCCCCTCCCCATCCACCTGGATGGAGGCCTGCTGCGGGTCGCACTTGTCCTCCGGCCGTCTGGCCGGCTGTCCGTCCACCAGCACCCGGCCCCGGGCGATGAGTTCCTTGACCTCCCGACGGGACCACCGTCCCGTGGAGGCCAATAGCTTATCCAGCCGTTCCATTGCCATGCACTTCTCCTCCTCCCCATGGCTTATTGTTTTATTTTACCAAAGCAAAACCGCACATTCAACCAGTTTGATTTCCTTCCAGGGGACCATGCCGGGAATATCCCGGCCTTTGTCTGCATAAACTGCATCAAGAAGCTGGATGTGGAAGGAGAATGCGCTGTGTTTATTCTTACCGCCAGACTGCCGAAACGTAAACTGGCGATCAGCGTGGCCGCCGCGGCGCTGCTGTGCTGTGCCGGGCTGGTGATGAATCTCAATCCCCCTGCCCTGCCCACAGCGGCAGTCCATACGGCGCCGGAGGTCACTGGAATCAAATCCAACGAGGACCGGATCGAATTTCTCAGCCAATACGGCTGGCAGGTCAGCCCGGAACCTCTGGTCACCGAAGAGCTCACCATTCCCAAAGAAATGGATGAGAGCTACGACGAATATCTGGAGCTGCAGATCTCCCAGGGGTTTGATCTGACCAAATACGCGGGCAAACGGGCCAAGCGGTATACCTACGAGATCACCAATTATCCCACCGGGGAGACCGGGGTGCAGGTCAACCTGCTGATCTACCGGGACAAGGTGGTGGGGGGCGAGGTGCTCTCCCCTCAGATGAACGGGTTTGTCCACGGGCTGTCTATGCCCACCGGATAACCGGGGACACAGGCGGCGGCACACCGGAAGCTCCGGCGTGCCGCCGCTGTATTTCATAGGTTTACTTTCCGGCCGCCCGCTCCAGGTCGGTCTTGGCATCTTCGGCGGCATCTTTTGCCCCCTGGCCAATATCCCGGGCAGCGTTCTTGGTATCCTCACCCGCGTCCTTCAGGGTATTTTCCGTACCCTTCATCAGCTCGTTCCAGCTATCCTGAAGGGCCTTTCCCAGCTGCTCCCATTCACTGCTGCCCGCCTGGCGGTACCGCTTGACGGTTCCGTCCCGGTCGGCGTAGTACCGGCTGTTGGGCAGATACTGCCGCCCTCCTGCTGTGGAGGTACGGTAGCCCGCGGCGGACGTGCCGCTGTTGTTCAGCATGTCCACCCGGCTCTCCTGTCCCTTGGCACTGCAGGACGCCAGAGAAATCGTCATAACCAGGGCTCCGCAAAGGCCCAGCCATCTCCCGTTCATCGCTGTCTCCTCCCCGTGGTCGGATTGTTTGGATGTACCATCCGGCTTTAGTATGGTCCACAGCAACGCCCTCATGCGGGTAAAACCTTGACAGCCACGCACTGGAAACTGTTTTCGCACAAAAATGCCGCAAAGCCGAAGCTTTGCGGCATTTCTTTGCGTTTCACAAAAGGCGGAAGATTACTTCTCGTCCTCTTCGTCGTCCGCTTCCACCGTATCGTCAGACAGATCCAGGGAGAACCGGGTCTGGCAGTTGGGGCACTGGATCTCACCGGCGGCCAGAGCCTCGTCGTCGATGATCAGAGGCTCCTCACAGTTGGGGCACTCCACCTCAAAGTAGTCGTCCTCATCCTCGTCGTCCTCATCGTCTTCCTCTTCGCCGAACACCTCGGCCTCTACATCGGCCAGGTCGTCGGAGAGCACGTCGATCTCCTCACCCAGAGCCAGAGCGTTCTCCTCCAGGTCTTCAATGGACAGACCCACCTCTTCCAGGATGCCGATCATCACGGAAATCAGCTTGCCCTCCTTGGACTTCTCAGTGTCCAGGTTCAGGCCCTCAGCCAGGCCCTTCAGATAGGCGACTTTTTCAGAAATGGTCATGGATTACTCCTTTCTGAGGCGGAGCCTCAATACGATTGCTGTTTGAAATATATGCGGTTAGGGGCGCTTCGCGTTATCACGCCTCACCTGCTCACGACGCGCGGCTCGGACGCTTAGCATTATCACGTCTCGTCACGCTCGCGGTCGGGTCGATAACTCCTCCGACTTCGCCGCCAAACAGAAATTCCGCAGAATTTCTTGGTTTGCCGGCATTCGCTTCGGTGTTATCTCCCCTGCTCGCGGCCTCGGGCGCTTAGTTCTTGCAGCGCTCCAGGTACTCGCCTGTACGGGTGTCGATCTTGATCTTGTCGCCGGGGTTGATGAACAGGGGAACCTTGATCTCAGCGCCGGTCTCCAGGGTGGCGGGCTTGGTCACGTTGGTGGCGGTGTCGCCCTTGAAGCCGGGATCGGTCTCGGTGACCTCCAGCTCCACGAAGGTGGGAGGCTCCACGCCGAAGACGCTGCCCTTGTAGGACATGACCTTGCAGGTCATATTCTCCTTCACAAAGCGGAAGCTGTCGCCCAGCAGGTCCTTGCCGATGGGCAGCATATCATAGGTCTCCATGTCCATGAAGTAGTACAGATCACCGTCGTTGTAGCTGTACTCCATGTCCTTACGCTCAACAAAAGCCTGCTCAAACTTGGCAGTGGGGTTGAAGGAGGTCTCGGTCACGCCGCCGGTGATGATGTTCTTCATCTTGGTACGGACAAAGGCGGCGCCCTTGCCGGGCTTTACGTGCTGGAACTCGACAACCTGCATGACCTTGCCGTCCATCTCGAAGGTCACGCCGTTACGGAAATCACTGGCGGAAATCATTGCCATAGGAATCATCCTCCATTGTGTTTTTAATGAACTAATTTATTTTACCCTGTTTCCTCTGTTTTGACAAGAGGTTTTGCTAAAATTCCGGCCAATCAAAGCACGATCAGATCTTTGGGGGAGTGGGTCAGGTCCTCGCAGCCGTCCTCCCGCAGCACCAGGACGTCCTCGATCCGCACGCCGAACTGACCGGGCAGATAGATCCCGGGTTCCGCGGAGACCACCGCGCCGGCGGGCATGATCTCCCCATGGGAGGGAGAGGCCACCGGCATCTCGTGGATCTCCAGGCCCAAGGAGTGGCCAAAGCTGTGGGTAAAGTATGGCCCATACCCCGCCTGGGCGATCACCTGGCGGGCGGCGGCGTCAATTTCGCGGCCGGTCACCCCGGCCCGGGCGGCGGCAATACCCGCCTTCTGGGCCTGGAGGACGGTGTAGTACACCTTCTCCATCTCCTCGGTGGGCTGTCCCACCGCCACGGTACGGGTCATATCGGAGCAATAGCCGCCCCAGATACAGCCAAAGTCCATGGTAACGAACATACCCTGCTGGATCACCGTCTCCCCCGGCACCGCATGGGGCATGGAGCCGTTGGTTCCCGCCGCTACAATGGGGTCGAAGGACACCTTCCGGGCGCCCCGGGACATCATTTCATACACCAGCCGGGCGGCCACCTGCTGCTCGGTCATCCCAGGACGGATGTAATTGAGAATCTCACGAAACGCCTGGTCGGTGATCTCCTGAGCCCGGCGCATGGCGGACAGCTCCTCCTCGTCCTTGCAGGCCCGCAGCCCGGTGAGCAGGTTCTGGGCGGGCACCAGCTGACAGGGCAGGACTTCCTTCAGCCGCTGGTACTGCTCCACGTTCATGTATCCGCTCTCAAAGCCTACTTTTTCAAAGCCGTGGGCGCAGATATAGTCCCGGGCCAGAGTCAGGTGGCTCTGACGGGCGGAGATCTGGGCGAGCTCCACCCCAGTCACCTGCTTCTGGGCGGCCTCAATATACCGCCCGTCGGTGGAGTAGTGGGCTCCCTTCTTGCCCACCACCAGCCAGCCCTCCCCCAGGAACCCCAGGGCGTAGCGCTCCCCCGGTTCGCTGGTGACCAGCATGGCGTCCAGTCCGTACTTCTCCAGAGCACGGGAGATTTTTTCCACGTGATTCATGATAATGCCTCCTCAGGGCCGCAAAAGCTCTGGTAAATTTTCTTCATCTCCACCGCATCCTCTGCCTGGGTCCCTGCACTCTCGCAGATGAATGTGGGGCTCCAGCCCCGGCGGGCCACCTCCCGGGCCAGGGGCGTCCAGTCCGGCCCAAAGCCCCCGTGGTCGGCAAAGGTGCGGTGGCGCTTCTCCCCGCCGTTGGGGGTAAATTCGATGCGGGAGAAGTGGCTGTGGAAACGGCTGGCCCGCTCCTCACCCAGCGCCCGCTCTACCTTGTCCAGCATCTCCCGGCAGGCCTGCTCCCCCTCCAGCTGGCCCAGGGAACGGGCGTACAGGTGGCCAAAGTCGATACAGGGAATGAGCCGTTCATCCAGGGTACACAGCTCCAGCACCTCATCCAGATCCCCCAGCTGGTTGATCTTGCCCATGGTCTCCGGGCACAGGGTGATATTGCCGTACCCCTGGCTGTCGCAGGTCTCCAGCACCTGCCTTAACGTCTCCTTGGCAATGTCCAATGCCTCCCGGCGGCTGCGCTTCATGAGCGCCCCGGAGTGGATGACGATCCGCTCCGCTCCCATCACCTGGGCCACAAAGCAGCTCTCCAGCACGTAATTGGTGGTCTTTTTCCGGCTGTCCGGGTCGGGATTGGCCAAGTTAATAAAGTAGGGAGCATGGACGGACAGGGCGATGCCCGCCTCCCGGGCCTTCTCCCCCAGCTTCCGGGCGGTGTCCTCCCCTACGTGGACCCCCTTGCCGCACTGGTACTCATAGCAGTCCAGCCCCTGCTGGGCGATCCAGGCCGGGGCGGCCAGGGAGGATTTGTGGACCTTGGAAAAGCTCTCGGCGTTGCCCGCCGGGCCAAATCGTGCGCTCACAGGAACGGCCTCCTTCCTCCCAGCAGGCGAAAGGGGGTCTCCGCTGCATAGCGGATGTACCGCCCGGGGTTGCCCGCCAGACGGATGGGCCGGATGAGCAGAGGCGTCACCCCCGCCCGATTGGCTCCCAGGGTGTCGGTGAAGATCTGATCGCCCACCATGACGGTCTCCCGGGGGGTGCGGCCCATGCGCTCCATGGCTCTCAGGTAGCCCGCTTTTTTCGGCTTGCCCGAATGTCCCTGGTAGGGGATGCCCACCTGCTGGGCAAATTTCTGTGCCCGGCCCGGCTTGCGGCTGTTGGAGAGGAGAAACAGGTCGATTCCCTCCTCCTTCAGGGCAGCCATCCAGGCGGCCACCTCAGGCGAGGGCTCCAGCACCTTGTAGGGCACCAAGGTGTTGTCCAGGTCGGCCAGCACCAGGGTGATTCCCTTCTCCTTTAACTTTTTGGGGTCCAAACTGGTCACCGAGGAATAGACGCCCCGGGGTATGGGTGAAAAGGGCACGGATGTGTCCTCCTTTGTTCTAGTTTTCCTGCCGGTCTCATAGAGTGTCTAAGACCGGACCGGCCTGCGGCCATCTCAGCCGTGCAGGGTTAATCATATCACGTTCGAAAAATTTGGACAAGGGGGAGCCGCTATGTCTTCCATGCGCTTTTGTATCACTGTCACGCCCGACCAGCTCCGGGAGCTCCGGGGGCTGTCTGTCACCCCCGCCCACCTGGCCTACCGCATGGGCCAGGGGCCCCATCTGTTCCGCACCGGAGGCAATCCGCCCCCCTCCGGAGGCTGGATGGTGCTGGACTGCCGAGACTTTGACGGTCTGGGCCGTACCGGCCCCTTTTGCCAGGAGGTGGTACGGGAGTGTGCCGCCCGGAATTTCTCCGGGGTGGTATGCGACTTTGAGTCCGGCCGCCTGCCTCCGCTGGAGGAGACGGTGGCCCAGCTGGGCAGGGAGTGCGCCCGGCGGAACTGGGCTTTCCTGGTCCCCGAACACTACGCCTCCTGTTCTCCCCACGCACAGGTGATGATCTCCTCCGCCCTGTCCGGCGGCTCCCTGGAGCTGCGTCTGGAGGAGGCGGCGGAGCGCTTTGGCCGGGAGCGGGTGGTGCTGGCCCTCCAGCGGGTGGCAGAGGACTTCTTTCTCCCCTCCCCCACCGGCAGCGGGCACCCTCTGACCCGGCAGCAGCTGCGCCAGCTCATTCAGGAGCGCAGCCCCTCCATATTCTTCTCCCGGGAGCTGTGCGCCCGGTATTTTACCTACATGAGCCGAGACTCCGGGGCCCACTTCGTTCTTTTTGATGATTCCCAGACCCTGGCCAAGAAGGTGGAAGTGGCCCGCAGCGTAGAAATCTCCACCGTACTGGGTGCGTGGAGCGATCTGCGGGATGTTGTGTCTGCGCTGGGCCTGTCCGGTCCGTCCTCCGGCCGGGGTCAGATTCTCCGTTGACGAACCCGTCCTCTACCTTATATAATAAACCCATCAAGACTTCACAAAAGAAAGGATGTTTCCCATGGTTCGTCATATCGTCTCCTGGAACTTCAAGCCGGAACTGACCCAGCAGCAGCGCAAGGAGCTGGCTGTTCAGGTGGTGGAGCGGCTCAACGCTCTCCAGGGCCAGATCCCCGGTCTGGTCCACATCCAGGCCCACTGTCCTCCCATGGACAGCAGCAACTGCGACCTGGTTCTCTACTCCGAGGTCTCCTGCCCCGAGGATCTGCCCGCCTATCAGGCCCACCCCGCCCACCAGGCGGTGCTCCCCCTCATCAAGGAGAACTTCTGTGACCGCCGCTGCTGCGATTTCTGATTTTTCCACACAGACAAATTGATGAGGAAGGAAGATCCCTATGATTCTGACTACCACCCCCAGCGTGGAAGGTCGCGCCATCTCCGAGTACAAGGGCATCGTCTTTGGGGAGGTCATCTCCGGCGTGAACGTACTGAAAGATTTTGCCGCCGGTCTGAGCAACTTTTTCGGCGGCCGCTCCGCCACCTATGAGGACGAGCTGATGTCCGCCCGGGAGCAAGCCCTTCAGGAACTGGAGCAGCGGGCCGCCCGGCTGGGCGCCGACGCCGTGGTGGGCATTGATGTAGACTATGAAGTGCTGGGCTCGGACAACGGCATGCTGATGGTCACCGTCAGCGGCACTGCCGTCACCCTGCGCTGACCCTCTCTCCCGCCTCCGCCCCCCTTCGGAGGCGGGAGAGACTTGAATTTTGAAATTTTTTCAAAAACCACTTGACGGATGGGGCCGATTGTGCTAGATTAGATTTTACCTGTGAACAGGGGCTTTTTTGTCGCGGCCATTTTTACGGTGTAATGGCTGAGACCCCCTTCTCCCATTGGGAACACAGGGAGGCAATCGCCGGGTCCCACCGTAACGGATGAGGTGCGGAGTTTTTCGTGCCATAACGTCGCTGGATTCGGCAGCAAGCCGTATCCAGCGTTTTTGCTGTCTGCGGCGTTTTAAGCGGAGGGCTTTCCCCTTCCGCAACACAATAAGGAGGTGCCGAACGTATGGCAAGCAAG
Source organism: uncultured Oscillospiraceae bacterium (assembly GCA_944385665.1). Taxonomy (GTDB): domain Bacteria; phylum Bacillota; class Clostridia; order Oscillospirales; family Oscillospiraceae; genus Lawsonibacter. The sequence goes on from CALWYB010000048.1 coordinate 14,292, forward strand.
GCCGGCGCGCGCATTAAGATCACCCTGCGGTGCTCTGAGTGCAAGCAGAGAAACTACAACACCATGAAGAACAAGAAGAATACCCCCGACCGTCTGGAGCTCAACAAGTACTGCCCCTTCTGCAGAAAGCACACCGTCCACAACGAGACGAAGTGATTTCTCGCAAAAGGCTGAAAGGAAAGAAGGGTAATCAGAATGGCTGAGAACGAAAAGCTGGAGCAGACTGCCAAGGCTGCTTCCGACAAGGCTGAGAAGGCCAAGAAGGACAAGAAGTCCGACAAAAAGTCCAAGCCCGGATTCTTCGCCCGCATCGGCCGCTGGTTCCGGGAGTTGAAGGTTGAGCTGAAGAAGGTGGTCTGGCCCACCGGAAAGCAGACCCTCAACAACACGCTGATCGTCATCGCCTGTGTGGTGTTCGTCGGCGTTTTCATCTGGATCTTCGACGCGGTGGCCGGTGGCCTGATTCAGGCCCTGATCCACCTGGTGGCAGGTTAAAGGAGACAGATATGGCTGACAACGCGAACTGGTATGTGGTCCACACCTATTCCGGCTATGAGAATACCGTGAAGGCCACCATCGAGAAGTATGTTGAAAACCGCCATCTCCAGGATGTGATCCTTGAGATCAGCATCCCTCTGGAAACCGTGACTGAGATCACAGACAACGGCCCCAAGGAAGTGGAGCGCAAGGTGTTCCCCGGCTATGTGCTGGTGAAAATGGTCATGAATGACGAGACCTGGCACGTGGTCCGCAACATCCGGGGCGTCACCGGCTTCCTGGGCGAAGGAAACAAGCCCATCCCCCTCTCAGAGGACGACGTCGCTGCTCTTGGCGTAGAAAAGCGCGAGGTCGTAGTGGGCTACCAGGTGGGCGACAGCGTCAAGATCACCGACGGCGCGCTGGAGTCCTTCCTGGGTACTGTGGAAGAGCTGGATCTGGAGCGCGGCAAGGTCCGGGTGGTGGTGTCCATGTTTGGACGCGAGACCCCTGTGGAGCTGGAGCTGGACCAGGTCGAGCCCATGCAGCAGTGATCCCGGAAACAAACCTTCGCAATCCCGCGGCCTGAGCGCCGCAAAACGTGGGAGGGACGGCACCGTCCGTTCCGCCAAACTGGGCCTAAGGCCCAACCAAACCACATTTTTTCATATGGAGGTGCTCATTCGTGGCACAGAAAGTAACTGGATATGTAAAACTGCAGATTCCCGCCGGCAAGGCGACCCCCGCCCCCCCTGTTGGTCCCGCTCTGGGCCAGCACGGCGTGAACATCGCTGCCTTTACCAAGGAGTTTAACGAGCGCACCAAGAACGACGTGGGCATGATCATCCCCGTCATCATCACCGTGTACGCCGACCGCTCCTTCACCTTCATCACCAAGACTCCTCCCGCCGCTGTGCTCATCAAGAAGGCTTGCGGCATCGAGTCCGGCTCCGGTGTGCCCAACAAGACCAAGGTGGCCACCATCAGCAAGGAAGACGTGCGCAAGATCGCTGAGACCAAGATGCCCGACCTGAACGCCGCCAGCATCGAGGCCGCTATGAGCATGATCGCCGGTACTGCCCGCTCCATGGGCATCGTCGTGGGCGAGTAAGGAGGGTGAGAAGAAATGTTTAGAGGCAAGAAATATCAGGAGAGCGCCAAGAAGATCGACAAGAACGCTCTGTACGATACCAATGAGGCCATGAGCCTGGTTGTGGAGACCGCTCCCGCCAAGTTCGACGAGACCGTCGAGCTGCACGTGAAGCTGGGCGTTGACTCCCGTCACGCCGACCAGCAGGTCCGCGGCGCCATCGTGCTGCCCCACGGCACCGGCAAGACCCAGCGCGTGCTGGTGTTCGCCAAGGCCGCCAAGGCGGACGAGGCCCGTGCCGCCGGCGCTGACTTCGTGGGCGATATGGACATGGTGGAGAAGATCCAGAAGGAGAACTGGTTCGACTTCGACGTGGTGGTCGCCACCCCCGACATGATGGGTGTTGTGGGCCGTCTGGGTAAGCTGCTGGGCCCCAAGGGCCTGATGC
>CALWYB010000049.1 GCA_944385665.1 uncultured Oscillospiraceae bacterium
CTCATGCTGATACGGTCAGGGCATAATAACAGGATTCAACTCCTCTGGCCGGAGCATCGAGACTTTGCGGTGGAGGAGAACGAGTATTTCGCGTTTCTGAACGGGAACAGGCTGTATACCACAGTCTGGTATGAGGACCCGAACTACCGGGAGGAGCTATTGGAGCGGGATTATGATACCGGGGAAGTGCTGGAGCGGATACCGGGAAGTCTCCGACGGATGCCGGACGGCCAGAAGTGGCTCCTGGTGTAAGGAGGCGGAGTATTGATGTGGCTTGACCTTTTGTTTCAGGGCTGCATGGATGTAGCGCAGTCAGAGCAAGTTTCCAAACCTTTCCGAGTCTTCTGCACCGCCCTCATATCTTTCGTGTTTCTCATCGCTATCTCCGGCTTATTTCTTCTGGTGTTTGTGATTGAAGGCCAAGGTCTTTTCAGAAGAGGGATCTTTCTGGTCATGAGGATAATCGTACTTGCCGGCTACTTGCAGTTTTTGAAGGCCATCGTGAGGAGAAGGAGAAAGAAGCCGTGATGAAGCCTGATATAGAAAAAACAAGAGCCTATTACAGTAGTCTTGGCCCTGAAAATATCTGTGACTGTGCCTACTGCCAAAACTACTGTGTCAGGGTCAAGGAGGCCTATCCAGAGGTGGCGCTATATCTGGCCGCCCTGGGTGTGGACATTGAAAAGCCCTTTGAGACTTTGCCGCTGGAGCCGGATGAGAACGGATACCTGGAATACTGCGTCTGTCAGTATATCGTCTTTGGCAGCTGTCCCGAGGACTTCACCTACCGGATCGGGGATGTGACCTTTGGCCGCTCGGATTGCCATCCCAATACGAAAATTGATGAGGAGCACTTTGTGCTGGACTTTTATCCCATCAGGCTGCCATTCGAGGAGCCGAAAAGCGAGGTTATACAGAGATGAAATGTTTGGATTGCGGAACTGAGATGGAACACGGTACAGCGGAGTGCATTGGCGCCGGTTTGGAGAGCTGGTATGAGTTTACCTCAGAGACGGAGAAAGCGAAAAAGGGAATCGCGGGATTTCTCACCCGGCAGACCATCACCATTCCGTCTGCCCTGGCGGAATACCCGGCATGGCACTGTCCCAGGTGCAGAAAGGTCCTGATGTGGGTAGACAGCAAAGAATAAACAAGGAATAAAATAAGAACCGACCTTGAAAGAAAATGAAACATGGTCACTGGGAAACGCCGCTTTCCCGGTGACCATGTTTTTTACAGGATAGGATGTGCTCTCATTGTCGTTGGGGGCGACCTTGTGTCCCGAGTCCGAAAATGGTAAAATGATGGCAATGAAATGAAGCGGCGGATCACCCGCCTATACTGGAAACCAAGGAGTACGAGACCATGATCACTGGCGAACTGAAAAACAAAATCGACCGCCTCTGGGAGACCTTCTGGACCGGCGGCATTACCAACCCCCTGGACGTGGTGGAGCAGATGACCTATCTCATGTTTGTCCACGACCTGGACGCCACCGACAACCAGCGAGCCAAGGAGAGCGCCATGCTGGGCCTGCCCCACAAGAGCATCTTTGCCGATGAGGTGCAGGTAGGGGAGAGGACCATCCCGGGCAATCAGCTCAAGTGGTCAGTGTTCCATGACTTCCCCGCCTCCCAGATGTACTCGGTCATGCAGGAGTGGGTGTTCCCCTTCATCAAGAACCTCCACGCCGACAAGGACAGCGCCTACGCCAAGTACATGGGGGACGCCATCTTTAAAATCCCCACGCCTCTGATGCTGGACAAGATCGTCACCGCCATGGACGAAATTTACGCCCAGGCGGAGCAGCTCCACGACGCCGATGTCCGGGGCGACATCTACGAATACCTCCTGTCCAAAATTGCCACCGCCGGGGTGAACGGCCAGTTCCGTACTCCCCGGCACATCATCCGCATGATGGTGGATATGATGGCCCCACGGGCGGACGATGTGATTTGCGACCCAGCCTGCGGCACCTCCGGCTTTCTGGTAGCGGCGGGGGAGTACCTCAAAGAGAATCGCAAGGAGGAAATCTTCTACGACCGGGTGAAGAAGGACCACTACATGAATCACATGTTCCACGGCTACGACATGGATCGTACCATGCTGCGCATCGGGGCCATGAACATGATGACCCACGGCATCGACAACCCGGATATTGAGTACCGGGACAGCCTCAGCGACCAGAACACCGACCGGGAGAAGTACACCCTCATCCTGGCCAATCCTCCCTTCAAGGGGAGCCTGGATGCGGACATCGTGTCCGCCGACCTGCTGAAGGTGTGCAAGACGAAGAAAACCGAGTTGCTGTTCCTGGCCCTCTTTCTTCGGATGCTCAAAGTGGGCGGGCGGTGCGCCGTCATCGTGCCCGACGGGGTGCTGTTCGGCTCCTCCAAGGCCCACAAGGATATCCGCAAGGAGATCGTGGAGGGCAACCGGCTGGAGGCGGTGATCTCCATGCCCTCCGGGGTGTTCAAGCCTTACGCTGGGGTGTCCACGGCGGTGCTGGTGTTCACCAAGACGGGCCACGGCGGCACGGATGACGTGTGGTTTTACGACATGAAGGCTGACGGCTTCTCCCTGGACGACAAGCGCACCGAGGTGAAGGAGAACGACATCCCCGACATCGTGGCCCGGTTCCACAACCGGGAAGGGGAGAAGGAGCGGGAGCGCACCCAGCAGTCCTTCCTGGTGCCCAAGGAGGAGATCGCCCAGAATGGCTATGACCTTTCCATCAATAAGTATAAGAAGGTGGAGTACGTCCCCGTGGAGTACCCCTCCACCCAGGAGATTCTGGCCGACCTCAACGAGCTGGAGATGGAGATCACCAAGGGCCTGGCGGAGCTGGAGGAGATGGTGTGATGGCGAGATTGGGGGATATTTGTACCATTTCAAGTAGTAATGCGCCGATACCAGACAATCGGATTTGGCTTCTCAATCTGGATATGGTAGAACAGCAGACCGGAAGCATCATTTCATATAATTATGTGGGAAACGATGATCTGAACAGCTCAATTATTCAATTTGATACGGATAATGTACTGTATTCTAAACTAAGGCCGAACCTTAATAAAGTGGTAATACCAGACCGCAGCGGCTTTGCGACCTCAGAAATGCTTCCATTAAAGCCCAATGCCAGTGTCCTTTGCAGAGAATATTTAGCTGCCTATTTGCGTTCTGATTCGTTTGTATCATGGGCCGTTTCAAAAACGGCCGGTGCAAAGATGCCACGACTTGGAACAAAGGTATTATTAGATAAAGAAATTCCTCTCCCGTCGCTGGAGGAACAGCGACGCATTTCCACCGTGCTGGACAAGGTCAGCGACCTGATCGTTAAGCGCCGGTCGCAGCTGGATAAGCTGGACCTGCTGGTCAAAGCCCGGTTTGGGGAGATGTTTGGGGATCAATATACGAATCCGAAGGGATGGGAAACGGGAACTATTCGTGATGTTGTAAGTGAAGTAAAATACGGGACAAGTAGACCAGCGGTTGAAGGCGGAGCTTACAAATATTTACGCATGGGAAACATTACTTTTGATGGGCATTTAGATTTAAATGATTTAAAGTATATTGATATTCCGGAATCTGAAATTGAGAAATGTATAGTAAAGAAAGGCGATGTGCTGTTTAACCGTACAAACAGCAAAGAGTTAGTAGGAAAAACCTGTGTATTTGATATAGATGAGCCAATGGTTATCGCAGGCTATATTATTCGTGTTAGGGTGAACAAAAGAGTTTTTCCAGATTATCTGTCAGCTGTTTTAAATTCTCAGTATGGAAAGCGGACATTAGCAGACATGTGTAAGGCTATCGTTGGGCAGGCAAATATAAATGCACAAGAATTGCAGAGTATAGCAATCCTTATTCCGCCAATTGAATTACAACGCCAATTTTCGCAATTTGTCAGTCAAGTAAATAAATTAGCTTCTAATATTAACTGTGGCCTTGATAAACTGGAAATATTGAAAAAAGCCCTGATGCAGCAATATTTTGGGTGACCCTCTCCGTCACCGCCTGCGGCGGTGCCACCTCTCCCAGAGGGAGAGGCAAGGCGGCTGTAAGAGAGGCAAGGCGGCTGTAAGAGAGGCAAGGCGGGCTGTAAGAGAGGCAAGGTTGGAAGAGGGACAAGAAGGCTTGAAGGGACAGAAGAGGCTTGAAGAGAGGCAAGAGGGCAGGTAGTGTGACTCTTGGCTCCCCCTTTGGGGGAGCTGTCAGCGAAGCTGACTGAGAGGGGGAGGCTATTGATATGCCAGTCAAAAAGAACAATCAAATGCTGCCCCGGGCCAGAGAATTACGCCGGGAAATGACTCCCCAGGAACGCAAGCTGTGGTATCTGTTTTTACGTACTTATCCGGTAAAAATCTATAAACAGCGGATCATTGAATCCTTTATTGTAGATTTTTATTGTGCCAGTGCGAAGCTGGTGATTGAAGTGGATGGTTCCCAACACTATACAGAATCCGGGATGCAGTACGATCAGGAACGCAGCCAAATACTGGCTGGATATGGATTACAGGTGCTCCGATTTACAAACCGGGAGGTGGATACGCAATTTTCCAGAGTCTGTGATACGATCCACCGTGTAATAGAAACAAGAAGGGGTGACCCCAGATGACCAACTTTGATTTTCTCCTCTCCGACCCCCAATTTACCTCCTTCGGGGAGGTAGCTGTCGCGGCGGAAAAAATCTATGCCATCGACCCGGCGGCCTGTGTGCTGAACTGCCGCCGGTGTATGGAGTTTGCCGTCAAATGGATGTACTCCGTAGATGGCGGGTTGGTCATGCCCTACGACGACCGCCTGGCCAGCCTCATGGACACCGAGGATTTCCGGGCCATCGTGGACCGGGACCTGTGGCAGCGCCTCAAGTACATCCGCCAGACGGGCAACGCCGCCGCCCATAAAAACCAGAAAATCACTCCGGAGCAGGCCCGGCTGTGCCTGGAAAACCTGTGGTACTTCATGGACTATGTGTCCTATTGTTACGGGACCACTTACACACAAGGAAAATTTGACCCGGCCCTGCTCCTTGCCTCCCCCGCTGGGGGAGGTGGCCGCGCAGCGGACGGAGAGGGTCCCTCTCAGCCGCCTGCGGCGGCAGCTCTCCCAGAGGGAGAGCCAAGTCTGGCTGCCCTCATGGCGGAAAATGAGGCTCTCCGGGCAGAGCTCACCGCCCGCCGGGAGGCCCAGCAGCCCAGCTACACCCCCAAGCCTCTGGACCCAACAGAGTACGAAACTCGTAAACTGTACATCGACGCCATGCTCACCGACGCGGGCTGGACGGAGGGGAAGGACTGGCTCAATGAGGTGGAGCTGCCCGGTATGCCCAACAAGAGTGAGGTGGGCTATGCCGACTATGTGCTCTACGACGACGCCCACCGCCCCCTGGCTGTCATCGAGGCCAAGCGCACCTGTGTGGACCCGTCCAAGGGCCGTCAGCAGGCCCAGGAGTATGCCAAGATTCTGGAAAAGAAGTCTGGCCGCCGCCCGGTGATCTTCCTCACCAACGGCTTTGACACCCGCCTGGACGACGGAGCCTACCCGGAGCGCCGGGTGGCCGCCTTCTACTCCAAGCGGGACCTGGAGAAGCTCTTCAACCTCCGGGCCATGCGGACAAGCCTCAAGTACATCCAGGTGGACCATGATATCGCAGGCCGCTACTACCAGGAGGGGGCAATCAAAGCCACTTGTCAGGCTTTGTCCCTGAACCGCCGGAAGGCTCTGCTGGTCATGGCCACCGGCTCCGGCAAGACCCGGACGGTCATTGCCCTGGTGAAGGTGCTCCTCCAGCACGGCTGGGTGAAGAATGTCCTCTTCCTGGCCGACCGCAACTCCCTGGTCACCCAGGCCAAGCGCAGCTTCGTGAACCTGCTGCCCGACCTCTCCGTGACCAACCTGTGTGAGGAGAAGGACAACTACACCGCCCACTGCGTCTTTTCCACCTACCAGACCATGATGAACTGCATCGACTCGGTGGAGGACGGGGATGGGAAGCTGTTCACCGTGGGCCACTTTGACCTGGTGATCTGCGACGAGGCCCACCGTTCCATTTATAACAAGTACCGGGACATTTTCAACTACTTCGACGCGCCCCTGGTGGGTCTCACGGCCACCCCCAAGGATGAGATCGACAAGAACACCTACGATGTGTTTGAGTTGGACACGGGCGTGCCCACCTACGGCTATGAACTGGCCCAGGCGGTAAAGGACGGCTTCCTGGTGGACTTCCTCACCGTGGAAAGCAAGCTGAAATTTCTGGAGGAGGGCATCGCCTACGACGAGCTGCCGGAAGAGGAACGGGCTGTATATGAAAATACCTTTACCGACGAGAACGGAGAACTGCCCCAGCGGATCAGCCCCTCCAAGCTCAACGAGTGGGTGTTTAACGAGGACACCATCCGCAAGGCGCTCCAGCTGCTCATGGAGAACGGCCTGAAAATCGACTACGGGGAGAAGCTGGGCAAGACCATTATCTTCGCCAAGAACCACCGCCACGCCAATAAAATCCTAGAGGTATTTGGAAAAGAATATCCCCACCTGTATGGCTACGCCAAGGTCATCGACAACTACATGACCTACGCCCAGAGCGCCATCGACGAGTTCTCCGACCCGAAAAAGCTGCCCCAGATCGCCATCTCCGTAGATATGCTGGACACCGGCATTGACGTGCCGGAGGTACTGAATCTGGTGTTCTTCAAGAAGGTCATGAGCAAAGCGAAATTCTGGCAGATGATTGGCCGGGGAACCCGGCTGTGCCCGGGATTGATGGACGGGGAGGATAAGACCAAGTTCTACATCTTTGACCTGTGCGGAAACTTTGAGTTCTTCCGCATGAAGAAGGGCAAGGCCACGGTGGGCCAGATGCCTCTGCAAAGCGCCATCTTTTATCTGAAAGCCCAGATCGTCTACAAGCTCCAGGACTTGGCATACCAGACCGAGGAGCTGATCCCATTCCGGGAGAAGCTGGTGGGGGAGATGCTCTCCAAGGTGCAGGAGCTGAACCGGGAGAACTTCGCTGTACGGCAGCATTTGCGCTATGTGGAGAAGTTCGCCGATCCGGCTAGCTACCAGGCCCTCAGCTATGAGGATACCCTCCGTTTGAGGGACGAGGTGGCTCCGCTGCTCCAGCCTGACGTAGATGAGGCCAGTGCTGTTCGGTTCGATGCGTTGATGTATGGCATTGAGCTTGCCTATCTGGTGGGGAAGAAGTATACCAGGGCTCGAAGCGACCTGTTCAAAAAGGTCAGCAGCGTGGCCGGTGTGGCTAACATTCCAGAGATTCAGGCACAGTCAGAACTCATTGAGAAGATCCTGCATACCAATTACCTGGACAACGCCGGAATCAATGAGTTTGAGCATATCCGGGAGTGCCTACGAGGCCTGATGAAGTATCTACCTCCCAAAGGTGAGCCGTACGACACGAACTTTACCGATGATATCCTGTCTGTTGAGTGGAAGGAGTCGGAACTGGAAAACGACGACCTGAAAAACTACAAGGCCAAGGCGGAGTTCTATGTGCGCCAGCACCAGGACAATGCTGCCATCGCCAAGCTGCGCTCCAATGTTCCGCTGACAGCGGAAGATGTGAAGGAGCTAGAGAACATTCTCTGGAGTGAGGTAGGCACCAAGCAGGACTACGAGGAGGAGATCGGGCAGAAGCCGCTTGGCGAGTTTGTCCGGGAGATCGTGGGCATGGACATGAACGCCGCCAAGGAGGCCTTTGCTCAGTACTTAAACGACGTCAACTTGGACAGCCGGCAGATCTACTTTGTCAACCAGATCGTGGAGTATATCGTCCACAACGGGGTAATGAAGGATCTGTCTGTGCTCCAGGAGCCGCCTTTTACCGATCAGGGGAGTATCGTGGAGATCTTCACCGACCTGTCTCTGTGGGCGGGGATCAAGGGTGTCATTGACCGGATCAATGCCAACGCAGCGGCGTAAACTTTGCGCCAAAGAAAACAAAAAAGCCCCTGCCGTTCATAGAAAAAATGAATGGCAGGGTTTATCGATAATTTGATACAAAAGAGGAATCATGAGGATGGACTTATTACAAATCCCTAAGCTTTCTTCTCAGTTCCTCATCGGTCAATTGTCCACGCCCAGATTGATCCAGTAGTTCCTGTGCTTTGGCCACAGCAGTATTCCACTCGTCTATGCTGATCTTCTTGCGGTTCTTTCTCTGCTTCAATCGATGATATCCTCATCCGTCAGAAGGGCTGCTGGCCCTCCGGTGGGATGATCTGGACTTCCATACCGGGAAGCTGCACATCGACAAGCAGGTTTATCCGGTGGGCAGCAAGCTGGTCATCAGCGAGCCCAAAACCAAAGCAGCCACCGCACTATCATCCTGCCGCCCGCCATGGTGGAGCTGCTGGCAAAGTACAAAAAGAGTGTGTTCTCTGACCTGATGTTTCCCTCCCGCACCAAACCGGAGCAGCCCATTGATCCCTGCTATGTCCGCAAGCGGCTGCAAGTGATTCTGAAACGGGCAGGATGCAGCAAGGTACGCTTCCACGACCTCCGGCACACCTTCGCCACCATGTTCCTGGAGAACGGGATGGATATCAAAACCCTGTCCACCATCATTGGCCACGTCTCCGCAGAGACCACGCTGAATACCTATACCCACATCACCGACGAGATGCGTCGAAAGGCTGCCCTGAACATTGACCATGGCATTGCGAAGGCGGAGGTGCCTCCCGCTCCAAAGCAAAAGAAGAAGGAACCAGCAAGGACAGACTTCGTGCCGGTGCCTTTGCCCCGACGCCGACCTGGAACCGGGTGCGTCAGCCAGATCAACGAAACCTTGTGGGAAGGGCGATACTCGCCCAAGTGGCCGGATGGAAAAGCGAATTTTTGAGCCTCAATTTCCGCAACAAAAAGCAAGAAAAAACCGCCATTTTCGTACGAAAATGGCGGTTTTTTGGTCCGAGTGGCGGGATTTGAACCCACGGCCTCATGGACCCGAACCATGCGCGCTACCAACTGCGCTACACCCGGATGCATGTCATCGTGTTTACGACGATAGCTTATACATTATAAATTTCTTCCCCAATATTGTCAAGAGGAATAATGGAATTCTCCCCGGAATATCCTAGTTTATCTGAATCATCAAAGGGGGAGTGGGGATGGAGCATACCAGCGCATCCTATCGCACGTACCGGACAAGCGGCCGTCCCGCCGCCAGAAAGCGGGGGGGAGGAACGAAAAGCGGACTTTCGCCCAAAGAGCGGGTGCGCCTGGGACAGCTGTGCGTGTGCCTGGCACTGTTTCTCATCGTATTTGTGGGCAAGGGGGCCTTTCCTCAGCAGCTGGCCCAGCTCCAGGGAAAGCTGGTGTCGGTGCTGACGGCGGATACCGACTTCCGAGCCGCTTTCTCCAAGCTGGGAGAGTCTCTGGGGAGCCAGGGCTCGGTGCTGGGGGAGCTGGAGGACTTCTGCGTGGAGGTCTTCGGCATCCAGCCCGCCGGAGAGGGGGAGACCGCAGAGGACACCCAGACCCAGCAGGAGCAGGCCTTTCTCAATGCCGGCGCCTCCTCCGCCGACCTGGCCGCCCATTATCTGCGCCTGGACGACATGCCGGAGGGCTGGCTGGATGAGGAGCCGGCGGCTCAGGACGCGCCGGAGACCACAGCGCAGGCGCCTGCCCAGGAGGAGACCGCGGCGCCGGCGGAATCCGTCCCGGCGGTGGGGACCGTGCTGCTTTCGGCCAACTACACCGGCACCCCGCTGCCCAACAACTACACCATGGATAAGCTGTCCCTGGGAGCCCTGGAGACGGTGAACCCCATTCTGGGCCATCTCCGCTCCACCTACGGCTACCGGGACCACCCGGTGGACGGGGAGTATAAGTTCCACAACGGGGTGGACATCGGCGGACAGATGGGAGAGCCCATCGGGGCCTTCGCGGCGGGCACCGTGGAGTATATCGGGGAAAACGACGACCACGGGCTGTACCTGCAAATCGACCACGGCAACGGGGTCAAGAGCTTTTATGCCCATTGCAGCAAGCTGCTGGTGTCCCAGGGGCAGACGGTGGCGGCAGGGGAGACGGTAGCACTGGTGGGCTCCACCGGAGTGTCCACCGGGCCCCACCTCCACTTTGAAATCAAGTGCGCCGGGGTGCATGTGGACCCGGCCTACTACCTCACCTTCCTCACCGACTGAATGCGTCTGGGGAGGGTGGAGGTGAGCGGCGGCTTTCTGCTGCTGCTGGCCTGGCTCAACTATACCGACACCCAGGGGCTCATCCCGATGGCCATTCTCTCCTGCGCCCTCCATGAGGGGGGGCACTGGTTGGCTGTCTGGGCCGCCGGGGGAGAGGTGACCGGCCTGCGCCTGGGGATCGCCGGGGCGGCCATGGAACTGGGACGGCCCCTGTCCTACGGCCGGGAGATGGCGTGCGCTTTGGCGGGGCCGGGGGTGAGCCTGGCCCTGGCCTGGCTGGGAAGCCTTTGGCCCGGCGGGGCTCTGTTTGCGGGCATCAACCTGGTGCTGGCTGCCTTCAATCTGCTGCCGGTGAGCGGCCTGGACGGGGGGAGAGCCCTCCGCTGCGCCCTGTGCGCCCTGGCCGGACCGGAGACGGCAGAGCGGGCCGCGGGCCTGTTGGACGGGTTTTTGGTGGGTGCGCTGGTGGCAGGCGGGGGGATTTTGGCCTGGAAGGGGGGCAGCGTCACCCTGCTTTTTACCGCCGGATGGCTTTTTTCTTCCGTTTGGCGGGAAAAGGAAGGAAAAAGGGGTTGCCAGATAGGGGGGAAACGAGTAAAATAGTTCTACCGCGTCGCAAGACAGAACTGGGGGAACGACATGAATCGCACGCTGGAGCATATTTTGCCCAAAGTACAAAAACCCGCCCGCTACACCGGCGGAGAATATAACGCTGTGGTCAAAGACAAACGCACGGTGGACACCCGCTTTGCCCTGTGCTTTCCGGATACCTATGAGATCGGCATGTCCAACTTGGGCTGCCGGATCTTATACGGCCTGATGAACGAGCAGGAGGGTCTGTGGTGCGAGCGCTGCTACGCCCCCTGGGGAGACATGGAGGAGGAAATGCGCCGGGAGGGGTTGCTGCTCTACGCCCTGGAGAGCGGCGACCCTATTTCTGACTTTGACATCATTGGCTTTTCTCTGGGCTATGAGATGGCCTACACCAATGTCCTGAACATGCTGGACCTGGCGGGGCTGCCGCTGCGCTCCGCCGACCGGCCCGAGCTCACCCCCCTCATCGTGGCGGGGGGCACCTGCTGCTATAACCCGGAGCCTCTGGCCCCCTTCGTGGACTTCTTCGTCCTGGGGGAGGGGGAGGAGGTCACCCTGGAGTACATCGCCCTCTACCGGCAGGCCAAGGAGGAGTGCTGGTCCAAGGAGGAGTTTTTGCGGGAGGTGGCTCAGATCCCGGGCATCTACGTGCCCTCCCTGTATGAGGTGACCTATCACGCCGACGGCACCGTGGAGGCCATCACGCCCAAGGACGGGGCGCCCGCCACCGTCACCAAGCGGATCGTGGAGGACATGGACAAGTCCTACTTCCCTGTAAAAACCATCATCCCCTCCACCGAGATCGTCCATGACCGGGTCATGCTGGAGCTGTTCCGGGGCTGCATCCGGGGCTGCCGGTTCTGCCAGGCGGGCTACGCCTACCGGCCCGTCCGCTCTCGCAATCCCAAGCTGCTGGCCCAGTACGGCAAGGCGGCCTGTGAGGACTCCGGCTACCAGGAGATGACCCTGTCCAGCCTGTCCTCCACCGACTACCCCTGCCTCATGGAGCTGTGTGACGAGTTGCTGGACTACTGCGCCCCCCGGGACATCGGGCTGTCTCTGCCCTCCCTGCGGGCGGACACCTTCTCCATGAACCTGATGGAGCGCCTCCAGCGGGTGCGCAAGGGCGGTTTGACCTTTGCCCCGGAAGCAGGCACCCAGCGTCTCCGGGACGCCATCAATAAGAATTTAAAAGAAGAGGACCTCTTGCAGTCCTGCCGCACCGCCTTCTCCGGCGGCTGGAGCGGCGTGAAGCTCTACTTCATGCTGGGCCTGCCCACCGAGACCGACGAGGACGTGCTGGGCATCGCCGATCTGGCCCGGAAGGTGTACCAGTGCTGGCGGGAGTGCACGCCCAACCGTGCCCGTGGGGTGCGGATCACCGTGTCCACTTCCTGGTTTGTGCCCAAGCCTCACACCGCCTTCCAGTGGGACGCCCAGATTCCCATGGAGGAGTACCAGCGCCGGGTGAACCTGCTGCGGGACGCTCTGAAGCGGGACCGGTCCATCACCTACAACTGGCACGATCCCCAGACCAGCTACCTGGAGGCCATCTTCTCCCGGGGCGACCGCCGTCTGGCCGACGTGCTGGAGACCGCCTGGCAGAACGGGGCCAAGTTCGACTCCTGGAGCGAATATTTTGATTTCCAGCGCTGGATGGACGCCCTGAAGGCCTGCGGCCTCAGCGGGGACTTCTACGCCCACCGGGTCCGGGAGAAGGACGAGGTGTTCCCCTGGTCGGTGCCCAGCGTGGGCGTGAGCCGCCAATTCTTGTGGCATGAGCGGGAGCTGTGTTACCAGTCCCAGACCACGCCCGACTGCCGCACCCGGTGCTCGGGCTGCGGAGCCAATAAATTCTTGCCGGGAGGTGTATGCAATGGCTGACCGCCTGTTATTTTCCAAGACCGGCCGGGCCAAATATATCTCCCACCTGGACCTGATGCGCACCTTCCAGCGGGCCTTTACCCGGGCCGGGATCGAAATTAAGCACACCCAGGGCTTCCACAAGCACCCCTTTGTCTCCATCGCCCTGCCCCTGTCGGTGGGCTACTCCAGCCAGTGTGAGATTCTGGAGTTCGGCCTGGTGGGGGGAGCCACCGCCGAGGAGGTGCCCGCCCGGCTCACCGCCGCCATGCCCGAGGGGATCATCATTCACCAGTGTTATCCCGCGGAGCGTAAGCTGAAAGAGCTGGCTTTTGTCAACTACATCATCAACTTTGAGTATTCTGAGGGCCGTCCCCAGGCCTCGGAACCCGCCATGCAGGAACTGCTGAGCCGGGAGAGCCTGGTGATGCAGAAGAAGTCCAACAAGTCCAAGAAGGGCTACACCGAGGTGGACCTCATTCCCCTCATCCGCGGCTTCAACCTGGAGTGTCAGAGCGACACCCTCACCCTGGACGCAGTGCTCTGCGCTCAGAACCCGGGTCTTAACCCGGAGCTCATCCGGGCGGCCTTCTGTCAGGCCTATCCGGAGTACGCCCCCGATTTTGTCACCTTCCACCGCCGGGAGGTGCTGGATATCGACGGGAACCCATTCCGATAAACACAAAAAATGGATTCTTTCCACCCTGCCGGGGTTGTCAAACGCCCGGCGGGGTGATATAATACTTCCGCTGTTTCAACACAAAGAGAAGGGAACGATAGTATGTCCGGACATTCCAAGTGGCACAACATTCAAAAGACCAAGGGCGCGGCCGATGCCAAGCGCTCTCAGATTTTTACCAAGATCGCCCGTGAGATGATCGTGGCCGTCAAGACCGGCGGCAGCGGCGATCCCGCCAACAACTCCCGCCTGGCCGCCGTCATCGCCAAGGCCAAGGCTGCCAACATGCCCAACGACAACATCAAGCGCACCATCGACAAGGCGCTGGGCGCCGGCAACACCGACAACTTCGAGAGCGTGGTGTACGAGGGCTACGGCCCCAACGGCGTGGCCGTCATCGTGGACGCTCTGACCGATAACCGTCAGCGCACCGCCCCCGAGGTCCGTCACCTGCTGGATAAGTACGGCAAGGGCCTGGGCGCTACCGGCTGCGTGTCCTGGAGCTTCGACCGCAAGGGCGTCATCGTCCTGGACAGCGAGGACCTGGACGAGGACACCGTGATGATGGACGCTCTGGAGGCCGGCGCCGACGATATGCAGGCTTCCGACGACGTGTTTGAGATCTACACCGATCCCGACGCCTTCCCCGCCGTCTCCGAGGCCCTGGAGAAGAAGGGCTACACCTTCCTGGAGGCCTCCGTGCAGATGGTGCCCCAGAACTACGTCAAGCTCACCGACGAGGCCGACATCAAGAACATGGAGAAGCTTATCGACGCGCTGGAAGATAATGACGACGTGCAGAATGTCTACCACAACTGGGAGCAGGACTAACCCGCTTTCTTGAAAGAAAGCTTGGCAAAGAACTTTATGCGAAACTTCGTTTCGCCTCTGCGCCCGTAAGAAAAGCATAGGGTCGGAGTGACATTCCCCGTCGCTCCGACCTTTTTCTGTGTTCCTTTCCTGCCGCATCCCGTAGGGGCCGATGTCCTCATCGGCCCGTGGAACCCGCCCCGTTTCCATGTCCCGCCGCCGTTTGTAGGGGCCGATGTCCTCATCGGCCCGCGGAACCCGCCCCGTTTCCATTGCGGGAAGAACAGGGACCCGCCAACCGGCGGGTCCCTTGGTTTTTATCTGCTTTTTGCCACTTAATTGATGCTCAGTCCCGATCCTGGCTCCACTGGAGGAAGGCGCCGGTGACGGCGTCGATCTCGAACTCGTACTCGGTGCGGCCTTCCCGCAGCTCGCCCTCGTACACCGCCCGGCCGTCGTCAAACTCGAACTCCAGCTTGACCAGGGTGGCATTGGGGGCCTTGGCCTGGGCCAGCTGCTGGGCCTTTTCCCGGGTGATATAATTGCCGGTGCTGCTGCCGGTGTTGGTCCCGGCGGAGGGGATGGTGTAGTGTTCGATGTCAAAGTCGTAGCTGACGATGGCGCCGGAGGCGGCGTCGATCTCGTAGTCGTACTCCTTGTTGCCGGAGTAGAACTCCACCTCGTACACGGCCCGGCCGTCATCCCGGTCCAGCTTGACCTCCAGGAAGGATGCCTGGCTGCTGGTGAGCCCCGCGTGGTTCAGGGCGATCTCCTTGGCCTTGGCCTCGCCCAGGTAGGAGGCGGCGCCTGCGGCGGCGGTGGAGGCGTTGTCGGTGACGATCACGGTCTGGGTGGCGGCGTCCCAGGACACCTCAGCCCCCAGCAGCTGGCCCAGGTTGGCCAGAGGCAGGTAGGTGGTGCCGTTGTAGATGAGGGGGGAGACCTCCTGGCCGGTGGTGTCCCGGATGGTGTAGGTGGTGCCGTTGACCTTCAGCTTCATGTCGGGGCGGAAGGTGGCGGTGACGTTGTAAGCCTGGCTGGCGGCGGCGGCTCCCAGCACCAGACAGCTGGTGAGGGCCAGGGCGGCGACGGCGTAAGTTTTCTTTTTCATAGATGATTCCTCTCTTTCCGTAGTGGGTTTTGTTTTGCGCTTCTGACTATGAAATGCGGGGAGAGGGCATTTTATTGCACGGCGCAAAAAAATTTTTGAAAAAACTTTTTTCTCCCTCTGCCCGCCCCGCCGCCGGGGCACTTTGACAATGACAGAGACTTTAACTTTTGCTTTCACTATTACTGTAACAGGGACAGTCTCTGCACGAAAGCGTACAACAAAGCGGAACATTTCTCCCAAGGTAAAGGAGGAATGCGGTTTGCTCAATGAAAAAAAGAGTTTTTTGATCTATTTTGATAATGCTCCCATGATTAACGGCCTGCCCCCGGAGCAGCGGGGCTGGTTGTTTTCTGCTCTGCTGGACTACGGAGACCGGGTGAGCCGGGAAAATCTGTCCCCGGAGGCTGCTCTGAGGCTCTATCCCCAGTTGGGATCTCAGGCCCAGATGGCCTTTCGATTTATTGCATCCACCATCGACCGGGACACCCAGCGCTGGCTCCAGCGCCAGAGGGCGGGAGAGGAGCGCCGCCAGGCCAAGGCAGGGGAGAGGCCGTCTCCGGCTGCCCCGCCCGCTTCCCAGGCGCTCCGGATGGAACAGGAGGACCGGGAACGCCTGCGCCGGGTGCTGGAGCAGGCCCGGAAAGAGACATAAAAAAGACGCGTGCCAAACTGCTCCGTGTCATAGGGACACGAAGTGAACCTCCCCTAATGGGGTAATATCGATACGGTAAAAGACTATAGCTGCAAGTCATTATGAGGGCTTGCGGCTATAGTCTCTTTTCTTGTTGACGAAAATAAAATAATTGCAGAACATTTAAGTATCAAACATCCCTTTGTGCATTCTGATGTATAGCGAGATACTCTTGTAATTCTGCCGAATCCTGCTTTGTCAAATCAGGATATTCCATGATTCTCCTCCTGATTCGATGTGTGCATTGAGGTATTGGACCTTTCTTTTGTATACAAGCGCAGT
>CALWYB010000050.1 GCA_944385665.1 uncultured Oscillospiraceae bacterium
GGCCTTCAGCAGGGCGTCCACCAGGAAGGCGGTGACGCAGAACAGGGCCATCTCGCCCACCAAGATCCAGATCACAAAGGTCTGATAGTCCTGGTCTCGGAGAAAATACATGGCGGCCCCCGCCGCAATGGTCAGGATCACCCCCATGCGTACCCAAAGCCGGGCGCAGTGCTTGTGGGCGAAGGCCCAGGCCTCCGGGCTCTTGGTGGACAGCTGGGTGCGGTAGGCAAGCCCCTTGCCGTCCATCTTGGGGGGACGGATCTTCCACCAGATGCCCACGATCAGCATGGCCACCGGGGGCAGCAGGGCGAGGAAAACACAGATGGGATACATGAAAGAAACCCTCTTTTCTCAATCATTTCCAGACATCGGGATTTATTGTAGCACAGGGCCGACCTTTGTGCAAGGCGGGCAGCGGCAGAAACCTGCCTTTCTGGGGAAGAAAGCCCTTGACACATGAGCTATCTTGCATTACAATATACTCAGCTATTATGTTTTACAAGGTAGTAAGGAGGTGTGCCCGTGATCCCATCCCAAATGCTGAAAGGGACCCTGGAGGGCTGTGTGCTGGCCATCATCAGCAAGCAGGAGACCTACGGCTATGAGATCTCCCAGCAGCTCATGGCCTATGGCTTTGGAAAAATCACCGAGGGGACCATCTATCCGCTGCTGCTGCGGCTGGAGAAAAACGGCTGCCTCCGCGCCACGTACAAGGCCTCGGAGGTGGGTCCCAAGCGAAAGTATTACGCCCTGACGCCCACGGGACAAGCCGCATTGAAGGACTTTTATCACAGCTACTGCGAACTGTCCAATGCCGTGCACGGACTGATGCAGGATATCAAAGGAGGAACATCCCATGAGTAAACGGACCGATCGTCTGCGGGAGGAAAATAACCAGCGGGAGCAGCAGCTCCAAGACCAGGAGAATCAGGCGGTGCTGACCGATATGGTCGTATACATCCGCTCGGCCAACATCAGCCCCTATGAGCAGGAGCTGGTGCGCCGGGACATCGGGTCGATGCTTCTGGAGGGAGAACGGAGAGGGGAGAGGGCCCAGGACATCATCGGGGAGGACTACCGGGCCTTCTGTGACCGGGTGATCGGGGAGATCCCCAAGGTCCGGGGAGGCAAATATATCCTGTCCCTGGTGCGGGACGTGCTGCTGGCCGCCGATGTGCTGGTGGTCATCTGGCTGGCTTTTCAGTTCATGGAGCAGGTGATCCACCGCAGCTGGTCTCTTTCCTTTGCGGTGACCGATGGGAACCTGGTCTGCGGGGTACTCTGTCTGGCAGGCGCCTGCCTGCTGTTTTATGCCATCTCCAAAAACGCCTTCCGCACCGGCGGCGCACAGGGCAAACAAGGGGACTTTGGCCTGTGGATTCTGGTCTTTCTCCTGCTGGTGGCCTGTATGGGGGCCAATATCATTCTGAAACACACTCTCGTTGAGGTCCATCTGCTGGTGGTGCTGGCAGGCATCGCCCTGATCTTCGGGCTCTACAAGCTGCTGGACGCCAAGCTGGATTGACCGGCCAAGAGGGGAGAAGAAAGGGGAGACCCGGCAGCGCATTGCGCTGCCGGGTTTTCGTTATTCTTCCTCTTTTTTCTCCTCTTTCGCCTTTTTCCGCACCTTGGCCAGGGGATTGGCCCGGGCGGCGATACGCAGGTCCTCGTTGTCCACGTGGGTGTAGATCTGGGTGGTGTTCAGGTGGTCGTGGCCCAGCACCTCCTGGAGGGTGCGCACGTCCACGCCGTTCTGGAGCATCAGGGTGGCGGCGGTGTGGCGCAGCTTGTGGGAGGAGTACTTGGTGCTGTCCAGCCCGGCGTCGGCCAGGTGCTTTTTCACCAGCTTGTGGACCGCCGCCCGGGTGATGCGTTTGCGGTTCCGGGGGGTGACGAACAGGGCGTTGGGGTCCAGCAGGGTCAGGGTGGCGCGCTCGGTGAGCCAGTCGTCCAGGGCGGAGCGGCAGGCGTCATTTAAAAAGAGGACCCGCTCTTTGTTACCCTTGCCTAACACCCGAAGCTGATTGCCCCGCACGTCGGTGACGTTGAGGCCGATGAGCTCAGAGATCCGCAGGCCGCAGTTGAGAAACAGAGTTAGGATACAGTAATCCCGCACCTGGTTGGGGCCGTCCACATGGTCCAGCAGGGCCACGCTCTCATCCAGATTCAGGTAACGGGGCAGAGATTTTTTCAGCCTTGGCGCGTCCAGGTCCTGCATGGGGTTTTCGGTGATGAGCTTGGCCTTACTGGAGAGATACTTATAAAAGGAACGGATGGCGGCGGCTTTCCGGGCGCGGGCGGCAGGCGCCAGACCGTAGTGGGCGTCGGCGCTGTTGGGATGGACGGCCCGGTCCCGGGACAGATAGTTCATATAGGCGTACACGTCGCTGAGGGTAACGTGTTTCACCAGATCCAGATCCACGTCGTCAATGGAGATCTCATCAAACGGCGTTTCCTTGGCCACGCGGCCTTTGTCCAGCTTGAGGAATCGGAAAAAGCTGCGCAGGTCCAAAAAATATTCGTCCACGGTGGCCCGGGAGTGGCACTGAATGGTCTCGTGGTAAACTAAAAAATCACGTAAAATGGGTGGTGCTTCGGTGCGATAATCTATCATAGTGCGGCAGCCGCCGGGACGGCCGGAATCCGGCCCAAACCGGGCAAATCCAGGGCAGAGGCCGTTTCAGCCTCCACTCTAGTCAACAAAATTTTTATTTTGTTGACTTCCTAATGGACCCGAAAAAGCCCCCTCGGCTCCTCCTTTCGGATGATCTGTCCCGCAGAATGAACCGGCGGCCCAGCGGACATACTGTGGTCACATCGCTCCCAATTTCTTTTTGGAGGTGTGCGTCCATGAGTTTGATCC
Organism: uncultured Oscillospiraceae bacterium; assembly: GCA_944385665.1. Lineage (GTDB taxonomy): Bacteria > Bacillota > Clostridia > Oscillospirales > Oscillospiraceae > Lawsonibacter. The sequence goes on from CALWYB010000050.1 coordinate 2,864, forward strand.
ACTGCACCGATCCCTGCGTCTATCAGCGGGACGGGCTATGTGAATTGGTCCGGGCCGGCTCCTTGGGCCGGCCCGGTTCCGGCTGTGTCAATTTTGTGCCGGTGGTCTCAACGCCCTTACAGCAGCGCCGCCAGGGCCTCCCGGATGTTGGCCACCCGGATGAGCTCCAGCCCCTCCGGCACCACCAGCTTCCCCTGGGTGCGCTTGGGGATCAGGCACTTGGTGAAGCCCAGGCGCCGCACCTCGGACAGCCTCTGCCCTAAGGTGTTCACCGCCCGCAGCTCCCCGGTCAGGCCCACCTCTCCGATGGCGGCCAGGTCGCTGGGCACCGGCTTGTCCCGGAAGCTGGACGCCATGGCCATCATGGCGGCCAGGTCGGCGGCGGGCTCGTCCAACGACAGGCCGCCGATCACGTTCAGGTAGGCGTCACAGCCCCCCAGCAGCAGTCCGCCCCGCTTCTCCAGCACCGCCAGCAGCAGCATGGCCCGGTTGTAGTCAAAGCCGTTGCTCACCCGCCTTGGGTTGCCCAGACTGCTGGGCACCACCAGGGCCTGGATCTCGGCCAGCACCGGCCGCACGCCCTCCATCACGCAGGTGACGCAGGAGCCGGGCACGCCCTCCGGCCGCCCGGCCAGCAGGGTCTCCGAGGGGTTTGGCACCTCGGTGAGGCCGCCGTCCTCCATCTCAAACACGCCAATTTCATTGGTGGCGCCGAAGCGGTTTTTGGCCGCCCGGAGAATCCGGTAGGACATGTGCCGCTCGCCCTCAAAGTAGAGCACGCAGTCTACCATGTGCTCCAGCACCTTGGGTCCGGCGATGGAGCCCTCCTTGTTCACGTGGCCGATGACAAAAATGGTGAGCCCCTCCCCTTTTGCCAGCTGCATCAGGGCCATGGTGCACTCCTTCACCTGGCTGACGCTGCCCGGCGAGGCGGACAGGTCTCCGTGGTAGAGGGTCTGGATGGAGTCCACGATGAGGATGTCGGGCTTTAAGCTGTGGACCGCGTCCACCAGGTTGTCCAGGCTGGTCTCGGACAGGAGGTACAGCCCCTCCCCGCCCACCTTCAGCCGCTCGGCCCGCAGCTTGATCTGCCGCTCGGACTCCTCGCCGGAGACGTACAGCACGTTGGCAAACCAGCACAGGGAGCCGCAGATCTGGAGCATCAGAGTGGACTTGCCGATGCCCGGCGCGCCGCCCACCAGCACCAGGGAGCCCTTCACGGCTCCCCCGCCCAGCACCCGGTCCAGCTCTCCCATGCCGGTGGGAAAGCGCAGCTCGTCGGTGGTCTCCACCTGGGTGATGGGCTTGGGGCGGTTCACCGCCACTCCCAGGCCGCTGCCGGAGGCCCGCACCGGCCCCTTCTTGGGGGCCTTCTCCGCCGGGCGCTCCACAATGGTATTCCAAGCCCCGCAGGCTGGGCACTTGCCCTGCCACTTGGGGGTCTCATTTCCGCATTCGGTACAATAATACAGGATCTTCTCTTTCATGATAGCCTCCCTTTGCCCTCTGATTGTACCAGACTTTCCGGCCAAAGTAAACATAAGAAAACCCCGCCCGGCAGAGCCGGACGGGGAAAGGCTTTAAGCTTTACATCTTAATGAGCTCATACTCCCGGGAGCCCAGGCCGATCTTCTCGGCGTGCTCCAGGCAGCTGCGCCACTCCGACTCGGGGGTGGAGTTGGTGAAGTGGTCGTGGTGGTCGTGGAAGTTGGGGTCGGCCAGGTGCTTGGCCAGCTGGCTTCCCGGCATGGGCTGGGCGGCCAGGCAGGCGTCCACGCAGGCCTGATCCAGGGCCAGGGGGTCAAAGGAGGCGAACATGCCGATGTTGGGCAGGATGGGGATGTCGTTCTCCCCGTGGCAGTCGCAGTTGGGGGATACATCCACCACCAGGGAGATGTGGAAGTTGGGACGGCCGTCCACCACCGCCTTGGTGTACTCGGCCATGCGGCAGTTCAGGGCGGCGTTGGCGTTGTCATTGGTGAAGTAGATGGCGTCGAAGTTGCAGGCGCCCAGGCACCGGCCGCAGCCCACGCAGTGCTCCTGATCCACCGTCATCTTCCGGGCCTCTTTATCAAAGACCAGGCCGCCGTTGGCGCACTCCTTCTGGCAGCGGGTGCAGCCCCGGCACAGCTTGGGGTCGATCTGAGGCTTGCCGCTGGCGTGCTGCTCCTTCTTGCCGGCACGGGAGCCGCAGCCCATGCCGATGTTCTTGATGGTGCCGCCGAAGCCGGTCATCTCGTGGCCCTTGAAGTGGGTCAGGGAGATGAACACGTCGGCGTCCATAATGGCCCGGCCGATCTTGGCCTTCTCCACGTACTCGCCGCCGGCCACGGGCACCTCCACGTCGTCGGTGCCCTTCAGGCCGTCGCCAATGAGGATGGGGCAGCCCACGGTGAGAGGCGTAAAGCCGTTCTGCCAGGCGCACTCCAGGTGCTCCAGGGCGTTCTTCCGGCTGCCGGGGTACATGGTGTTGCAGTCGGTGAGGAAGGGCTTGCCGCCCAGCTCCTTCACAACGTCAACCACCGCCCGGGCGTAGTTGGGCCGCAGGAAGCTGACGTTGCCCAGCTCACCGAAGTGCATCTTAATGGCCACAAACTTACCGTCCAGATCCAGGTCGGCGATGCCCGCCTTTTTGATGAGCTTCTGCAGCTTGGTGGGCAGGCCGTCGCCGAAGGCCTCGGTGTGAAAATCGGTAAAATAAACTTTGGATACAGACATAAAGGTTCCCTCACTCATATGTAGATTACTTACGAAACGCAACTTGCTTTGCTTCCAGAATACCCGGGATGATGGCGCACAGAGAACCGGCCACGATGAGCACAATGCCCACCAGCATGTTCTGGGAGATGACCTCCCCGTGGACCATCCAGGCCATCACCGGCGCCAGGGCCGGCTTGAAGAAGTAGACCAGGGAGACCACGCTGGCGGGCTGGTACTCCATGGCCAAAAAGTAGCAGCAGAAGCCGATGCCCGCCACGCCCACGGAGACAAACAGCACGTAGGGCAGGTTCTGTAAGGTGTACCCGGCGAAGATGGGGATGTTGGCGAAGTCGCTGAGCCCCGCCCCGATGAGGGCCTGGGCCAGCGCCGGGATGTGGGACAGGAGGATGAGCACCAGCAGGATCAGGCTGCCGAAGAAGAAGCTGAAGCAGGTGACCACTGCCCCGCCGTACTGGGCGCATTTCCGCTTGCCCATGACGCCGTAGAAGGAGAACAGAATGGTAGACAGCAGGGCCAGTCCGGTACCCAGCAGGTTCACCGAGGTGTTCAGCGGGTTAATGATGGCGATGGTGCCCGCCACCTCCAGCACCAGGGCAGCGATATGCCGGGGCAGAATGGGCTCCTTCAGCAGAAAGAACGCCAAAAAGGTGACAAACACCGGGTTGCAGCTGAAGAGCACCGCCGCCACCGACGAGCCGGCGTAGTTCACCGACACATGGAGGATGGGCATGCTCAGGGCGATGCCCAGAAGGCCCAGCAGAGCGAAGTAGGCCACGCTCTTTCCGTCCAGCCGCTCTCCCCTCTTTTTCAGGGTGTGCAGGGCCAGGGGGAGCAGAATCACAAAGCCCACCGCGAACCGGCACAGAGTCAGCTGCATGGAATTGAGCTGTCCCGAGATGAATTTCAGTACCACCTCATAGGAGGTAAACATGATGATGGTGATGACAATATAAAAGTATCCTTTTTTAGCCTCCATAATAACCCCTCTTTTCTCGGTTCAGTATAGCACATTCCCCGGAAAGAAACAACACGGGTCACTCCATCAAAGCCAAAAATTCCTCTTGGGTAAGCACCGGCACCCCCAGCTCCTGGGCCTTGCGCAGCTTGGAGCCGGCCGCCTCCCCCGCCACCACATAGGTGGTCTTTTTGGACACGGAGCCGGCGGCCTTGCCCCCCCGGTCCTCGATCATCTTGGTGGCCTCAGCCCGGGTAAAGCGGTCCAGCGTGCCGGTGAGGACAAAGGTTTTTCCCGCAAAGCGCTGGTCCTCCCCTGCCGTCTCGGCCTGCATGTTCACCCCGGCCTCTTTTAAGCGGGCAATGAGGTGCTGGCTCTGGGGGCTGGCGAACCAGTCCACGATGCTCTGGGCCGTGATGGCGCCGATGTCATCCACCGCCGTGAGCTCCTCTTCGGTGGCCGCCTGGAGCTTGTCCAGAGAGCCGAAGCGCCGGGCCAAAATTTTGCCCGCCTTCTGCCCCACCTGGCGGATGCCGAAGGCAAAGAGCAGCCGGGACAGGTCCTGGCTCTTGGACTTCTCAATGGCGGCCATCAGATTCTGGGCCGATTTCTTGCCCATGCGCTCCAGCTCCGCCACGTCCTCCTCGTGGAGGAAATAGAGGTCGCCAGGGGTTTTCACCAGTCCCGCCTTCACCAGGTTCTCCACCACCGCGATGCCCAGACCCTCGATGTCCATGGCGTCCCGGCTGGCGAAGTGGGCCAGGTTGCGCAGCAGCTGGGCCGGGCACTCAGCTCCGGTACACCGGATGTGGGCGCCGTCCTCGTCGCGCTCCACCGGCGCCCCGCACACGGGACAAACCTCCGGGAAGCGGTAGGGCACGGTGTCGGCGGGCCGCTTGTCCATCACCACGGAGAGTACCTCCGGGATGATCTCCCCCGCCTTGCGCACCAGCACGGTGTCGCCGATGCGGATGTCCTTTTCCGCAATAAAATCCTGGTTGTGGAGGGTGGCGCTGGTGACGGTGGTGCCTGCCAGACGCACCGGCTCCAGCACCGCCTTGGGGGTGAGCACCCCGGTGCGGCCCACTTGGATCACAATGTCGGTAAGGCGGGAAGGCTTTACCTCCGGGGGATACTTGTAGGCGGCGGCCCACCGGGGGAACTTGGCGGTGGAGCCCAGGGTCTGGCGCTGGGCCAGGTCGTCCACCTTGATGACCGCCCCGTCGATGTCGAAGGGGTAGTTCTCCCGGCCCTCGCCGATGGCCTGCACCTGCTCCACCGCCTGGTCAATAGTGTCACAGATGACATGGGGAATTACTTTAAAGCCCTTGCTGGCCAAGTAGTTGAGGCCCTCGGTGTGGCCGTGGAAGTCCTCCTCTTCCGCCCACTGGATGTTGAAGACCGCAATGTCCAGCCTGCGCCGGGCGGCGATCTTCGGGTCCAGCTGCCGCAGGGAACCGGCGGCGGCGTTGCGGGGGTTGGCAAACAGGGCCTCTCCCCGCTTCTCCCGTTCCTCATTGAGGGCGTGGAACACCTTTTTGGGCATATAGACCTCGCCACGGACGATGAGAGTCCCAGGTACATCAGGAATAGACAAGGGAATAGACTTTACAGTTTTTAAGTTCTCGGTCACGTCCTCGCCCACCAGGCCGTCGCCCCGGGTAGCGCCCCGGACGAACTGGCCGTCCCGGTACTCCAGCGCAACGGACAATCCGTCCACCTTGGGCTCCACGGAGTAGTGAACCTCCGGCTCCACGCCCCGCACCCGCTGGTCAAAGGCGCGCAGCTCGTCAAAGTCGAACACGTCCTGGAGGGACTCCAGAGGCACCCGGTGGGTCACCTGCTGGAAGGACTCCAGGGCCTTGCCCCCCACCCGCTGGGTGGGCGAGTCGGGGGTAATGAGCTCGGGGTGAGCCCCCTCCAGCTCCTCCAGGCGGCGCAGCTTGTGGTCGTAGTCGTAGTCGGACATGGTGGGGTCGTCCTTGACGTAATATTCGTAGTTGGCCTGGTTGAGCTCACGGCGCAGCTCCAGGATCTCTTGTGCGTCTGTCATGGGGTCTCCTCCCTTTTTTACTCATTGCCCGGCATTCAGATAGGCCTGGGGTACCTGGCCCACGATCACCGTCTCGGCCACGCACAGCTCGGTCTCGCTCACCGTCTCCACCGCCCCGCCGGGCAGCATCAGGGTCAGGGGTACGGTCAGCTTCAGGCAGATGCGGTGGCGGGTCTGGTTGACTCCGGCGGAGGTGAAGTCGCTGTAAAACTCCCCGTTCACCGTGCCCACCGTCATGGTGTGGACCTTTAAGGTGGGACCCAGGCCCCACAGGATGTCCAGATCCACCAGACTGCCCAGGGGCACCTGGATCTGGGACACGTCCACCCCCTCCAGGGCCTCCAGTACGTCGGCCACCAGCTGTGAGCGCAGCTGATTCAAGGTGGCCATATCGGTGGTCAGGGCGGTGATGGCGCCGCTGGCGTCCCGCTGGATGGTGACCACGTCGTCGTAGGTCACCCCCCGCTCTGCCAGGTCCTCCACCACCGTCTCTTCCGCCACGGCGGTGATGGCGTTTTGGGCCTGGGCCTGGGCGGCCAGCACCACCATGGGGCGCAGCCGGGCCTCCAGCACGGCCACACAGATCAGCACCACCGCGATGGCGGCTGCCGCAGTCACAATCCATGGAGCAAGGGGTTTTCCTTGCCTTCTATGATACCCCAGTTGATACCTTGCAATCCAGCGGCGAAAATCCCGGCGCATCCCAACACCCCCTCAGGGCAGGGTATGCGCCGGGCAGCTTGGCTTATTCGTGCTCGCCCAGCAGCTCCTCCACCGCCAGCAACACCCCCAACCGGCCGGACTCGAAGGTCAGGCCGCCCTGGAGGTAGACGGTGTAGGGCTCCCGCATGGGGGCGTCGGCGGACAGCTCGATGGAGGCGCCCTGGATGAAGGCGCCCGCCGCCATGATGACCGGGCAGTCGTAGCCCGGCATGTCCCAGGGCTCGGGGGTGACGTAGGAGTCCACCGGAGCGCCGAACTGGATGCCCTTGCAGAACTTCTTCAGGGCCTCCGGGGTGCGCATGTGGATCATCTGGATGATGTCGTGGCGCACCTGGCTGGAGTGGGGCTCGGTCTCATAGCCCAGCAGCTCCATCACCCGGGCGGCGAACACGGCGGTCTTGACCGCCTGAGCCACCGTGTGAGGGGCCAGGAACAGGCCCTGGTACAGCAGCCGGTTGTTTCCCAGGGTGGAGCCGCACTCGGCCCCGATGCCGGGGACGGTGAGGCGCATGGCGGCACCCTCCACCAGGTCCTTCCGGCCGGCAATGTAGCCGCCGGTGGGGGCCAGGCCGCCGCCGGGGTTCTTGATGAGGGAGCCCACCACCAGGTCGGCCCCCACGTGGGTGGGCTCCAGGGTCTCCACAAACTCGCCGTAGCAGTTGTCCACCAGGATGGCGGCGTTGGGGTTGGCAGCCTTGATGACCTTGCACATCTCCCCGATCTCCGCCACCGACAGAGAGGACCGGGTGGAGTAGCCCTTGGAGCGCTGGATGAGCACCGCCTTCACCCGGGGGTCGGCGGCCGCCTTGGCCATGCCCTCCAGGTCTGGTTTGTTGTCAAGGAGTTCTACTTGCCGGTACTCGATGCCGTAGTCTTTCAGAGAGCCGTGGCCCTTGTCCACCGCCCCAATGACCCCCAGCAGGGTGTCGTAAGGCGCGCCCACGGCGGACACCAGCACGTCCCCCGCCTTTAGGCAGCCGTACAGGGCGCTGGCGATGGCGTGGGTGCCGTTGACAAACTGGATGCGCACCAGGGCGGCCTCGGTACCGAAGATCTGGGCGTAGATCTCGTCCAGCTTGTCCCGGCCCAGATCGTCGTAGCCGTAGCCGGTGGTGCCAGCGAAGTAGCCCTCGGCCACCCGGTGGTCCTGGAAGGCTTCCAGCACCCGCTGGGTGTTCTCCTGGGCGATGGCGTCGATGCGGGCAAACTGGTCCCGCAGCTCCAGCTGGGCCTGCTCACCCAGCTGACGCACTTGCTTGCTAATGTGTAAAGCCATAATACGTTTCAGTCCTTGTTCTATCTTTATTTCATGGGTTCCAGCTTCCGGCCCACGAAGGCCAGCAGCAGGTCGGCACAGTGCCGGGCGTCCCGGAGATCGGCCATCTCCACGGGGGTGTGGATGTACCGGCAGGGGATGCTGACCCCTCCGGTGAGTACCCCCAGGCGGGTGGTGTGGATGGCCCCGGCGTCGGTGCCTCCCGCCCGCATGATGTCCTTCTGGACGGGAATGCCCGCCGTTTTGGCCGCCTGCTCCAGGGCAGACACCACGGCGGGGTGGCAGATGACGGAGGAGTCCATCACCTTGATGGCGGCACCCTTACCCAGCTGGACGGTGCCGCAGCGCTCGCTGCCCGGGGTGTCGTCCACATCGGTGACGTCCACCGCCAGGGCGTAGTCCGGGTCGATGGCCCAGGCCGCCGTCTTGGCCCCCCGGGTACCTACCTCCTCCTGGACGGAAAAGACCAGGTACAGGTCGTTGGGGCAGTCGTCCAGCCGCGCCAGCACCTCCAGGAGGACGGCACAGGCGATGCGGTTATCAAGGTAAGGGGAAATCACTTTATCCCCATTGAGAATCGTGGGCGTATCATAGACCGCCGTGTCCCCTACCTGGACCAGCTTCTTGGCGGCGTCCTGATCGGCCGCGCCGATGTCCACGTAGCAGGAGTCCAGCTTGAGCCCCTTGAGCTCCGCCTTCTCCTCCTTCACAAACACGCCCCGCACCCCGTTTTTGAAGCGCACGGGGGTATACAGGGCCTCGCTGGCGGCGATGCCTCCCAGCTTGCCCAGCCGGAGGAAGCCCTCCTTCTCCAGGTGGGTGACGATAAAGCCGATGGAGTCCATGTGGGCGGACAGCATCACCCGGGGTCCCTCCCCCTTTTTGTGGACGATGAGGTTGCCCATGGTGTCGGTGGTCACCTCATCGGCGCAGGGGGCGGCCAGACGGGCCAACGTCTCCCGCACCTCTCCCTCGTCCCCGGAGGGGCCGTGGGCGGCGTTGAGGGTCTGGATCAGTTCAAACAGTTCCATGCAGAAAACCTCCTCTATTTCTCGGCCTGATCGGCCAGAAACAGCCGGGTCAGCTTCAACATGTTGTCAAAATCGGAAAAACTGCCCACGCTGGCCGGGGCGTGGAGGTAGCGCACGGCGGCGGACATGGCCGCCACCCGCACGCCGGCCTTGGTGCGCTGGATGGTGCGGGCGTCGTTGCCCCCGGCCAGGTACTCCTTGGTCTGCCAGGGGATGCCGTTGCCCTCCGCCAGACGGCGCAGGTCCTCAAAGAGGGCGCGGTCGTAGATGGTGCCCCCGTCCATGTAGGAAATGACCGGCCCCTTCCCTGGGGCACACACCTTCCGGTGCTCTTCCACGGCGGGGCTGTCGGCGGCGGTGGTGGTCTCCAGCACCAGGGCCACCTCCGGGGTCACCGAGAAGGCAGCGGCAAAGGCCCCCCGGGTGCCCACCTCCTCCTGGGCGGTGAAGGCGAAAGTCACGTCCAGGGGCAGCTCCTCCTGGAGGAGTTTCAGCATGACGGCGCAGCCCACCCGGTCGTCGATGGCCTTGGCCTTGAAAAATCCACTGCCAAGGGATTCCCCTTCACAGACAAAGGCTCCGTAGGTTCCGGGCTCTGCCATCTCCTCGGCCTCCTCCTTGCTGGAGGCGCCGATGTCGATGTAGAGGGACTCGGTCTTGGGCACCTTCTTCATGTCCTCCCGGGAGAGCATGTGGATAGCCTTCATGCCGATCACGCCGGGGACTTTGTTCGGTCCCAGCACCACCGGCTTGCCCAGGGCCACCCGGCGGTCCACGCCGCCCACGAAGTCAAAGCGAAGGAAGCCGTCCTCGGTGGCTCGGGTGACGATAAGGCCCACCTCGTCCATGTGGGCGGCCAGAAGCAGGCGGTTTCCCGTGGCCTTCCTGCCCTTCTTAAAGACAATGAGGTTGCCCAGGGCGTCGGTGCGGAGGTCGTCGGCCCAAGGCTCAGCCTGGGCGCGGATGAAGTCCCGCACGGCTTCCTCGTCGCCGGACACGCCGTTGAGGGCGCAAAGCTCTCTTAAAAGCTCTCTCACAGCTCTCCCTCCTTTCCCACACGGCGGACAAACTCCGCCAGCAGCCGGGCAGTGTCTTCCATGTCCCCCTGGTGGATGGTCTCGATGGGGGTGTGCATGTAGCGAAGAGGCAGAGACAGCACCCCGGTGGCGACCCCCTCCCGGCTCACCTGGAGGGGCCAGCCGTTGGTGCCGCTGGAGCCCGACATGACCTCCAGCTGGACGCTCAGGTCCATCTCCTTGGCGCACCGGCGCAGAAGATCGGAGATCCACTTGGTGCAGTTGGGTCCCAGGCCGATGACCGGCCCCTTCCCCAGGGGGAAGGTCTTGTCCTTGGAGGCGTCGGGGCTGTCCCCGTGGGTCACGTCCACCGCCACACACAGGTCGGGCATCAGCCCGTAGGCGGCGGTGATGGCCCCGGTGGAGTGTGTCTCCTCCTGGGTGGAGCCCAGGACGATCAAGTCCACGTCCAGGTCCTCTCCCTCCAGCAGCTCCAGGGTCCGGAGCAGCAGCACAAAGCAGGCCCGGTCGTCCAGGGCCTTGCCGCTTAAAAGCTCCTTACCCAGGGCAAGGCACCCCGTCCGGTAAACGGCCGGGGTGCCGATGGGGATGGCCTGGGCCTCCTCTTCCGTGAGGCCCAGGTCCAGATAGAGTTCGGAAATGGGCTGGGACTGATCCATGTCCTCCCGGCTCTGAATGTGAGGGGGCAGACAGGCCACCACCCCCATCCGGGGCGGGTCAGTGAGAACGGTGAGCTCCCGGTCGGGGAGCATCCGGGGGTCCACGCCTCCCAGAGGGGCAAATCGGAGGTAGCCCTCCTCCTGCCCGGTGATGATAAAGCCGATCTCATCCAGGTGGGCGTCCAGCAGGAGCTTCCTGGCTCCCGGCTTGCCGCAGGGCCGCAGGCCCACCACATTGCCCATGCGGTCCAGGTGAGCCTGGGGCACCAGAGGCCGGAGCATCTCCAGGGCCACACGGGCCACCGCCCCCTCAAACCCGCTGGGGCCGGGGGCGGCGGAGAGACGGTTGATAGCGGAACAATAATCCAACGCAGTTTGCCTCCTTGGCAGCTTTCTTACAGATCCCGGACCAGCTTTTTGAACACCTGGCCGCGCTCCATGAAGTTCTTGAAGTGGTCGAAGGCCGCGCAGGCGGGGGACAGCACCACCACGTCGCCCGGCTTTGCCGCCTTGTGGGCGGCGGCCACGGCGGCGGCCAGATCCTCGGTCTCAGCCAGGATCATGCCGCTCTCAGCATAGCCGGGAGCCTGCTGCACCGCCTGACGGATGGCCGAAGCAGTGTTGCCGGTGAGGAACAGGGCCTTCACGTGGCCAACGATCTCCACGCCAAGCTGGGTAAAGGGAACACCCTTGTCATAGCCGCCAGCAATCAGAATGATTTTTTGGGGGAAGGACTCCAGGCAGGCGGTGGTGCGGCTGGGACTGGTGCCGATGGAGTCGTTGTAGTACTTCACGCCGTCCAGCTCCCGCACCAGCTCGATGCGGTGCTCCACGCCCTTGAAGCGGCGGGCCACCGCCCGCACGCACTTGTCGGGCACCAGGCCGTCCACCGCGGCGATGGCGGCCATGTAGTTTTCAATGTTATGAACGCCGGGCAGCTGGATGTCGCTGAGGGGCAGTACCTCCCGGCTGCCCATGGAGTTGGTCAGCCAGATGGCGCCGTCCCGCAGGTAGACGCCCTCCTCCAGCTTCTCCTTGCGGCTGAACCAGGTCACCGGGCACACCGCCTCGGCAGCCATGGAACGGGTCACCTCGTTGTCATAGTTGAGGACCAGCCGGTCGTCCTCCGACTGGTGGAGGAAGATGTTCTTCTTGGCGTTGGTGTACTCCTCCATGGTGTGGTGGTAATCCAGATGGTTGGGGGCCAGGTTGGTGATGACGGCCACGTTGGGGCTCTGGTTCATGGTCATCAGCTGGAAGGAGGACAGCTCCAGCACGGCAAAGTCCTCCGGCTCCATGTCGGGCACGTCGGGCAGCAGGGGCTTGCCGATGTTTCCGCCCACGTAGACGGTCTTGCCCGCCTCCTTCAAAAATTCCGAGATGATGGTGGTGGTGGTGGTCTTGCCGTCGCTGCCGGTCACCGCGATGAGGTGGCTGGGGCAGGTCTGGAAAAAGACCTCCATCTCCGAGCTGAGGGCGGCTCCGTTCTCCACCGCCTGGGCCAGCTGAGGGGTGTTGGGGCTGAGACCCGGGGTGCGGAAGATGAGCTCCTCGCTGAGGTTTTCCAGATAGTCAGGGCCCAGGATGAGCTTGGCCCCCAGGCTCTCCAGCTCCTGAGCCAGGTCGGCCACCTTCTCCCGGCTGGCCTTGTCCCGCACGGTGACCTTGACCCCGGAGCGAAGCAGCATTTTGATCAGGGGCACATTGCTGATGCCCATGCCGATCACCGTCACCGACCGGCCGCTGAGTTCCTCTAAATATTCCGTAATGGTGGACATATGCGTCCTCCTCCCGTCCAAGTGATATTTCGTTGGCTGGATGCTTGATCCAGCGCCAAGCATACCTGGGAATATAGTATCACACCCCTGGAAAAATTTCAATCGGGAAGGGGGCCGATCGCCCAGTTTGTCCTTATTTTTCCCCAAAAAGCCGGAATTCTATTTGACAGAACGGCTTTTTTCCTGTATCATATCTTGGCAAGCAAGCTGGACAGCCGCGCAGGCGGGGCGAAAGGCCCGTCTGTGAGGAAAGTCCGGGCTCCATAGGGCAAGGATAACGGATAACATCCGCCGGGGGCGACCCTAGGAAAAGTGCAACAGAGATATACCGCTGGCGGCTTGCCGCCAGTAAGGGTGGAAAGGCGAGGTAAGAGCTCACCCGATGGCTGGGAACAGCCCATCGCTGTAAACTCTATCCGGAGCAACGCCG
>CALWYB010000051.1 GCA_944385665.1 uncultured Oscillospiraceae bacterium
AGGCAGCCCGGACCAGTACTGGATGGTGGGGATGTTGTAGATGCCCTGGAAGCGCAGGTTGTGGATGGTGAGGATGGACTTGGCGTGTCCCACCGGGGAGTCTTTGAACAGGGTGCGCAGATACACCGGCACCAGGGCCGCCTGCCAGTCGTGGCAGTGGACGATGTCGGGGATCCAGTTCATGTAGTTCAGGGCGGCCAGGGCAGCCTTGCTGAAGAAGCAGTACTTGGGGATGTCGTCCACCAGATTGACGTAGGGGTTGCCGGTGGAGAAGAACTCCTGGTTGTCGATGAAGTCGTATACCACGCCGTCCCAGACATACTCCATGATGCCCACATAGTAGCTGCGGCCGGTCTTGCCCAGGTCCATGTAAAACTCGCCCCGGTAGACCATCTTGTCCTGGTATTGTTGGGGGATGCAGGCGTAGCGGGGCAGGATCACCCGCACGTCGCAGTTGAGCTGGGCCAGCGCCCGGGGCAGGGCGTACATCACATCGCCCAGACCGCCCGTCTTGACAAACGGATGGCACTCGGAACCGATAAACGCAATGCTCCGGCGGGGCAGATTGGACATCTCACTCATGGAAACAGCCTCCTCTTTTACGGATACAGTCTCTTCCGCAGCGGGTGCAGCCTCCTGAACAGCGGGGGGTTTCTTCTTCCCGGCGGAAGCGGGTTTCTTTCCGGCCGATGTGGCCTTTTTCTCTGGGGCAGTGGCTTTGTTCCTGGCGGCGGGCTTTTTGCTCTCCGTCGCCTCAGCCTTGGCGGCCTTCTTTTTGGCGGCCGGTTTCTTCCCGGACTCCGCCTTTTTCTTTGCCGGAGCTTTCTTTGCGGCAGGCTCTGCCTTCTTCTCCCCAGCCGGCTCCGCTTTCTTCTCTGCCGGAGCCTTGTTCCCAGCGGGCTGCGCAGGTTTTGCTTCTGCGGGCTCCGCCTTGGTCTCCGGCGCCGTGTTGGGGGCGGCCTTCTCCTGGGCTGCCCCAGCAGGCTGCGCCGTCTTCTTCTCCTCAACGGGGACAATGGTCTTGGGCTGCGTGTGGGCCAGGGGTTTCTTCTCCGGAACCGTAGCCATCGTCTTGGGCTGCGTGTGGGCCAGAGGCTTCTTCTCCGGGACCGTGGCCATGGTCTTGGGCGCCGTATGGGCCATGGTCTTGGGCGCGGCGTGGGTCAGGGTCTTGGTCTCCGGAGCCGCCTTTGTCCCGGCCGCAGGCTCCTCCTTCTTCACCGGGGCAGCGTCCGCTGCCTTGGAGGCCGCAGCGGGAGCCGCAGTCTTGTTTTCCGCCGCGTTTTTCTTCTTGGGATCTGCTTTTTCCCGTGCCATCATGAATCTTCCTTTCACATCATTCTCAATTTCAAAGTTCTGGTGGCTGCCTGCCATAGAGGGGGAAGAAATTTTGTTGTACGTTTTGGGCCTTTGAAAAAAATATAACACAACGGGCCCTTTTTTTACAGTCTTTTCTGGAAGAATTTAGGCGGGTGCAGCATTTTTTCCAAGTCGTTCCGCCGGGAGACGGGCGTCTGATCTGCCCCCGCCTGTCAACCGTTCCCCTGTATCATACCACACCGCCGCAGGTTTGGACAGATGGGATTTGCGCCCACCCCCGGGCCCGGTTCTTTCCGCCCTGTAAATAGGGGATTGACAAGCAACATGGTCCTCCATATAATTACCAAAGGTAACTATATGGAGGCATGACATGGATATCAACACGATCAAGGCGCTCTTCGACGCCTTCTATCAGGCAAAGCGAATTCGGGACCTGCTTCCGGCCCTGCCCAAGGGGGTCACGGCGTCCTACATCCACTACCTGGACACCATGGAATCCCTGGAACAGCAGGGCGTGCGGGTCAAGATTTCCGACATCAGCGACGCGCTGAACCTCCCCCGCCCCGGCGTCACCCGCACGGTGAAAGAGATGGAGGCCAAGGGCTATCTCTGCAAGCACACCTCCCCCAGCGACGGCCGCATCACCTACCTCACCATGACCCCGGCGGGAAGGGAGCTGTCCCAGACCTACAACCAGCAGTATTTCAGCCGCCTGGCCCCCCTCCTGAAGGAGATCTCCCCGGAGGACGCCGCCTGCACCATCCAGACCATTGAGAAATTTTATCAAGTCATGTCCGAGAGGAGGATCTCCCTTGACGAAACAAAAAGCTGATTTTACCCAGGGCAGCATTTTAACAAAGCTGTTCTGGTTCATGGTCCCCATCCTGGGCGCGCTGATCTTACAGGCCGCTTACGGCGCCGTGGACCTGCTGGTGGTGGGCCGGTTCGGCTCCACCTCCGGCCTGTCCGCCGTCTCCACCGGCAGCCAGGTGCTGAATCTGGTCACCTTTATGGTGACCCAGCTGGCCATGGGCATCACCGTGCTCATCGCCCGGTATCTGGGCGAGCGCAGGCCGGAGCAGATCCCCCCGCTTCTGGGGGGCGGCGCCCTGGTGTTTGCCCTGATCTCGGTGGGACTGTGCATCCTGCTGGTGGGCTTTGCCCGGCCCATCTCCATCCTGATGCAGGCGCCGGCGGAGTCCCTGGACCTCACCGTGAGCTATGTGCGCATCTGCGGAAGCGGCATCTTTTTTATTGTCGCCTATAACCTGCTCTCCGCCATCTTCCGGGGTCTGGGGGACAGCAAGTCCCCCCTGCTGTTTGTGCTGGTGGCCTGCGTGGTCAACATCTTCGGCGACCTGTTCCTGGTGGCGGGCCTCCACCTGGACGCGGCGGGCGCCGCTCTGGCCACCGTCCTGGCCCAGGCCGTCAGCGTGGTGTGCGCCGTGGTGATCCTGCTGAAAAAGGACCTCCCCTTCTCCATTCAGCCCACGGATTTCAAGTTCAATCCCCAGTGCCGCCGGTTTCTCAACATCGGCCTGCCTCTGGCCCTCCAGGAATTTTTGACCCAGCTCTCCTTTTTGGCCCTGTGCGCCTTCGTTAACCGCCTGGGCCTGGAGGCCTCCTCGGGGTACGGCGTGGCCAGCAAGATCGTCAACTTCGCCATGCTGGTGCCCAGCGCCCTGATGCAGTCCATGGCCTCCTTCGTCTCTCAGAACGTGGGGGCGGGCAAGCCCAAGCGGGCCAAGCAGTCCATGTTTACCGGCATCGGCGTGGGGCTGTGCTTTGGCTGCGTGGTCTTTGCCCTGATCATGCTGAAGGGCGACGTGCTGGCCGGTCTCTTTTCCACCGACGGGGCCGTGGTCCAGAAGGGGTTTGAGTATTTGAAGGGCTTTGCCCCCGAGACCATCGTGACCGCCGTGATGTTCAGCATGGTGGGCTACTTCAACGGCAATCAAAAGACCCTGTGGGTCATGGTCCAGGGGCTGGTCCAGACCCTTCTGGTCCGCCTCCCTCTGGCCTACGTGATGAGCATCCAGCCCAACGCCAGCCTGACCAAGATCGGTCTGGCCGCCCCGGCCTCCACCACGGTGGGCATCCTTTTAAATGTCGGATTTTACCTCTACCTGAACCGGCAGCAGCACGCCGCAGCCTCGGGCAAGCTCTCCCCGCCCGCCAGCCGCTGAACCGGCCGCTCCCGTCCTAAGACATCCGTACCTAAGCAAAAACGCCCATACAAGAGGCCATTCCTCTTGTATGGGCGTATTTGTTTTTCTATCCTGCGCGCACTGGGCTCAGACATCCATTCTGCCAAATTCCCGGCGCAGGGCCATAGCGATCAGCTGGTGGGTCAGGTCGGTATACGGATGGGGCACGGCGGTAAAGCAGTGGGCCACCCGGCCGCCGGAGAAAATCTCAGTGGGGACGCCTGCCCTCAGCAGCCGCATGGCATACTTCAGGCCGTCATCCCGCAGCGTGTCATACTCGGCGGTGAGGATCAGGTGGGGACACAGGCCGCCCACATCATGGCACAGGCCGGGGAAGGCGTAGTAGGAGGGTGTGGTACCATCGTAGCCGCCCAGGTAGGCCGCTTCCGCGCCGTCCCCTCTGGCATCCGACCCCATACGCAGCGCGTAGTTCTGCTGGTAGGACGCGTCCTCCCAGAAGCGGGTGGAGAAACAGCCGCAGTTGATGACCGCCAGCGCGGGCTGCTGCTCCCTGCGGTCCCGGAGATACAGCGCCAGCCCCTCGGCCAGATTGCCCCCGGCGCTGGAGCCGTGCAGGCCGATCTGCCCATCACAGCCCAGCTCCTCCTTGTGGTCCAAAATCCACCGGTACGCGGTATAGCAGTCCAGCAGCGGCTGGGGGAAGTGATACTCCGGGCCGCTCAGCCGGTACTCCACGCTGACCACCATGCAGGGCACTCCCGCAGCAATGGCGATGCATCGGGCGTTGTCCAGGTCCAGGTCTCCGCCTACCCAGCCGCCGCCATGGATGTCCAGCACCGCGGGCAGCTTCTCATCCGCGCCGGGGGTAAACACGCGGAGCTTCAGCTTCTGCCCCTCCTCCGGCCCGGCAATGACCCGCTCCTCCATGGTCATGCCCTCCGGGAGCGTGTAAGCGCGCACCGCCGCCTGGTTTGCGGCCGCTGCCGCCCGCTTCTCCTCCGTGTCCTCCCGCAGATAGGACCGGAACTGATTTTCATATCCGGGACATGGTGTATGGATCATGGCGCACCCTCCTTTTTCTTTCTATTCTATCCCCATCTCCCCCGTCCTGCAAGATCTGCCGCCGGGCGCTCAGATCTCCGAGGCCAGGGCGATGTGTTTCCGGATCACCCGGCAGGAGGCGTCCAGCATCTGCTGCTCCTCCGCCGTCAGGTCCAGGACGATGATCTCCTCCACCCCGTCCTTGCCGATCCGGCAGGGGACACCGCAGTGGACACCCTGCTGTCCGTACTCCCCCTCCAGCAGCACGGAGACGGGCAGAATCCGCTTTTCGTCCCGCAGGATGCAGGCGGCCAACTCGGCCACGCAGCGCCCGATGCCAAACTCGGTGGACCCCTTTCCCTCGATGATCTCCATGCCCGCCTGGCGGGTCTGGGTGAGGATGTTCTCCTTGGACAGCCCCAGCTTCTCAAAGGGCACGCCCCCTACGGTGACGGCGGAGAAGGAGATCATGGAGGAGTCGCCGTGCTCCCCCATGGAGAAGGCACACACGCTGCGCCGGTCCGTTCCCGCCGCCTGGCTGATGCACCGCACCAGGCGGGCGGTGTCCAGCAGGGTGCCGGTGCCGAAGCAGCGCCGCCGGTCCATCCCCAGGCCCTTGCGCAGGTAGTCGGCCACAATGTCCGCCGGGTTGGTGACGGTGACCACCGGGCAGGAAATGTCCAGGGGCTTGAGCTCCCGGATCAGATCCTTGAGCAGCTCCACCGACCGGCCCAGCAGATCCAGCCGGGTCTGACCCGGTTTGCGGGGCTCGCCGATGGCCACCACCACCAGGCTGGCGTCCCGGCACTCTGAAACCTCCCCGCTGCGCACCTGCACCGGACGGGACATCAGGCTGACGCTGTCGGCCACGTCCAGGGCCTGGGCATAGGCCTTCTCGGGGATCACATCCACCAGCACGATCTCTTCACACACGCCGCACGCCGCCAGGGCATAGGCACAGTGGCTGCCCACATGGCCTGCACCCAGAATCACAATTTTGCGCTCTTTCATCTCAAATGACCTCCTGTCAGAACATAAAAAAACGCCCTTGACCAAGTACATCCACTTGGTCAAGGGCGAAACGAACGATTTCGCGGTGCCACCTTGATTCGGACCCAACAACGAGTCCCTCAGCGGGATACCAGCATATCCCCGACGTATAACGGCGTCCAGCCG
Organism: uncultured Oscillospiraceae bacterium; assembly: GCA_944385665.1. Lineage (GTDB taxonomy): Bacteria > Bacillota > Clostridia > Oscillospirales > Oscillospiraceae > Lawsonibacter. The sequence continues at coordinate 5,706 of CALWYB010000051.1, forward strand.
TCGGCCCATTTTGAGCCGCCCTCCGCAGGCCATATTGCTCAGAGCTCCGGAGGAAGCTTGCACCGCCCTTCCCTCGCTTTGCCGGAACCGACCTGACTTTTTCCTGCGTCATCGGTTTACGGGTGCATTATACTCAACTCGTCCCCGGATGTCAAGCCCTCTGCCGGTCCGTATTTCTCCCACGGGACAGGGCCTTCGCCAAGCCAGCTCCCCCGCCTTCGTGACCGGCGCAGCCTCTGTTTGATCAGAAAAGCCCTTGAAACCCACAGGTTTCAAGGGCTTTTTTCTGGTTTCATTCCGATTACTGCACCGCCGGCAGGATGCAGCACTGGAAGGGCTCCAGGGTCTGGCCGCCGTAGGAGGCCTCCTGGGCGTTGTGGTTGATGACCATGCGGACCCGGTCTGCTCCGGTTCCCCGGTATACCACTTCCACCCCGGGCTCTGTGGGCTCCAGAGGAAGGTTCTGCTCCTCGGCCACCTGCTCCAGCAGCCGGTCCAGCACCGCCTCCTCCAGGCCGCAGCCCAGATAGTAGACCCAGCCGCTCTGCTGCTGTTTCCGGGTGACGGCGGCAAACTCCTGATAGAACCGGTCGTGGTACCGCAGGAGCACCTCCCCGTCCGAGGCCGTGAGCATCTCCCGGAAGATACCGCCCCGGCCCTCTACGCCGGACCAGGCGCCCTCCCCCATCAAGGGGAACTCCTGGCCCTCCTGGAGGCTCTCGGTCTCGGCCACACACACACCGGCAAAGACGTCAAAGTCCAGGGGAAGCTGCTTGCCCAGCACCAGGTTGTTGTCGCCATCCTTCACAAAGTCCCGGTAGGTGAGCACCACCGTGCCGCCGCGCTCCGCGAAGGCCTTGACCTTGGCCTGGAAGTCCGGCTTAGCCAGGATCATCTGGGGCAGAATCACCACCCGGTAGCCGGTGAGATCCCGGTCCGCCGGGATCACGTCCACGGGGATATTCCGGTCGTAGAAGAATTTATGGTACTTTTTCATCTCTGCCTGGCAGTCCAGCAGCACGCTCTGCCGCTGGATGCGGAAGGCCGCCAGGGAGTCGTAGTCGTATACGATGGCCACCGGGCTGGCCATGGGGGTCTCCAGCTGCTTGGCGTAGTTCTTGATATCCCCAAAGAAGCTCTGGACCTCATAGAACTTCCGGCGCTTCACGTTGTCCGCGTCCAGAATCCCGTAGCAGAACTGCTCAGCACCCTTGGTGCCCCCCCGGTAGCGGAAGAAGAACAGGGACTCACAGCCCCGGGCCATGCTCTCATAGGCCCACATCTTGGCCTGGTTGGGCCGGGGGGAGAAGCCGGTGACGTCGTGGCCCTGGGCTCCCATGATGGCCTCGGTGATCCAGAAGTTCTGTCCCTTCAGCCCCCGGATGTGGTCCAGGCCGAAGGCGATCTCGTTGGGGGTCAGAGGCTCCCGCTGACCGCCCCAGACGGGGTAGTTGTTGTAGGCGGCCACGTCCAGGTGGCGGGCCACGGCGGAGTAGTCCACGTGCTTGCCCAGTCCGCCCCCGGGGAAGTCGTGAATGACCACCACCCTCGGGATGATCTCCCGGAGCAGGTCGGCCTGGAAGGCGGCGAATTTTTCAATGCTCCGGCTGCGGAACCGCTCCCAGTCCAGGCGCAGGGCCGGGTTGTGGGTGGTGATGGTGGGGGCAGGCAGGGGGATCTCGTCAAAGTCGTTGTACTCCTGGCTCCAGAACACGGTGCCGTAGGTCTCATTGAGCGCCCCGATGTCCCCGTGGAACTTTTGGCGCAGAAATTCCTGGAATCCCTTGCGGCACTGTTGGCACCAGCAGATATCGCTGTCCTCGTGGCCCAGCTCGTTGTCCACCTGCCAGGCCACGATGGCCTTCTCGTCTTTATAGTGCTCCGCCATGGCCCGGACGATCTTCTCCGAGTAGGTATACAGGGCCGGGCTGTTGAAGCAGTACACGTGCCGCCCGCCGAACACCCGCTTGCTCCCGTTTTCAAATTCCGAGAGGATCTCCGGGTGCTTTTTGGCCAGCCAGGCGGGGATGGTAGCCGTGGGGGTGCCCATGACAATGGACAGCCCCCGGGCCTTGGCCCGCTCAATCACGTGGTCGAAGAAGGAGAAGTCGAACTGCCCCTCCGTCTTTTCCATCAGGTGCCAGCCAAACTCCGCGATGCGGATGACATTGCAGCCCAGCTCACAGATGTTGTCCAGGTCCTCCTCCAGCAGGGAGGGATCCCACTGTTCGGGATAGTAGTCTACGCCAAGAAACATTAGTTTTTCACCTTATTCTTCTCTTTCAGCTGTTTGGTAATGTTCTCCATGGTGCTGCTGTCCAGCTTGTAGCCTTTCACATAGATGGCGAAGGCCAGCACGGTGACGATGGAGGGCACCACGCCCATGAGAATCCGCATACCCATAATGGTGGTGGCGGTCTGGGGCACGTTCTCCACATAGCCGCAGATGGTCAGGCCCACACCGATGAGCCAGCCGGCCACGGCGGAGGCGGTCTTCACCAGCAGGGTCTGGAAGGAGGCCACGATGCTCTCATTCCGGGTGCCCAGCTTCACCTCGCCGTAGTCGATGACGTCGGCCAGCATGACGGTGGTGGCGCCCAGGGTCAGGCCGGAGCCGAACTTATAGAACAGGCCGCACACAATAATAACAGGGATGTTGGTGGGGATCACCGCACCGGCCACCAGCAGGCCGATGAGGCCGATGGCGGGGGTAAAGCTGGCGATGGCAAAGACCTTCTTCTTGTTCATGAAGCGGGAGAAGATGGGGAAGATGAACAGGGCGCCCATCTCGGCCACGGAGGCGGCGGTGGTGAAGTAGGGGAAGAGGTTCTCGTCCCCGGTGACATACTTGAAGTAATACAGGGCCATGCCGCCGGCCAGCTGGACGAGCATATTATACGCCAGCACCACGCCGATGTAAACCTTCAGCTGATCGTTGGCGGTGATGATGTGGATGGCGTCCTTCAGGGAGGTGCGCTGGGCCTTCTTGCCCTCAGCGGCCTCCAGGCTGCTGCGGTCACGGACAAAGATGACGGTAATCAGAATGGTAACGACGAACACACCGCAGATAATCAGAGCCAGGGAGGAATAACCCTTGGCCTCGTCACCGTTGCCCAGGCGGTTTCTCAGGGCAATGCCGAAGGCGCCCATGAGCAGCCAGGCAGAGCTGGCGAAGATACGGGGGATAACGGACATGGACTCCCGCTCCTGCTGAGTGGAGGACAGGGAGGGCAGCATGGACCAGTAGGGGATGTCCATGACGGTGTAGGTCATGCCCCAGAGGATGTAGGTAACAGAGAAGTAAGCGTACAGGGCAAAGCCTTCCAGGCCGGGGTCGCGGAACATAAAGATCATGATGACGGAATTGAGCAGGGTGCCAATCAGGATCCAGGGGCGGAACTTACCCCAGCGGGTGCGGGTGTTGTCCACCATGAAGCCCATCATGGGGTCATTGACGGCGTCCCATACCCGGGCCACCAGGAACAGGTTGCCCACGAACAGGGGGGCCAGGCCCACCGTGTCAGTGAGGTAGATCATCAGGAACGTAGAGATCATGGCGTAGCACAGATCTTTACCCAACGCACCTACGCCAAAGCATAATTTCCTTCCAGCGGATAATTTCATCTTGTTTTCCCTCCAATAATATAAATTCTCCCTCAATGCTTGCCGCTTTTACGACTGCTTTTCAAACGGAACGATGGCGCTGGCATTACCAAAAGACTGCCGTGGGAAGCGGCCAAAGTTCGGATCAGATTTTGTTCGGCAAGGCTTCCAAGCACGAGACCGATGAGCATCGGCGTAGTGGAGAACTCAAACTTTTCGGCCAGATAACCGATGATGCCGAATATGATAGCTACGAGGCAGTCATAGATGGAATTACTGCAGGCATATGCCCCAACCAGACAGAATGCGAGCACGATGGGGAGCAGGATGGAATAGGGCACTTTGCACACCTGGGCAAAGCCTCGGATGGCCAACTTTCCCATATAGAGAAGCAAAATATTTACGATCAGAAAGCCGACAATCACGGTGTAGGTCAGGTCCGCATGCTGGGTAAAGAGCTGAGGACCAGGATTCAATCCCTGGATCATCAACGCACCCATCAGCACTGCGGTAATCACATCGCCAGGGATTCCAAGAGTCAGCATGGGAATCAGAGTGGCACCCGTTACACCGTTGTTCGCACTCTCCGAGGCAGCTACCGCCTCGGGAGAACCCTGGCCGTACTCCTCTGGGTGTTTGGACGTGCGTTTGGCCTCACCATATGCCATGAAGCTGGCAATAGCGGCGCCTGTACCGGGGGTAGCTCCGATAATCACACCGATAATCGACGACTTCAGCATCGTCCACTTATAGCGCCACATGTATTTCCATCCGTATTTACCAGATGCAGAACTGGATGTGACCGGTTTGTCCGAGTGAAATTGCTTCTCGGTTTGATTGAGAAGCTCGCTGACAGCGAACAGACCGATAAGGGCAGGTACCAGTTCCAGTCCCTTGGAGAGGGCCACGGTACCGAAGGTAAACCGATAGACGCCTTCGGTCGGATCAATGCCGATGGTGGAGGCAAAGACACCCAAGCAGGCCATCACAAGTCCTTTCATAATGCTCTTTCCCCCCACGGCAGAGATGACCGACAGGCCAAAAACAGCCAGCATAAAATAGTCGGCCGAATTGAATTTCAAGGCCACTTTGGCCAACTGGGGGGCGACTGTGAGTAGGATCACACCAGAGAAGAGTCCCCCGAATACCGAGGCGTATAGAGCGATACTCAAGGCTTCTTGGGAGCGTCCCTTCCGATTCATCTCATATCCGTCTAAAACGGTGGCGGCAGCGGCGGCGGTTCCCGGAGTTTTGATCAGAATCGCTGAGATAGATCCGGCGTAAGTTGAACCACAGTAGGTGCCGATGAGCACGAGCAACGCCATGGTGGGTTCCATGGTAAAGGTGAACGGCAAAAGTAGAGAAATGCCAATTACACCGCTTAAACCGGGCATTGCGCCCACGAACAGACCGACTGCCAAGCCGACTACCATACCCAAAAGATTTTGCAGGTTTAGGCAGCTAAGCAGAGAATTTAAAATCAGTTCCATATTCTCTCTCCTGTCACAGTGGTAGGATACCAGCGGGCAAAGGGACATTTAGGAAATTGGCAAAAACCAGATAGATTAAGACGGACGTAAGGCAAGGGATTGCGATCACCTGCCAGACGTGCCGATTTCCCAGCAAAAGCATGGAGATTATCATAAGACATACAGTCATAATGACAAAGCCAATGGGGCGCAGAAGGACGTACCAGACCAGCAGTGCAGCTACCAGACATAGCACCTTTCCATACTGTTTTACGGGAGCGAGAGGAAAACTCTTCAGGTTTTCTCCTCGTGCGAAGAAACAATAACTTTCCGAAAGGATAGAGATGATGCAACATACCGCGGCGGCACACAGCATTACGGTAGGAAAGAAACGAGGCCCCAAAGCGGAAGCCTGCGCTGCCTTGCTGACGGGGATCTGGAACGGGAGCAGGATTAAGCCAATCACACACAGACACAAAACGATTAACGTGGGAACCTGGCGTCCAATAAAAACATGCAAGCGGGTTGGGGTTTTGGTTTTCATCACGTCCTCCAATCACAAATCACAGATGGGGCGAACGATGCTGCAGCGCAGATCCGGAGAGGAACTGCGCTGCGGCATATTTGTTTAGATGAGGCCAATATCCTTCATCAGTTTTTCAGCTGCAGTGCTGGTATCACTCAGTTTTTTCCCGTAGGACTCCGCATTCAAAAATTCAGGTTCAACGCCGATGTTGGCAAGCTGCTGCTTTACATCTTCGTCGCCCAGGCAGGCCTCCACAGCTGCACTGATCTTATCCACAAGTTGCGGGTCCATCCCGGCGGGCCCCCACAGGCCAACCACGCTGCCAATGCTGCTGTTGTAGCCCAGGGAAACCGTGGTGGGCACATCGGAAATCCAGGAGGGTACAAAGTCGGACAGATTCAGAATGATCTTCAGCTGACCGGCCTCCACATAGCGGATGGCATCAGAGGCCTGGAGGGCACCGAAAGCGCATTCGCCACTGAGAATAGCGGTAGCCTGCTCAGGGCCGCCCGCGTAGTTTAAATCCGTGGCCTCAACGCCGGCGGCCTTCATCCACTCCACGCAGGCCAGGTGCTGCACAGTGCCGCGTCCAGCGATTGCATAGTTTACAGAACCCTGTTCCTTCAGATAATCGATGAACTCATCTACTGTATCGTACGGTGCATCAGCGGGGGCAACAATGCACTGAGGCATCGTATAGACGTTGCAGATGGGCTGCACATCATCAAGGGTATAGGAAGTTTCGCCAAAGAGAGGCTGAATTGCAACGGCGGCCACTGCACTGAAGCCCAACGTATAACCGTCGGGGTCAGCGCTAGCAACCTCAGTGCAACCGATTGTGCCAGCCCCACCCGTAATATTCGTAACAACCACGGTTGCACCGTCCAAGTACTTAGGCATGCTGTCAGCAAGAATGCGGGCAACCAAGTCCGTAGTTCCGCCGGCGCTGAAAGGAACCACCAAGGTGATGGGCTTGGAGGGATAGTCCGTGCTGTCGGTACTCTGAACACCGGAGCCGGAAGTAGTAGTACTAGCGGAACCCAGATCGGTCTTGGTACAGCCGCTCAGCAGCGTTGCTGTGGCCAACAGGCAACTCAATGTCATTGCAAGAAATTTCTTCATCTTCATTTCTGTGTGCCTCCTCATTTTTATTTTTTGAATGGTTTGTAAAGAGTAGCCTGCCGGCCTACCCTAGGTGCACAGTACTGCTTGCGCGTAGACTGCATCATTATTGCTTTGCTCGCAGAACAATATCCCGCAGCTGGGAGATCATCAACTTGATGTCCGTACCCAAAGTAACCGCTTGGAAGCCGCGCTTAAAGTAGCTTTGGACCTCGTCAGGATCTACGGTATACATGATGGCAATTTTCCCTGCGGCTTTCACTGCGGTATAAATACGCTCAACCGCGGACCGAAACTCAACGGAGTCAAAAACACCCGGTTTGCCAAGCGCGACGGAGAGGTCATACGGACCGATGAAGATCCCGTCGATCCCATTCACCGCGGCAATGGTCTCGATGTTGTCCAAACATTCTTTTGTTTCACACTGTGGGAAAATCAAGGTCTCACGGTTGCACACATCAAAATAGCCCTGCAGTCCATGAGAAGCAAATGGTTCATATCCATAACCCCCGTTGATCCCCACAGATACTCCCCGCATACCAATTGGAAAGTATTTTGCATATGAGATGATGTTCCGAACTTCATCCACAGTGCGGATCTGGGGAATCACAAGGCCGTGTGCGCCCGCCTCCAGCATATTCAAGACCCCCGGACGGCTACAATCCTTTATGCGGACGAAGGGAGTCAGGTCGTGCAGCTTTGCTGCCCGTACCAGGCCCGCCACCGTCTGGGCCTCCACTGTGCCGTGTTCGGCATCAATAATGATAAAATCCATCCCGGTATAGGAGAGTGCTTCCACCGCATTTTCAGTGGTCAGAAAGGAGAACGTGCCAAGACAATGTTCCCCACGCCTGACTTTCTTTAAAAAAATATTTTCCACATAATCACCTCACAATGGTCCGCTGTAAAAACAGGCAAATTAGTCCAAATTACCAATTTCCGCGTCCTCTTCTTGAATGTAATTGTAATGTAAAACAACAGCAATGTAAAACACAGTTGTGTTTGGTATTCACAAATGAATGCTTGTGTGATAAAATCTCAAACAACAAAATTGTACATTTTGTAATAGGCAGGTGAAAGAACCTTGAATATCAGCATGCAGTATTTTCTGATTGTGACGGAAGAACGCAGCATTAGCCGTGCGGCCGAGCGGTTGTTTGTTTCCCAGCAATGTGTCAGCAGTCATATCAAAAAACTGGAGCAGACATATCAGGCAAAGTTGTTTACAAGAAAACCGTCCTTTCGACTGACTCCCGAGGGGGAAGCACTACGACGAAACCTGCTCCGCCAAAGCGTGCTGGAGGAGGCGTTGAATCAGGAACTAAGTGAGTTAAAAGAGGAACGCAGTCATAAGATTCGCGTGGGAATCCACAATACCCGAGCGACCCTTTTACTTCCGGATATTGTACAGGAGTTTCAAAAGGATTTTGAGGATGTTTCCATCGAAATCTATCAAGGGGAGACCAAACTGTTTGAAACCATGCTGCTGGAGGGGAAACTGGACCTGTTTTTGGCCACAGATACCGGAGAACGACCGGAATTTCGCTGTACCTTCTTGCAGCAGGAGCCTATTTTTTTAATTGTTACGGAAAGCTTATTAAAGCGGCATGGACTGGAGCAGGTGCTGGAGACACACAGCATCACAGCAACTCACCTGGCGGATATCCCGCTGATCTGCAGCTCAAAGAATAGTTATTTGCAGTCTAAGATCGATGCCTGGCTGGCGGAGCAAAATGTTACTATCGTTCCGAAAATCATAGTTGATACCTTCCAAATCAAACTGATGTTGGCTGCACAGGACTCAGGAGCCTGTTTCTGCCCACAGATGTTCTTTCGAACAGTAAATGATATCAATGGTAACTCATTCCCTCATCAGAATCTGATCTCGGTTTCCATTGGTGGATTTAATCTATCAACAGAAATTTCAATCATCACGCATCGGGATGCATATCAATCGCAGTGTCTGCGCCGGTTTTCCGCCCTGCTCCAGCGTAGCATCATAGATGCATTGAACACACCGTTAAAGTAGCAAAAACTCCCCGGTGTGGTGCCGAATGGACATAAAAAAAGCAGGCCTCCGAAGTGTGTGCTTCGGAGGCCTGCTTTTCTATTTGTGGCTTGTTTTGTGGTCAAAGCGTTGACCACTTATTTATTGCTCAGCTAAAATATAGCAAAATGCAAAGTAAAACCGCCTTTTTCAAACGAAAAAGGCGGTTTTTGTGGAGCTGCTAGGCAGATTCGAACTGCCGACCTCATCCTTACCAAGCGGCTTTGGAACTTTTTTCTAACTATTTTTCGTACTTTATAGCGATATACACTCCGATC
>CALWYB010000052.1 GCA_944385665.1 uncultured Oscillospiraceae bacterium
TTGCGCTTGCCCCGGAAGGGCTCGGGGGTGAGGTAGGGGGAGTCGGTCTCGATCATGATCCGGTCCATGGGCAGCCAGTCGATGACCTCCAGAGCCTTGCGGGCATTTTTATAGGTGATGGTGCCGGTAAAGGACAGCATCCACCCCAGCTTCACCAGCACCTTGGCATCCTCCAGGCTGCCGGAGTAGCAGTGGTACACGCCCCGCACCTGGGGGTGGGAGCGGACGATCTCCAGACAGTCGTGGTGGGCCTCCCGATCATGGATGATGACGGGCAGGTCCAGCTCCTGAGCCAGCTCCAGCTGCCGGTGAAACACCTTCTGCTGCAGCTCCTTGGGAGGATTCTCCTTCCAGTAGTAGTCCAGGCCGATCTCCCCGATGGCCCGCACCTTGGGATGGGCCGCCAGCTTCTTCAGCTCCTCCACCCAGCTGTCCTGCCAACCGGCACAGTCGGAGGGGTGCACCCCCACGGCGGCGTAGACAAAGGGGAAGCGCTCCGAGAGCTCCACTGCGGTTTTGGAGCTCTCCAGGTCGCAGCCGGGATTTACAATGAGAGCCACATCCTGCTCCGGCATACCGGCCAGCAGCTCCAGCCGGTCGGCGTTGAAGGCGCCGGAGTCGTAGTGGGCGTGAGTATCAAATACGCGCATTGTCTTTTCCTCGTTTTCTTTCAGAAACAATTTGGAAGCGGCCCGGGTTCGGGCCGCTTTTTCTCTCTTTATCATACCGCCCGGAGCATCGAAATGCAAGGGGCTCTATGTTTGGGGCGTCAGGTCCATGATATACAGATCGCCCAATCTCCCCTCCTGGGTCCCGTCGTCAAAGACCTCCCGGAAGAGGAATTGAAAGTCGGTCTCCTCCTGGGGCACCTGATAGACCAGCACGCCGCTGCGGCTCTCCCGGGAGGCCAGCTCATACTCTGCCGGCAACTGCTGGTCGCAGTAGTACTCCACCGGCATACAGCGGGTATCATCCTCCTCCATACCCGACCAAGTGAGCTGAAAATCGCTGTCAAACATGGTGATTGGTTGGGCATAGGTGCTCTTGATGTCCAGTTCCACCACCACCAGCTGGTCTCCCTCTGCGCTGATATACCCTCCGTACTCTCCCATCGACTGCACGCCGGTCACTGTATAATCAAACCATGCCGTGGACACGGTCTCTCCCTGCACAAAGCGCTGGTCACTCCCGGCCTGCGAACTGCCGCAGCCGGCCAGCAGCACCATCGTCATCAGAAGCCAGGGCGCTGCTTTTTTCACATAGCCCACCCTCTTTCGTTCTTTTTTGAAATTATACCCGACATAGCGGAGAAACACAAGTAAAAACCCCCGCATCCTATGGACCTGCTCCAAAATTTTTTTGCATATCTTATTATTTTTTATCGCTTTCGTAACCATCTTGTCTCCCCGCAGTTGACGATTGGCTCATTTGCGGATATAGTTTAATTGTTCAAAAGAGCGGTACGTCTCACGCGGACGTACACAACATTGGCTCTCTCCTGCCCAGGCGTAAAGCCGTCTGTTCCTGTCGCTTTTTTCTGGACAAGGTCGGGCGCGCTATGATAAAATTAAGTATCACAGTTTCCGCCGAAGCTGGCGCCTGCTTGGGGGCCAGAGCCAACAACTACATCATTAAGAGAAGGAGATCAACATGGAAATCCGCAAAATTTTTGTCGTCGGTTCCGGCCTGATGGGCAGCGGTATTGCCCAGACCGCCATTCAGTGCGGCTATGAAGTGATCCTGAACGACCAGAGCAAGGCCGCTCTGGAGCGCGGCGTGGCCGGCATCACCAAGCGTCTGGAGCGTCTGGTGGAAAAGGGCAAGATGACAGCCGAAGAGAAGGACGACTGCCTCGCCCGCCTGACCACCTCCGTCAGCGTTCACGTAGCTTCCAACGTGGATCTGGTCATTGAGGCCATCTACGAGAACCTGGATGCCAAGCGCGCCATCTTCCAGCAGCTGGACAAGATCTGCGACAGCCGCACCATCTTCGCCTCCAACACCTCCTCCATCTCCATGACCAGCCTGGCCGCTGCCACCAGCCGTCCGGAGAAGGTCGTGGGTCTGCACTTCTTCTCCCCTGTGCCTGTGATGAGCCTGGTGGAGATCGTCTACGGCCTGCGCACCTCTCAGGAGACCATCGATAATGTCATTGAGGTCGGCAAGCACATGGGCAAACACCCCATTCTGGCCAAGGATAAGCCCGGCTTCATCGTCAACCGTATGCTGCTGCCCATGCTCAACGAGGCCGTTCAGGTTCTGGATGAGGACATCGGCACCGTGGAGGACGTGGATGAGGGCATGATGCGTGGCTGTAACCACCCCATGGGCCCCCTGGCTCTGGCCGACATGATCGGTCTGGACATCCTGCTGGAGGTTATGGAGACCTTCTACATCGACCTGGGCGACACCAAGTACCGCCCCGCCCACCTGCTGCGCAAGATGGTGGCCGCCGGCTATTTGGGCCGGAAGTCCGGCGCTGGCTTCTACATTTACGAGGAAGGCAAGAAGGTCGGCGTCAATCCCGTGCTGGTTAAGGGCTGATCCCCCTTTACCATAAGTTCACTGTTTCCGCTCTGAACCGCTCCCTGGGGCTCCGCCGGGCCCCAGGGAATCTTTTTTTGTATATCAACAAAAAAAGGCCGCAAAAGCGGCCTTTTTTCTTGCTTTTATTCAGAATTGGAAGATGATTCCCACCACCGCAGCGGCGGCGATGAACAGGATGGGGTGCAGCTTTTTCAGCGGTGTCCACTTCATACACACAAATACCGCCGCCGCCAGGATCACCGCCCGCCAGCGGATGGAGGGTAGGCTGTCGGGGGAGAGCTGATTGGCTACCGTAAACACCGACCAGGCCACGCTCAGCCCTGCTGAGGCGATCAGCGCGGTGGAAGCGGGACGCAGCCCGGAAAACACCGCCTCCACGCTCTTGCTGTGGCGGAACTTCTGCAAAAATCCGGCGATAATCAGGATCACAATGATAGACGGGGCGATCAGGCCCAGGGTAGCCACCACCGCACCTACCACCCCACAGATCTTAAAGCCTACGTAGGTGGCCATGTTAACACCCATGGGGCCGGGGGTGGACTCCGAGACGGCAATCATGGTGGTCAGATCCCCGTTGGTGAACCATCCGGTCTTTTCCCCCATATGTTGGAGGAAGGGGATGGTGGCCATGCCGCCGCCCACGGAGAACAATCCGGTTTTAAAGAACTCATAGAAGAGACGCAGCAAGGTCATGATCATGCCTTCTCACCTCCCTTTCCCCCGTTGTGAGGATAGAACAGGAACCAGCCCAGCACGCCGGCCACCACCACCAGCACCGCCGGGGAGGTGATGGTGGAAATCGCGCTGGCCGCCAGGCCCTGAAGGCCCAGCGCATCGCTGAACAGGCCGCCACCCTGGGCCAGCACCAGCACCACGATAAAGATCCACGGCGCGATCTTGCCCTTCAGGGTGCTCTTGCCCAGTTTGAACACGCTCACCGCGATCAGTGCCACTACGGCGGCGTTGATCCCCGCCAACGCATGGGCCACCACAGGGTAAGAGGCAAAGTTCTGCAAAAAGGCCGCAATGATGGTGATGATGATCAGAGACGGGAACACCACGCCAAGGGTGGCCAGAATGCCGCCGGCGATTCCCTTGTACTTGTGGCCGATAAAGGTGGCAGTGTTGACGGCGATGATACCGGGGGTACACTGACCGATGGCAAAATAGTCGGTGAGTTCCTCCTCGGTGGCCCACCCTTTCTTCTCCACAACCTCCCGCTGCAGGATGGGCAGCATGGCGTATCCGCCGCCGAAGGTACACACGCCCACCTTGGCAAAGGTCAAAAACAGATCCAGATAGATATTCAAACAAACTCCTCCCAAGAGATGTTTTTCCACTTACGTTGGGCTCCAATCCGGCAGATAACCCGCCGATTGGAGCCCTAAAAAATTTAGTCTAATTCCTCCAGCTCATCCAGCCACAGAGAAGCCACCGCATCACTGGGCATCCGCCAGTCGCCGCGAGGGCTCAGGGCCACGGTGCCCACCTTGGGACCGTCTGCCAGACAGGAGCGCTTGAACTGCTGGGAGAAGAAGCGGCGGTAGAAGTTCTTCAGCCACTTCAAAATGGTCTCCCGATCGTACTGGCGGCCCAGCGCGTACAGGGCCAGACGGAACACCTTCTTGGGCGGGAAACCCCAGCGAAGGATATAATAGAGGAAAAAGTCATGCAGCTCGTAGGGACCCACCAGATCCTCCGTCTTCTGGCTGATCTTGCCCTCGATGGCGGGCAGCAGCTCCGGGGAGACGGGGGTATCCAGGATGTCGCTGAGCACGTCGGACAGCTCCCGGTCCTCCTGGGCCTTGTCATCGGAGATAAAGGACACCAGGTGACGCACCAAGGTCTTGGGAATACCGGCGTTGACGGCATAGTTGCTCATATGGTCGCCGTTGTAGGTGCACCAGCCCAGGGCCAGCTCGCTCAGGTCGCCGGTGCCGATGACCAGGCCGCCGGTCTGGTTGGCAATGTCCATGAGCACCTGGGTGCGCTCTCGGGCCTGACCGTTTTCAAAGGTAACGCTGTGGTCCTCCATGCTCTGACCGATGTCCTTGAAGTGGACCTTCACCGCATTGCCGATGTCGATGGTGCGCAGGGTACAGCCCAGCCGCTCGGCCAGCAGCACCGCGTTGGACTTGGTACGGTCGGTGGTTCCGAAGCAGGGCATGGTGACGGCAATGATGTCGCTGGCCGGACGGTCCAGCATCTGCATAGCCACTGCGGTGATGAGCACCGCCAGGGTGGAGTCCAGGCCGCCGGACAGTCCCACTACCGCCGTCTTGGCATGGGTGTGCTCCAGCCGCTTTTTGAGGCCCAGGGCCGCGATGCACAAAATCTCATTGCACCGCTCTGCCCGGTCCCCGGCGTCCTGGGGCACAAAGGGACTGGTGGAGACAAAGCGGGTCAGCCGGGTCTCCTCCAGAGTGAGGGAGAAGTCGGTGCGCCAGTATTCCTTCTTCGGGTCAGGGGTGAAGGAGGTCATCCGCCGCCGCTCGTAGGCCAGGCGGTCCACGTCAATCTCGCTGATGGTCAGACCGTTGGCAAAGCGCCGCTCACACAGCAGGGCGCCGTTTTCCGCGATCATATTGTGGCCGGCAAAAACCAGATCGGTGGTAGACTCCCCCTCTCCGGCGTCGGCATACACATAGCCGCACACCAGCCGTCCGCTCTGGCCGGTGACCAGCTGGCGGCGGTAGGCCGCCTTGCCCACCGTCTCGTTGGAGGCGGACAGGTTCAAGATCAGCGTGGCGCCGCTGCGGGCCAGACCGGCAGAGGGGGGCTCGGGGGCCCACAGGTCCTCACAGATCTCTACGCCCACAATGAGATTGGGCATCTCCTGGCAGGCAAAGGTATCGGTGGTGCTCATGCTCACCTGCCGGCCGCACAGTGTCACCATGGTATCCACGCCCGCTCCGCTGGCAAACCACCGGGCCTCGTAAAACTCTCCATAGTTGGGGATGTGGGTCTTGGGAACCAGGCCCAAAATCTCTCCCTTTTGGATCACAGCGGCACAGTTATACAGTTTGTTGTCATACTCAGCCCGCACAGGCAAACCCACGGCAGTGACTACCTCCAGGTTCCGGGTGGCATCCAGAACTGTCTGGAGGCCCTCCTCCGCTCCCTTCAGCAAGGTGTCATGTAAGAACAGGTCGCCGCAGGTGTATCCGGTCAGGCACAGCTCCGGCAGGCAGAGCACCTTGACCCCCTGCTTGTCCGCCTCGCGCATCAACGTAAAGATCTGCTCCGCGTTATAGCGGCAGTCGGCCACTTTGATCTTGGGCGTACCGGCAGCAACCTTTACAAATCCATCTCGCATCACGCAAACCTCCTTTGCGGTATTCTCAATCGGACTTATCATACCCCAAACCATAGGGAAAAGCAAGATAAAGGCCGGGAAATCACAGGACCCCGAAGCACTGCTTCGGGGTCCTGTTTGTCAGGCGAATATATTATTTGGCCTGGAGATAGCTGCTCATCACATAGCCCTCGTCAAAGTTTCCTCCGCCGATGGCATACTTGATCTTGGTCCAGCCGTTGCCCGCATCCTCCAGCACGATCACTGTGGCACCGTCGGTGGTGCTGGCCTTGCTCTCATAGTCGGTACCCGGGCCGGAACGGATATTCAGACCGCCGGAGGCGCCGGTAATGACCGCCTCACTGTTGGGAGCCAGAGACTGGCCGGTGGAAGGCGTGGTGGTATCGGGGTTGGTGGTCGTGCCGGTACCGGTGCCGTCGCCGTTGCAGTAGACGTCACAGGTGGCGCTCTTGTCCCCCGCAGCGGCGGTAATGACGATCTTCACCTTGTCGCTGCCGGTATACACGTTGGTCACATTGCCGTACTCATCCACGGTGGCCACGGAGGTGTCTCCGCTGCTCCAGCTCACCTTTGCGTCTTCCGGGTCCACCGTGGCAATCAGCTGATAGGACTCTCCGGCCCGCAGGGTAAAGTCCGTCCGGCTGAGGGTCAGACTGTTGACGGTCACCTGAGGCTCAGAGTTCTCCCCGCTACCTGTATCGGACGAATTGACAGACTGGCTGGTGGAGACGGAAGCATTTCCCTGCGTGGTCTTATCTCCAAACAGGAAGGGAGAGACATATTTGAACACGATCACCGCGGCGGCAATGATCAGGACCAGTGTAACGATCAGTCCCCCCACCTGAAGGGGATTGGGACGATTGCCGCTGGCCCGCTTTCCGCCCACGGCGGGATAGCTGCGGCCGGGCCGCTCATCACAGAAGGGACAGCGCTTATAAGTAACCGAATATTCTTCGCCGCACTTTTCACATCGGATGACGTCGGTGTTGCGGCGGGGGGGTGCTTTTTTCGCAGCCATGGGTGAATAACCTCCAGCATTGAGAAAGGATGACCGCAGAGCCTGCGGTCTCAGTATTTATTTTACAAGGAATTAACTGTGTCGTCAACGAAAAAATAGACATTGGCACGTTTTTTGGCGAAATTATGTAAACGTCTTTCAAAAGTGCCCCCACTTCTTGACCAGGTTTACGCTTTCTTTTATAATGAATTTGATCTGCGCAAAATCCCGCACAAAACAGTTCCCTTTGTCCATCCGGACAAGGAGAAAGGGAGGAAACCATCTGTGAAAGGTACCTTATCCCCTGCCCAGGCCCACAAACAGTATGATGAGGCGGTGAGCGCCTACCGAAAATGGATTCCCGACCCCACCCTGCGCATGGAGTTCAGCCGCCAGGCGGACGGCTACTTCCGCACCTGCGCGTTGGGTGTGTGGCAGGCGGACAATGCCACCGAGATCACGCCCCGGCATGTGGAGTTTTATAACGCCATCTATTCCGGCACCAATGCCTCCCCTTCCGCCCTGTACTGGGAGGTAGCCACCGGCGTGGCCGACTACGACCTGTTCCAGCCCCCTGCCTTTTTCCAGTCTCTGCGGGACTATGACCGGCGCAAGGGCACCACCCTCTCCCGCCGCTTTGTGGATCAGTTCACTCTGATTTTGCTGCTGTTTGCGGCCGTGGACGACGTGGTCAGTGAGGCAGAGGCCGGGTTTGTCAACGCCTGCGCCGACGCCCTGCTGGCCCTGTGCAGCCAGGACGGCCTGTCCGGGGACCGCCCTCCTCTGAAAGCGGACGACTTTGTCACCAAGCCCCAGCCTGGTGCCCCCGAATCTGCCGCCCCCCAGAAGGCAGAACAGGAGGCCGGCAAGGAGGAGCCGGTCCAAGAGGAGGAACCCCAGCCCTCGCTGGAGGAGCTTTTGGCGGAGCTGGACAGTCTGTGCGGCCTGGACCAGGTGAAAAAGGACGTAAAGAGCCTCATCAACCTGGTGAAGGTGCGCAAGCTGCGCCAGGAGGCTGGGCTGCCTGTCCCTCCCATGTCCCTCCATCTGGTCTTTTTGGGCAACCCGGGCACCGGCAAGACCACGGTGGCCCGGCTGCTGGCCAAAATTTACCGCAGCATGGGCGTGCTGCCCAAGGGACAGCTGGTGGAGGTGGACCGCTCCGGCCTGGTGGCCGGATTTGTCGGTCAGACCGCCATCAAGACCCAGGAGGTCATCCAAAAGGCCATCGGCGGCGTACTCTTCATCGACGAGGCCTACGCCTTGGTCAACCAGGACAGCCCCAACGACTTCGGCCACGAGGCCATTGAGGTACTGCTGAAAAATATGGAGGATCACCGCAAGGACCTGATCATCATTGTGGCTGGCTACTCCGATTTGATGGAACATTTTATCCACGCCAACCCCGGCTTGGAATCCCGCTTCAACAAATACTTCTATTTTGCCGACTACGATGGCGGCCAGCTCTTCTCCATTTTGGAGTCCATGTGCAAAAAAAACGGCTACACCCTCTCCACGGAGGCAGCCCAGTGGGCCAAGGAGGACCTGGAGAACCTTTACCAGCAGCGGGATGAGAACTTCGGCAACGCCCGGGACGTGCGCAATCTGTTTGAAAAGGCGGTTTCCCGCCAGTCCGACCGGGTAGCCAAGCTGGACGCCCCCACCCGGAAGCAGCTGATGGAGCTGCTCCCCGAAGATCTGAAAGAGAGCGAAGACGAAACAACATGAGAATTGCCTTTTACACCTTAGGGTGCAAAGTAAATCAGTACGAGACCCAGGCCCTGGAGCAGCTGGTCACTCAGCGTGGCCACACTCTGGTTCCCTTTGACGGGGAGGCCGACGCCTATGTCATCAACACCTGCTCGGTGACGGCGGTGAGCGACAAAAAGTCCCGGCAGGTGATCCGCCGGGCCCGGAAGACCGCCCCGGACGCCATTTTGGCGGTGTGCGGCTGCTACTCCCAGACTCACCCCGACGACATGGACAAGCTGGAAGTGGATCTGGTAGCCGGCACCGGAGACCGCACCGGCTTTGTGGACCTGCTGGAGCAGACCTGGCAGCAGCACAAGAGCATCACCGTTTTAGACGATCCCTTCCAGCGGCGTACCTTTGAGAGCCTCCCCGCCGGAGGTCTGGAGGGCCGCACCCGGGCCATGCTGAAGATCGAGGACGGCTGCGTCAATTTCTGCTCCTACTGCATCATCCCCTACGCCCGGGGACGCATCCGCTCCCTGCCCATCGCCGACTGCGCCGCCCAAGCTAAATCCTTGGTGGAGGCGGGCTATCAGGAAATCGTCCTCACTGGCATTGAGATCTCCTCCTGGGGCCAGGATTTAGAGGGAAAGCCTTCCCTTATTGACGCGGTGGAGGCCATCTGCCAGGCGGTCCCCTCCCACATCCGGGTACGGCTGGGCTCCCTGGAGCCCCGGACCATCACGGAGGATTTCTGCCGCCGCTGCGCCGCCCTCCCCAATCTCTGCCCCCACTTCCACCTGTCCATGCAGTCGGGCTGCGATACCGTTTTGCAGCGGATGAACCGGAAATATGATTCCGCACGGTATTACCAGAGCGTTCAATTCCTCCACGGAGTCTATGACCGCCCGGCCATCACCACCGATCTCATTGTGGGCTTCCCCCAGGAGACGGAGGAGGAGTTTGTCCAAACCCTGGACTTTATCCAGAAGTGCGGCTTTGCCGCCATGCACATCTTCCCCTATTCCCGCCGCCCCGGCACCCCCGCCGCCAAAATGCCAGGCCAGGTACCCAACGCAGTCAAGGAGGAGCGCTCCCACCGGGCCGCCCAGGTGGCCCAGGCCATGGAGCACGCCTATCTGGACTCCTTTGTGGGGGAAACCGTCCCCGTTCTCTTTGAGGAGGAGCGGGACGGCCTGTGGCTTGGGCACACCACCCGGTACTGCCAGGTAGGGGTTGTCAGCGGTGAACCGCTCCACAATCATCTGCGCCAAGTCCGGCTCACCGGCCGCCGGGACACGCTGCTCCTGGGCAAACTGGTGTAAGTACCAATCCAGCCCTTGCGCCGCCAAGGAAAATCCGATATAATAATAGGACCATTTTTGAAGTTTTCGGAAAAGAGGAACTGCCGTGAAATTAGGAATCGTGGGTCTGCCCAACGTGGGCAAGAGCACCCTGTTCAACGCCATTACCAACGCCGGCGCCGAGAGCGCCAACTACCCCTTCTGCACCATCGACCCCAACGTGGGCATGGTGGCTGTGCCCGACTACCGTCTGGACAAGCTCAGCGAGATGTACCACCCCAAAAAGACCACCCCCGCCGTCATCGAGTTTGTGGACATCGCCGGTCTGGTGAAGGGCGCCAGCCGGGGCGAGGGTCTGGGCAACAAATTCCTGGCCAACATCCGTATGACCGACGCCATCGTTCACGTGGTGCGCTGCTTTGATGACGAGAACGTCATCCACGTGGAGGGCTCCACCGACCCCATCCGGGACATGGACACCATCGACCTGGAGCTCATTCTGGCCGACGCTGAGATGGTGGACCGGCGCATTGACAAGGCCCAGAAGGCCGCCAAGGGGGACAAGAAGTTCCTCCACGAGGTGGAGGTGTTCTCCGGCCTGAAGGAGTGGCTCAACGACGGCAAGTCCGCCCGCAGCTACCTCTCCGAGGTGGATGAGGACGACGCCGCCCTCATCGGCACCAGCGAGCTGCTCTCCCTCAAGCCGGTCATCTACGCCGCCAACCTGGACGAGGACGGTTTCTCCGATCCTCAGGCCGTCCCCTACTACAAGCAGGTGGAGGAGCGGGCTCAGGCGGAAGGCGCTCAGGTCATCCCTGTGTGCGCTAAGCTGGAGGCTGAGATCGCCGAGCTGGAGCCGGAGGAAAAGGCCATGTTCCTGGAGGATCTGGGGGTGAAGGAGTCCGGTCTGGACCGCCTGGTCAAGGCCAGCTACACCCTGCTGGGTCTTATCTCCTACCTCACCAGCGGCGAGGACGAGTGCCGGGCCTGGACCATCACCAAGGGCACCAAGGCTCCCCAGGCCGCCGGCAAGATCCACTCCGACTTCGAGCGGGGCTTCATCCGGGCCGAGGTGGTCTCCTACGAGGATCTGATGGCCTGCGGTTCTATGGCCGCCGCCCGGGAGAAGGGCCTCATCCGCTCTGAGGGCAAGGACTATGTGGTACAAGATGGAGACATCATCCTGTTCCGGTTCAACGTGTAATTTCCCCTCTGAATTTTTCCCTGAGATATTGTATTTTTTCTCGTAATCGTGTACACTATGAACAACCATAAATCCAGAAGGAGGATTTTTACTATGAAAATCGCTCGTTTCGTGCTGAAGATCGTGGCTCTCTCTCTGACTGCCGCTGCCGCCGTGTGCGCCATCATCGCCTACTGGGACAAGCTCTCCGAGCTGGGCGACTGCGCCAAGACCAAGATCCAGCAGCGTGCCTGCTCCTCTGAGTACGAAGATTACGAGGAGTAAGTAACTTAGCCTCTGAACAGCCGTGGACGTTCCACGGCTGTTTTTTTATGTCTCAATGCTAGTCCCGGCACAAAACATCCTGCCAGTGTCCCCAGAATGTAAACCGGAGTAAACCAAGGGGCAGTGGGGTCCCCTCCCCCATGGACGCGCGCCAGCAGCTCCGAAACTCTCCAAAGTGGTATGCCATAGATCCAACTGCTCAGCACCATCACAGTTCCCTTCTCCGTCAGCCAGCCTGCCAGCAACCCCATCGTCACTAGCGTCCCCCTGTGCCGACCGGGAGAAAAACTCCTGTCCAGTCTCAGTGCCCCTGCAACAAGGGGAATCAGAAACAGCACTCCTCCATACACAAGGAGTCTCCCCGGATGCCCCTGAATGGGGTATGCCCCGCTGTCATAGCGAAACCCCACCAATCCCAGCAAAAAAGCGGAAAAGATGTAGCTTCCTGCCATCCAGCACCACCCTGCCGCCATGGTTCGAAGAATCCCTCGGGGGGACTGACTCTGTGCAAGCCATGCCCGTCGGTACGCTTCTCTCAGCGTTTGCGGATCGCCCATTTCTTCCAGGGCACGCTTCTGGGCCGCATCGGGAGTTAGCCCGCTGTGCTCCAGGTCCGCCGCCAACTCCTCCAGGTGATCGGCAAGTTCTCTCTCCAGCCGTCTGCGGTAGGCTGGATCAGCTATGGAGGTGACACACTGCGAAACATATTTTTTTATCCAAGGCTTCATTCCTGTACACCTCCTAAAATTCGGGCCATAGCCCGGGTGTATATCCCCCACTGAACTTCTTTCTCCTGCAAGGCTCGCTGTCCGGTATGGGTGAGATGATAAAAACGCCGCTCTCTTCCACTCTCCATCTGGGTATAGGAGGTGATCAGCCCCTTCTCCTCCAGGGCATGGAGGAACGGATATAAACTTCCCTGACTCATGCAGAATACGTCCTCCGACAAAAGCGCCATCTGCTGAATCAGCTGATATCCGTACATGTCCTGACGGCTGAGCAACTTGAGAATAATCAACTCATGGCTGCCCTTGGCCATCTGCTTATCCACTTTCATTTTAACACCTCTCTTTTAGAGGTATTATATACCTCTTATTTAGAGGTGTCAAGTGTTGTGCTTCTGTCCTTTCCCCAGAAGTCCCACCGCAGACAGTCCCGGGTCCCGGTGCGCCGCAGCAGCAGGCCGGACAGCAGCAGATCTGCCCCGACAGCCAGCATGGCCGCAGCTGTCACCGGAGATGGAATGAACGCTGCCCAGCCCGAGACCGCGGGATGGATCCAATAGACCGCAACCGGCAGCAAGGCGGCCCAGGCGAGGGAAAATGCCGCACACACTCGCCCATGCAGATTCCACCGGTTCTCCCGGTAGTCCCAGAAGGAGACTCCCAGCACCTTCTCATAAAAAACAGCCGTGGCATACTCCACTCCGGTGGCCGCCGCTCCGCCCCACACCATCAGCAGCAGAGGGTTCTCTGTCACGGCCTGAGGCAGCGCCAAAACCGCCAGAGCACCCAGGCCATATACCGGACACAGAGGCAGTACCAGGGTACGTTTGCGGTCCCGCCTGCCTCCGGTGCACCAGGCATACCCTACTTCCAGCAAAAACCCCAAGAAACTATATAGCATAAAATACCAGAACTGTTTCATTTTGGTCTCCCTTTTTCAAAAACAGCGGCGTCTGTTCCACCGTCCAGCTAAACGAACAGAGTTAGCATGGCAAACCGGGAAAAAATCATACGTTTCGGCACAAGGAAATCTTAGTTTGCCGCTTGAAGGAAGCTGTCTCTTTGTGATACAATAACTCGAATACGGACAAAGAGAAAGGAAGGGGCCGCAATGCGAAATCTGATCGACTTTGGTGACATGTCCCGGGAAGAATGGGATCAGCTCTACACCCGGATCAGCCAAATCATCGACGCGCCGGAGAAATTTATTGACGTATGCCGTGGCAAGGTATCCTGCAATCTGTTCTATGAACCCTCCACCCGAACGAATTTCTCCTTCCAGACCGCTATGCTGCGGCTTGGCGGATCCGTTTTCGGTTTTGCCGATCCCAACTCCTCCTCCGTGGCCAAGGGCGAGACCCTGAAGGACACCATTAAAATGGTTTCCAACTACGCCGACGTGGTGGTCATGCGTACCCCCTGGGAGGGCTCGGCAAAAGCGGCCTCCCTCTATTCCGCCGTCCCCGTGGTCAACGCCGGAGACGGCGGCCATATGCACCCCACCCAGACCATGGCGGACCTGAC
The DNA here is from genome assembly GCA_944385665.1 of uncultured Oscillospiraceae bacterium. Classification (GTDB taxonomy): domain Bacteria; phylum Bacillota; class Clostridia; order Oscillospirales; family Oscillospiraceae; genus Lawsonibacter. The sequence goes on from CALWYB010000052.1 coordinate 13,574, forward strand.
CACCATCACCCGCCTGCGGGGCGGCGTGGATGGCCTGTGCATCGGCCTGTGCGGTGACCTGAAGAACGGCCGCACCGTCCACTCCCTCATCAAGGCCATGGCCAAGTTCAACGATATTAAATTCTTCCTCATCTCCCCCCGGGAGCTGGCCGTCCCCGAGTACATGCGAGTGTTCATGCGGGAGCACAACATGTGGTACACGGAGGTCACCGGTCTGGAGCCGGTCATTCCCCAGCTGGACGTGCTGTATATGACCCGCATCCAGAAGGAGCGCTTTGTGGACCCCCTGGAGTATGAGCGCAACAAGGGCATCTATATCCTGACTCGCCGCAAGCTGGAGCGGGCCAAGCCCGACATGCTGGTCATGCACCCCCTGCCCCGGGTAGACGAGATCACCCTGGATGTGGACGACGACCCCCGGGCAGTCTACTTCCAGCAGGCCCGATTCGGTATGTTCGCCCGGATGGCCCTGCTGGAGCACCTGGCTTTGCAGCCCCGGAACGACCATCCCGCCCCGGTGGAGATCGGCACCAAGCCCATCTGTCACAATCCCCGCTGCATCACCCAGACCGAGACCTATCTGCCTCCCCTCATCAAGAAGATCGGCGGGGTGGACTGCTGCGGCTTCTGTGACGCCGCCCTGTAAGCATCTGTCTCCGGGCAGAGGAGGTCTTTTTCCTCCTCTGCCCAAATTTTTTCCGAAAAGAAGAGAAAAACCCATTGACAAACCCATAAAAACTGTGGTATTATTTCATGGCTGACGTGAGAGGAACACAGCGTCCATGCGGGTGTAGTTCAATGGTAGAATCCCAGCCTTCCAAGCTGGTCGCGTGGGTTCGATTCCCATCACCCGCTCCATATGCGCCTGTAGCTCAGGTGGATAGAGCAACTGCCTTCTAAGCAGTGGGTCAGGGGTTCGAGTCCCTTCAGGCGTGCCAATTTTATTTGGCTGTGCGGTTTCTCCCCGTCATAACTCCATGGTGGGTGTAGCTCAGTTGGTTAGAGCACCGGATTGTGGTTCCGGGTGTCGAGGGTTCGAGTCCCTTTACCCACC
>CALWYB010000053.1 GCA_944385665.1 uncultured Oscillospiraceae bacterium
TTGTTGCTGGCCTCGGCCAGGAGCTTGTTGGGGGCGGGACGGCGGCCGGCGCCGGTGTAGCCGCTCTTGGCGTCCACCACGATGGTGTTCTCAACCACCAGGCCCTCCTTGACGGCGGGATACAGGCCCAGGGTGGTGGCGGTGGGGTAGCAGCCGGGGTTGGAGATGAGGCTCTTGCCCTTGGCCAGGTCGCGCTGGATCTCGGGGATGCAGTAGACGGCCTCCTTGGTCATCTCATAGTTGGGGTGCTCCAGGTGGTACCACTTCTCCCAGGTCTTGGCGTCCCGGAAGCGGATGTCGGCGCCGAAGTCGATGAACTTCTTGCCGGCGGCCAGCACCTTCTCGGCAATGCCGCACACGGTGCCCGCGTCCACGGCGGTGAACACCACGTCGCTGTCCTTCACGATCATATCCAGAGTCTCGTCATTCAGAGGGAGGATCTCCTGGTCGTAGAAGCCCATCAGAGCGGCGTGCTCATCCTGGATCTTCCGGCCGGCAGCAAAGCTATCGGCCAGATGGGCAACCTGTGTCTCGGGGTGGTGTACCATCAAACGCAGCAACTCACCACAGGCGTAGCTGGCAGCACCGCAAATAGAAAAACGAATCATGACACTTTTCCTCCTTTTTTCTTGTGAAACTTCTATCCCAGGATTCCATTTTTGCAATCTTTACTGTCATTTTTAACTTTTTCCGAATGACCTGTAATGATTCTGTTGAAATTTCCTATAACGTATTATATAATTACTAGGCAGAATATACAAGAAATTCTTTTTTCTGTTTTCCATTCCATTCCGGAATATAAGAAATATCAAGGGTTAGGAGACCAGATTGTTATGAGTATCCGCAAATATATCGCCTATTTGAAAACCATTGAGACAGGAAGCATCACCCACGCCGCTGCCCAGCTGGGCTACACCCAGTCGGCCATCAGCCGGATGATCGCCGACCTGGAGGACGCCTGGGGCGTCAAACTGCTCACCCGCAACCGCTCCGGCATTGAGATCAGCTCCGAGGGTCTGGTGCTTCTGCCCAAGCTCCAGGCCATCTGCAAGGCCTATGAGGATCTGAACTACGCCATCTCGGAGATTCACGGCCTCAGCTCCGGTTCCATCCGGGTGGGAGCTTTCTCCTCCATCTCCAGCGGCTGGCTGCCGCTGATGATCAAATCCTTCCATGAGATCTACCCCCACATCGACTTTCAGCTCATCAACGGGGAGTATCACCAGATCGCCTCCTGGCTGCGTCGGGGGCTGGTAGACTGCGGTTTCCTCAACCTGCCTGTCTCCAATGATCTGGAGGCCTCCTTCTTATTACAGGACACCCTGGTGGCCATTCTGCCGGAGAACCATCCGCTGGCCAACGATCCCTGCTACCCCATCGCTCAGCTGTCCAACGAGGACTTCATCAATTTGAAAGAGGAGCAGGACCACGAGATCACCAAGTTTCTGGAACATCTCCAGCAGAAGCCCAATATCCGATACGAGGTCAGCAACGATTATGCCATATTGTCTATGGTGGAGTGCGGCCTGGGCATCAGTGTGGTCCACGAGCTGATGCTCTATCCCAACCGGTACCACATCGTGGCCAAGCCCTTCGACGTGCCCCAGGTGCGGGACATCGGCATCGCCGTCAAGCGGGATGTACCCCCCTCTACCATTACGAAGTTATTCGTTGAGCACGCCAAACAGTGGGCCAGGAAGATGTCCATGACATAATGGTTCCAGAGAAAAAACAGAGGGGTGTTCATGGTAGATATGCACAGAACCCCTCGTGTTTTTCTTCTATCGACTAGTCAATCATAACACATTTTTCTCAAAAAAGAAATAGGGAAATCCGTAAATTTTGACTGTATATAAATACATACTTTTTGTTTGTTATTCATTTTGTCGGTCTGGTACAAAAAGAGGAGCTCGTTTCTCTTCTCTGCACTTTTTGCCACACTTTTCCCCTCGTTTGCCCCTGTTTTTCTCCCTTCTCCCACTTCCTGGGGCTGCCGGTAACTATTTTCTCCTTGTCAAACATTTTTCCTGATTAAAAATAGGAAAGCCCCAAAGCAGAACGTATGCTGCTTTGGGGCTTTTCATGCAAGTTATCCAATTTTGATATGCCGTCTTCCCCCTTTTGTCCAATCTGCCGGTTTTGTCCCAAGCTCCGCCGGAACACGGCTGAACGCGCAAAAAAGAGGCGGATCCCACTGGATCCGCCTCTTTGGGTGGAATAGACAAAATCAGTAGTTCATCTGCTTGCGGCGGGACAGGTTCATGGTGCCGTCCTGCATCTGGTCCAGGCTGTCCAAGCTCTGGCCGGTGCCCTCGGCCACGCAGGAGATGGCATCCTCAGCCACGTGGGTCTCGATGCCGGTGTGGGACTCGATGAGCTTGTCAAAGCCCCACAGCAGAGAGCCGCCGCCGGTCATGACAATGCCGTTGGTGGAGATATCGGCCACCAGCTCGGGGGGCGTACGCTCCAGCACGCCGTGGATGGCCTCCAGAATGCGGCTGGAGACCTCCTCGAAGGCCTCGATCATCTCGCTGGAGGAGACGGAGAACACACGGGGCAGGCCGGTCATCAGGCAGCGGCCCTTGATCTCCATGGTGACCTCCTCGGGACGGGGGAACACGCAGCCGATCTTCATCTTCAGCTCTTCGGCGGTACGGTCGCCGATGAGGACGTTGTGCTTGCGGCGGATATATTTCACCACCGCCTCGTCAAACTTGTCGCCGGCGATCTTGATGGAAGCGGACTCTACCACGCCGCCCAAGGAGATGACAGCGATGTCGGCGGTGCCGCCGCCGATGTCCACCACCATGTGTCCGTCGGGCTTGGTGATGTCGATGCCGGCGCCGATGGCGGCAGCCACAGGCTCCTCAATGAGGTAAGCGCGGCGAGCACCGGCCTGGATGCCGGCGTCAACCACGGCACGCTCCTCTACCTCGGTGATACCGGAGGGCACGCAGATGAGCAGACGGGGCTTGAAGAGGGAGAAGGTGGTCACCTTCTTGATGAACTCCTTCAGCATCCGCTCGGTCATGTCGTAGTCGGAGATCACGCCCTCCCGCAGGGGACGCATGGCAACGATGTTGCCGGGGGTACGGCCCAGCATAGCCTGGGCGTCGGTACCAACCTTGAGCAGCTTGCCGGTGTTCTTGTCCATGGCCACCACGGAGGGCTCACGCAGGACCACACCCTTGCCCTTGATGTATACCAAAACAGAGGCGGTGCCCAGATCGATTCCGATGTCTTTGCTAAACAAATTAAACATAGCCTTCCACCTTATTTTTATTCCGTTCCGGCGGCAGATGCCGCCAGATGAGTTGTTTTCAGACAGTTTTCATTATAGCGGCTCAAGCGGCGGTTTTCAACTAGTATTTCGCCATATTTCCAGGAATTTGAGTCGGTTTCGTGATTCAATTTTTCCTGGCCTGGGCCAGAGTGGCGCACAGGACCTGGCCTGCACCGCCCTGCGTCAGCACACGGGCACACTCCCCCAGGGTGGAGCCGCTGGTGACCACGTCGTCCACCAGCAGCAGGCGCATGCCCTCGGGCCTGGCCTTTTTCCCCAGGCGGTAGGCACCCAGCACATTGGCCCGGCGCTGGGCGTCCTCCTGAAGCTGGGATTGGGGCGGAATATCCCGAACCTTGTCTAACATGCCCAAAAGGGGCAGCCCCAATTCCTTTGCCGTCCACTGGGCCAGCAGCTTGGCCTGGTCATAGCCCCGGCTGCGGCGGCGCTTTTTGCTCAGAGGAGCCCAGGTCACCGCGTCCAGCGGCTCGTGCCAGTTGTCCCGGACACACTGGGCCACCAGGATGCTGTAGGGACGGGCATAGCTGGCCCGGCCGGAAAATTTGAAGCGGTGGATGGACTCCACCACGCTGCCCCGGTAGCCCAGGGGCGAGAGACACCCGGCGGCAAAGTCGATCTTCCGCTCCGCCTGGGCGCCTACCAGCCAGGGCAGCTGGGGCTGACAGTGCAGACAGGCTGGGGTATAGGAGCCCTCCATCAGCCGCTGGCAGTAGGGACACTTGGGGGGAAACAGCAGGTCAAGGATCCACTCGGTCCCGCTCATGGCTCTTTCTCCTCTGGAATGGGGCCGTTTTTTTGTTCAAAATCCCGGATACACTGCTGGATCAGATAGAGAATCTGACCGCTCATGGAGCGGCCCTCATAGGATGAAATGTACACCAGCTTTTGATGCATTTCACGGGTGATCGTAATACCTAGATGCTTATCTCGTTTCAAAGGTTTCACCGTCCAAGACTGAAATTGGACTTGATTATATTGGATTCACCTTTAAATTATCTTGTTTTTAACTTGATTCTAGTATGGAAAATTTTTGAGAGGCGAGGAATGTTCTTTCCAGCGATGGAAAGAACATCCGTCCCCTCTCCCCGCCCCGCAGGGCGGAACTCTCCTCCCGAAAAACTTCTCTCTGCCTCCGCCGCGCCGACCGCGGCACACTGACTTGACTATTTACATAACATAACAATGACCTTTTACTTTACTATAACTATTACTATTACTTAACAGCAGCTCTAAGGGTACGAAACCGTACAACAAAGCACAGTCTTTCCCCCTTTACAGAGGCGAAACGCAGTTTCGCAGGAAGTTCTTTTGCCTACTTTTCTTTCAAGAAAAGTAGGAGCAGGCCGTCAGAAAGACGGCCTGCTTCTCACTTCTTGTTCTTCTTGTAAATGACATTCAGCCCCTTGAGCAGCAGATCCTTCTCAATGGTCATCTTCCGCTTACACAGCGGCACGATAAACTGGGCGATTCCGCCGGTGGCTACCACGGTGACCGGCTTGCCCAGCTCCGCCTCCATACGCTCCACCATACCGTCCAGCTGCGCCGCCGCACCGTACATGATGCCGCTGCGCATACACTCGATGGTGTTCTTGCCGATGGCCCGCTTGGGCCGGTCCAGCTGGATGCCCGGCAGCTGGGCCGCCCGGCTGGACAGCGCCTCCGCCGACACCCGCACACCTGGGATGATGGCCCCGCCGATGTAGTTGTTGCCCTGGTCCACCACGGTGATGGTGGTGGCGGTACCCATATCAACAAGCACCAGGGGGGCGGTGTACTCCTGCAAGGCGGCCACAGCGGCCACGATCAGATCCGTGCCCACCGAGGCTGGGTTGTCCATCTGAATGTTCAGGCCCGTCTTGATGCCCGGCCCAACCACCATAGGGTGCAGGCCGGTCACCTTGTAGGCGCCGGTGCGCACCGCGTTAAAGACCGGCGGCACCACGGAGGAGATGATCACATCCTCCACCGTATGCACCGGCACCTCAAACAGGGACAGGATGTTCTTGATCTCCACGCCGTACTGGTCGGAGGTCTTGATGCGATCGGTAGCGATCCGAGCCTCAAAGACGATCTTGTCGTCCTGAATGCCGCCGATGACGATGTTGCTGTTGCCGATGTCAATAGCCAGAAGCATGTGTTTCACCTCAATGTAAATGCCGGGCTGGTTTTCAGCCCTCTTAACCGCACCATTATAGCGAATCCCACCCCTGTTTGCAAGAGTGAGATTCCCAGGAATTTTGCATATCTGTACCTCTTTCTTTACAAGTGCCGGATTTTATGCCATAATCTCTCTGTACCGCCCGCCCGGGCGGCAGTTTTAAGAAAAGATAAGAGGTTTTAGCATGTTACAGGGAAAAACCGTTCTTTTAGGCGTCACCGGCGGCATCGCCGCCTACAAGGCCGCCGCCCTGGCCTCCGCGCTGGTCAAGCAGCACTGCCAGGTGGAGGTGGTGATGACCGAGCACGCCACCAAGTTTATCGCCCCCCTCACCTTCGAGCAGCTCACCGGCCGCCGCACCATGGTGGACACCTTTGACCGCAATTTCTCCCACCAGGTGGAGCACATCGCCCTGGCCCAACGCACCGACCTGGTGCTCATTGCCCCCGCCACCGCCAACGTGTGCGCCAAGCTGGCCCACGGTCTGGCCGACGACATGCTCACCACCACCGTTCTGGCCTGCAAGTGCCCCAAGCTCATCGCCCCGGCCATGAACACCAATATGTACGAAAACCCGGTCACCCAGGACAACCTGGACACCCTCCGCCACTACGGCTGGGAGGTCATCGAGCCCGCCAGCGGCCGTCTGGCCTGCGGCGCAGTGGGCGCGGGAAAGATGCCCGAGCCGGAGGACCTTCTCCAGCACGTGCTGCGCCATCTGGCCCTCCCCCACGATCTGGCGGGAAAGCATGTGCTGGTCACCGCCGGTCCCACCCAGGAAGCTCTGGACCCGGTGCGCTACCTCACCAACCACTCCACCGGCAAGATGGGCTACGCCATCGCCCGCATGGCCATGCTCCGGGGCGCCCAGGTCACCCTGGTCACCGGACCGACCGCCATCGCTCCGCCCCCCTTTGTGGAGGTGGTCCCCGTGACCTCTGCCCAGGACATGTTTGAGGCGGTGGCCGCCCGCAGTCCCGAGGCGGACATGATCTTCAAGGCCGCCGCCGTGGCCGACTATACCCCCGTGGGATACAGCGACGACAAGGTGAAGAAGAAGGACGGCGACCTGTCCATCCCCCTGAAGCGGACGACGGACATCTTGCAGTATCTGGGCCAGCACCGCCGCCCGGGTCAGGTAATCTGCGGCTTCTCCATGGAGACCCGGGACATGCTGGAAAACAGCCGGGCCAAGCTGGAGAAAAAGAACGTGGACATGATCTGCGCCAACAACCTGAAAGTGGCCGGGGCAGGCTTCGGCACCGACACCAACGTCATCACGTTGATTACCCGGCAGGGCGTGGAGGAGCTGCCCCTGCTGTCGAAGGAAGAGGCCGCCTCCCGCATTCTCTCCTCCGCCTTACTTTTCTTGAAAGAAAAGTAAGCAAAAGAACTTCCTGCGAAACTGCGTTTCGCTTCTAAGGTCCACGGGGGGCTTCCATACAAAGAGAGCTAGTCCCCTACAAGGACCTTAGCAAAGAAAAAGGAGTACTTTTCCTTGGAAAAGCACTCCTTTTTTTAGAAAAACATGGCGATAATGGATGTAAAGATGCCGCACACGCAGATGGCAATGGAGCTCATGGCCCCCTGGAGCTCTCCCATCTCCATGGCCTTGGTGGTTCCCAGAGCGTGGCTGCACGCGCCGGTGGCCAGTCCCTGAGCCACCGGGTCGGTCACCCGGAACCACTTGGCAAACAGCGGCGCGAACACCGCGCCCACCACACCGGCCAGCACCACCGCCGCCGCCGCGATGCCCGCCGTGCCGCCCTGGCTCTCCGCGATGCCCACCGCGATGGCGGTGGTCACGCTCTTGGGCAGCAGGGAGGCGGTGAGCATCTCGTCCAGGTTGAACACCCGGCATAAAAGCAGCACGCTGGCCAGGCTGGCCGCGCTGCCCACCAGGCAGCCTGCCAGCACCGGGAAAAAGTACTCCTTAAGCACCTTGCGCTCGTCGTAGATGTTCAGCGCCAGCACCGCCGTCACCGGCCCCAGCATCAGCTTGATGATATCGCCCCCTTGGTTATAGTCGGCCAGGGGGATGCGGAACACCGCCAGAATGGCGATGATCACCAGCGACGCGATGAGCAGGGGGTTGCACAGCACCCACTTGGTCTTTTTCTGGAGCCACACGCCCCCGCACCAGGCTGCAATGGACAAAGCCAGTCCAAAAAAGGGGGAGGTCAGCATCGCCTCAATCATTTTGCTCCCTCCTTTCTCCGCCGGCGCAGCATCAGCAGCTGCACCGTCCATCCGGTGATCAGATAGATCACCGGGGTGGTCAGCCCTACGATGACCAGCAGCGGCAGCACCTGGCTCTTCAGCAGGTCCACATGCTCGATGGTCCCCACAAAGGAGGGGATGAAGAAGAAGGCCATGTTGGCCACCAGGAAGTTGGAGACCGTCTTGATCTGGCGGTCCTTCACCACACCGCTGAGCAGCAGCACCATCAGCAGCACCATGCTGATCACGCTGGCTGGAAAGGATACCGGGAGCAGCGCCGCCACGCCTTCTCCCACCAGTGACAGCCCAAAAATAAGGGCTAGTTGTCCCATGATATTCATAGCTTCTCTCCCAAAGAAAAAACAGAAGTGCCCCGGCCTGGGGCCGGGGCGCTCCAACCGTTGATATGCGTAACAGATTCCAAATTATTCCCAGATGGCGGTGGCGAAGTAGTCCTCGGGGGTCTCGGCCCGGCGGATGAGACGGGTGGAGCCGTCCTCCTGGAGCAGCACCTCAGCGGAACGCAGCCGTCCGTTGTACTGGTAGCCCATGGCGTGGCCGTGGGCGCCGGTGTCGTGGATGACCAGCAGGTCGCCGATCTCGATCTCCGGCAGCATCCGGTCCACCGCGAACTTGTCGTTGTTCTCACACAGGGCGCCGGTCACGTCGTACTTGTGGTCGCAGGGGGCGTCCTCCTTGCCCATGACGGTGATATGGTGGTAGGCCCCATACATGGCGGGACGCATCAGGTTGGCGGCGCAGGCGTCCACGCCCACGTACTCCTTGTAGATGTGCTTAAAGTGGAGCACCTTGGTGATCAGGTGGCCGTAGGGAGCCAGCATAAACCGGCCCAGCTCGGTACACAGGGCCACATCCCCCATGCCAGCGGCGGTGAGGATCTCCTCATAGGCCTTGCGCACCCCCTCGCCGATGACGGCGATGTCGTTGGCGCTCTGGTCGGGGCGATAGGGCACGCCTACGCCGCCGGACAGGTTGATGAAGGTGACGTGGGCGCCGGTCTCCTTCTGCAGGTCCACCGCCAGCTGGAACAGAATCCGGGCCAGGGCGGGGTAGTAGTCGTTGGACAGGGTGTTGGAGGCCAGGAAGGCGTGGATGCCGAACTCCTCGGCTCCCTCCGCCTTCAGGCGGCGGAAGGCCTCAAACATCTGCTCCCGGGTCATGCCGTACTTGGCGTCGCCGGGGTTATCCATCACCTGGAAGCCCTCCTCGCTCTCGCCCAGCTGGAACACACCGCCGGGATTGAAGCGGCAGGAAATCTTCTTGGGGATGTAGCCGATGGTATCCTTCAGGAAGTCGATGTGGGTGATGTCGTCCAGGTTGATGGTGGCGCCCAGCTTGGCGGCCAGCACGAACTCCTCGGCGGGGGTGTCGTTGGAGGAGAACATGATCTGATTGCCGGCAAAGCCGCACCGGTCGGACATCATCAGCTCACACAGGGAGGAGCAGTCCACGCCGCACCCCTCTTCCTTCAAAATCTTCAGAATCTGGGGATTGGGGGTGGCCTTTACGGCGAAATACTCGGTGTAACCCGGGTTCCAGGCGAAGGCCTTGCGCAGAGCCCGTGCGTTCTCCCGGATGCCCTTCTCATCGTAAAGATGGAAGGGAGTGGGATAGGTCTTTACCATCTCCTGGAGCTGTTCCAGGGTAACAAACGGCTTCTTCATGTCCATCGCTCCTTTTTCTGGCAGGATTTGACTGCAAGCAAATAAAAATCAAATGTAGTTTATCCATTTTTCTCGCTAAAGTCAACCGCCCCGCCTTTCTTCCCGCCAATTCCTGCATTTTCCCCATAGAACTCTAAATTTCCCCTTGCGCTTTTGTCAAAAATCTGCTATGATACGGGTTTAGAAATGGAAAAAAGGAGGGAGTGTCATGACCGATCGCAGTACCGGCCGTCTCTCGTTTCTTTTTTCCTTGTTGTGTGGGACAATCGCCTGACGATTGTCTTTTTTTATGGCCGTTTCGGCCTGTGTGCAAGAAGGGAGAATCATTATGCCACAAAACCAAGGGATCTACGACGCCCGGCAGCTGGGCAAGCCAAAAATGTTCGTGTTGGGCGTGCAGCACATGTTCGCCATGTTCGGCGCCACCGTGCTGGTGCCCGCCCTCACCGGACTGAGCGTGTCCGCCACCCTGCTCTTTGCGGGCCTGGGCACTCTGCTGTTCCACTTTATCACCAAGGGCAAGGTACCCGCCTTCCTGGGCTCCTCCTTCGCCTTCATCGGCGGCTATCAGGCCATCGCCCCCATGCTGGAGGACGGCACCCCCAATGACCAGATGCTGCCTTACGCCTGCTTCGGCGTGGCGCTGGCCGGCCTCATGTACGCCATCCTCTCCGCCCTCTTCAAGGTGTTCGGCACCAAGAAGGTCATGCGCTACTTCCCCCCCATCGTCACCGGCCCCATGATCATCTGCATCGGCCTGACCCTCTCCTCCGACGCCATCACCAACTGCCGCAGCAACTGGGCCATCGCCCTCATCGCCATCGCCATTGTGGTGGGCTGCAACATCTGGGGTAAGGGCATGGTAAAGATCATCCCCATCCTGCTGGGCGTGGTGGGCTCCTACGCCGTGGCCGTTATCTGCCAGATCACCGGGATTCAGACCATGGACCCCGCCAAGCTCCAGGCTCTCTCCGACTCGGCCTGGATCGGCCTGCCCTTCCAGTTCCAGGACACCCTGTTTGGGCTCTTCAGCCGCCCCGACCTGGACACCGGCCTGCTGCTCACCGCGGCTGTGACCATCATGCCCCTGTCCCTGGCCACCATGGTGGAGCACATCGGCGACATCTGCGCCATCTCCTCCACCTGTGAGCGCAACTACCTCCAGGACCCCGGCTTCCACCGCACTCTGCTGGGCGACGGTCTGGCCACCACCCTGGCCTCCATCTTCGGCGCCCCCGCCAACACCACCTACGGCGAGAACACCGGCGTGCTGGCCCTCTCCAAGGTCTATGACCCCCGGGTCATCCGCATTGCCGCCGGCCTGGCCATTCTGTTCTCCTTCTCCCCCAAGTTCGCGGCTCTGGTCTCCGCCATGCCCACCGCCACCATGGGCGGCGTGTCCATGGTGCTCTACGGCATGATCTCCGCCGTGGGCGTGCGCAACGTGGTGGAAAACCAGGTGGACTTCACCAACAGCCGCAACGTCATCATTGCAGCCATCATCATGGTGCTGGCCATCGGCATCAACTACTCCGGCGCAGTGAGCTTCCAGGTGGGCGAGGCCACCATCAGCCTGTCCGGTCTGGCTGTGGCCGCCATCGTGGGCATCCTCCTCAACGCCATTCTTCCCGGCAAGGACTACGAGTTCGGCACCGACGAGAAGGGCGACACCGCCGTCAACTTCAAGGTGTAAGCACCTGCTTTTCCAAGGCCCCGGTGGATTTTCCGCCGGGGCCTTTTTTCTGAAACCTCTCCTTAGGAAACTTAAAAAAACCATTAAATCCAACAACAGGTTCTTGCGTGGGGGGAGGAAATAGGCTAAAATGGGCTCAGTAAACGGGATACCGTATTTCTAAGGAGGTACTACCATGGACTTTATCAATGATCTCCAGGAGAGAGCAACCGACCTGGCCCAGAGCGTCGTGGCCACTTCCAAGCGTCTGGCGGAGATTGCGAAGCTGAAGGCCTCCAACATGGCCGAAGAGGATACCATCAAGAAGGCCTATGTGGAGCTGGGCAAGCTGTACTACGCCGAGCACGGCACCACCCCCGACGGGGCCTATGCCGCCGCCTGTGAGAAGATCACCGCCGCCCGGGCCGCCATTGAGACCAACAACGACCGCATCGCCGAACTCAAGTCTTCCGCCGAGGCGGAGGGCGAGGTCATCGACGTGGCCGACGTTGCCCCTCAGGAGGCGTCTGACGAGGTGACTGACGCGGACATTGCTCCGGAAGATGAGCCTGCCGCTGAGAGCCCTGCCGCCGACGAGGAGCAGCCCAAGGAGTAATCGTTCATACTGTGTCAGGCGGGGCGGAAGGCCCCGCCTTTTTCTATTTGCTCTTGTCCTGTGTGCCGGTTCTGCGTATAATACGTAGTACACTTAAGAACAAGATAGAAAGGGATCTCCATGGATATTTTAGTCACCGTCAACCGCGCCTACCTCTATCCCCTGTCCGTCATGCTCAAGAGCCTGGTCTGTCAGCACCCCGGCACACCTATGCGGGTCTTTGTCCTCCACCGCTCTCTTGCCCCGGCTGACTTCGCCGCTCTGGAGCGCTCGGTGGACGAGGCCGCCCTCACTCTGGTCCCGGTGGCCGCCGACCCTGATCTGCTGCCCCAGGCGCCCACCACGGACCGCTATCCCATGGAGATGTACGACCGTATCTTTGCCGCCTTCCAGCTCCCAGGCGACCTGGAGCGGGTACTCTATCTGGACCCCGACCTGGTGGTGAACCACTCCCTGGATAACCTGTGGGAGTTGCCTCTGGAGGACTACTTCTTTGCCGCGGCCAGCCACGTGGCCAAGGGGATGGAGAAGTTCAACGCCATCCGCCTTCATGCTGAGAGCCCCGGGCCCTACATCAACTCCGGGGTGCTGCTGATGAACCTGCCGGTGCTGCGCCGGGAGCAGCAGATCCAGCCCGTGCTGGACTATGTCCAGGCCCACCGCAAGAGCCTGCTTCTCCCCGACCAGGACGTGATCAGCGCCCTGTACGGTGAACGCATCCTGCGTCTGAACCCCTGGCGGTACAACATGACCGAGCGGCTGCTCACCGCCGCCCTGCTCACCCCCGGCCATCCGGTGGACCTGGAGTGGGTGCTGGAGAACAGTGCCATCGTCCACTACTGCGGCCGGAACAAGCCCTGGAAGCCTAATTACCTGGGCAAGCTGGACTGCGTGTGGCAGCAATATGCCCACCTGGTCCGGTTCCAGCCGCCGGAGGAGTTTGCTTCCCCTCAATAAAGCCAGACACGCCGCGGAGCTTCCCCGGCGTGTTTTTCTGGAGACAGAAAAAGCCCGGAAGAGATCTCTTCCGGGCTTTGCTGTACTATGCAGGACTCTCTCAGCGCTTCTTGCTGAAAATGCGCTCCAGGATATCCCAGTCGTCGTCACTGACGGCGGCCTTCTCAGGCTCGGGCGCGGGGGCAGCGGTCTGGGGCTGGGCAGCAGCCTGCTGACTCTCCTTCACCTTATCTCCCGCCTGGGAAAAGGGCTTCTGGGACATGCCTGCGGCGGGAGCAGCCGCTCCGGGCTCCTCCTTCTCATCAAAGCCGGTGGCGATGACGGTGACCCGCAGCTCATCCTCCAGGGTGTCGTCGAAGGCGGCGCCGAAGATGATGTTGGCGTCGGGATGGGCGGCCTCCTGCACCAGATTGGCGGCGGTCTCCACCTCCTCCAGGCCGATATCCATGGAGCCGGTGACGTTGATGAGCACGCCCTTGGCGCCGTTGATGGAGGTCTCCAGCAGGGGGCTGGAAATGGCCATCTTGGCGGCTTCCTCGGCCTTGCTCTTGCCGGCGGCGCGGCCCACGCCCATGTGGGCCCGGCCCGCGTCTTTCATGACGGCGGACACGTCGGCAAAGTCCAGGTTGATGAAGCCGGTGTTCTTGATCAGGTCGGAAATGGACTGGACCGCCTGCTGCAGCACGTCATCGGCGATCTCGAAGGCGTTGAGCATAGTGATCTTCTGGTCGGTGGCCAGCTTCAGGCGCTCGTTGGGGATGATGACCAGGGAGTCCACCTTGTTGCGCAGCTCG
>CALWYB010000054.1 GCA_944385665.1 uncultured Oscillospiraceae bacterium
CCCTGGCCCAGGCGCAGCTCGCCCATGGCAAACCAGGAGCCGCTCTTCTGCACCAGGTCCAGCTTCACGCCCAGGTCGATGAGCTCGCCCACCTTGGAGATGCCCTCGCCGTACATGATGTCAAACTCCGCCTCCCGGAAGGGGGGCGCCACTTTGTTCTTCACGATCTTGGCCCGGGTGCGGTTGCCGATGATCTCAGAACCGCTTTTCAGAGCCTCAATGCGCCGCACGTCGATGCGCACGGAGGAATAGAACTTCAGCGCCCGGCCGCCGGTGGTAACCTCGGGGTTGCCGTAGACCACGCCCACCTTTTCCCGGAGCTGGTTGATGAAGATGACGATGCAGTTGGTCTTGGCGATGGAGCCGGCCAGCTTCCGCAGGGCCTGGCTCATCAGACGGGCCAGCAGGCCCACGTGGCTGTCGCCCATGTCGCCCTCGATCTCCGCCCGGGGAGTCAGGGCGGCTACCGAGTCCACCACCACCACGTCGATGGCGCCGGAGCGCACCAGAGCCTCACAGATCTCCAGCCCCTGCTCGCCGGTGTCGGGCTGAGCGATCAGCATGGAGTCGATGTCCACCCCCAATGCCCGGGCGTAGGTGGGGTCCAGGGCGTGCTCGGCGTCGATGAAGGCCACCTCGCCGCCCCGCTTCTGGGCCTCTGCCACCACATGGAGGGCCAGGGTGGTCTTACCGGAGGATTCCGGGCCATAGATCTCAATGATACGGCCCCGGGGCAGTCCCCCGATGCCAAGGGCCAGGTCCAGAGACAGGGAGCCGGTGGGGATGGACTCCACCATCACGTCCACATTCTCGCCCAGCCGCATAATGGAGCCCTTGCCGTAGGCCCGCTCGATCTGGGCCATGGCAGTCTCCAGCGCTTTCTTCTTATCCGAGGCGGGAGCGGCGCTCTCCACCACAGGCTTTTTGCTTGCCATATTTGTTTACTCCTTTTCTTACCTGGGCGGCCTCGCCGCCCTTCCCTTTTCCCCTGGGGTTATCCGTTGATGGTTCCCTCCACCACACGCCAGATGCCCTGGGTGTCGGCGGTGGTTTGAATCTGCTCAAATCCGTTCTGAGCCAGAATGGTTTCCACATCCGGGGCCTGTCCAATGCCTACCTCAAAGATGAGCGCGCCCCCCAGGCGGATGGCGTTTTTCCACTTGGCGGCGATGAAGCGGTAAAAGTCCAAGCCGTCCGCGCCGCCGTCCAGCGCCATGTGGGGCTCGTAGTCCTTCACGCTGCGGTCCAGCCTCTCAATGTCCCCGGTGGGGATGTAGGGGGGATTGCACACGATCACATCAAAGTCCCACAAGGAGGAGGCGGGAGGCTCCATGGCGTTCACCGACAGGCAGGTCACCCGGGCGTTGAGCTCGTTGCGGCGCACGTTCTGCTTGCACACCCGCAGAGCTCCCTCCGACAGCTCCCCCAGCACCACCCGGCAGTCCGGGGCGTTGGCGGCGATGGCCAGACCCACGCAGCCGCTTCCGGCACACAGGTCCAGCACCCGGGCGCCCTCTCCCGCGGCTCTGGCCCGCAGAATGCCCCGCTCGGCCAGCACCTCGGTGTCCACCCGGGGGATGAGCACGTCGTTGGAGATATCCAGGGGCAGGCCGTAAAATTCCCACTCCCCCACGATATAGGCCACCGGCTCGCCATCCAGGCGGCGCTTCACCAGCTCCTCCACCCGGCGCTCCAGCTCCCCGGAGACATACAGGGACATGTCCCGGTAAAACTGCTCCCGGGTCTTGTCCGCCGCGTAGCAGATGAGCTCCCGGGCCTCCAGCTGGCCCGCCTCGATGCCCGCCTTCCGCAGACGGGCCCGGGTATCCAGATATAAGTTGTTATAGGTGGTAGCCATTTTCTCACCCTCAACCTTTTCTTTTTCTTACCGTCACACACCGATGCCGGCGGAGCCTGTTTTCTTGCTCACCAGGCATCTTCCCCCTTCTTCTCCGGCAACACCAGCTCCAGCGCCTTGATGCCCACCTCCATCATGGAGTCGTCGGGCTCGAAGGTGGTGAAGTTCTGAAGCCACAGGCCGGGGGCCACCAAAATCCGGGTAATGGGGCCGTCATGCCGCCCCGCCCAGCGGTTAAACTCGTAGCTGATTCCCACGATCACCGGCAGCATGACCAGATGGGCCAAAAACCGCCACAGCACATGGGTGACAGGCCAGATGGAGAATACCACCGAGGAGACCAGAATGGAAATAAAAATCACCACAAACAGAAAGCTGGTGCCGCAGCGGGGATGGTGCCGGGGCTGCTTGCGCACATTTTCCACCGTCAGGGGCAGACCCGCCTCATAGCAGAAGATGGTCTTGTGTTCCGCCCCGTGGTACTGAAAGACCCGGTGGATATCCTTCATGCGGGAACACAGGGCCAGATAGCCCACAAAAATCACGATTTTCAGCACGCTCTCCGCCACATTCCGGGCCACCATGGAATCGGTGACCAGGGTCACCCCGGTGCCCAGCAAGGTGGGCAGCAGGAAGAACAGGCCGATGGACATGGCAATGCCCAGCACCACCGCCACCATCACAAAGAAGGAGGCGGCCTTTTCACTGCCCAGCTTCTTCTCCAGCCACATCTCCAGCTTGGAGGGCTCCTCCGGCTCTTCCTCCTCCTCGGGGAAGAATTCGGCGGAGTACATCAGCGCCTTCACGCCCTCCACCATGGAGGCCACAAAGGTGACCACCCCCCGGATGATGGGCAGCCCCAACAGGGGATACTTGTCTTTGACCAGCTTCAGTTCGCTCTCCCGAATGGCCAGCTGACCGTCGGGCTGACGCACCACGATGGCCTGCTTTTTCGGCCCGCGCATCATGATGCCTTCGATCAGCGCCTGGCCGCCGCACATGGTCTTAAAACCGCCTCGGGGGCAGGCGCAGTTTTTTTGCTCTGTTGACATGAATCTTGTTACTCCTTTGTTCCGGGGGACAGGCAGACCCAAGGATATTTTAGCAAGTTCCCAGCGGAAATGCAACCTTAAAATCGAACTTATGTTTCAATTGGCAGCCGTACCGTCACCAGACAGCCACCGCCCTCAGCGTTGCCGATGTCCAGCGTTCCCTCATGGCGGGTGACGATCTCCTCACACACCGCCAGACCGATGCCGGAACCTCTGGCCTTGGAGCTTCCCTTATAGAACTTGTACTTCACGTGGGGCAGCTCCTCCTCGGGAATGCCGGGGCCGTAGTCCCGGATGCGGATGACCGCCGACTCCTCCTCCTGGGCGATGGACACGTCGATGCGCTTGCCCGACCCGCCGTGCTTGCCCGCGTTGTCCAGCAGGTTGCAGAACACCTGTCGTAGCCGCTCCGGGTCGCCGCTGATGGGCACCATCTCCTCCGGACAGTCCTGGTAGGTGAGCTCAATGCCCTCCCGACGGAAGAACTCCCGGTAGGTATACACCGCGTCCTCCAGCTCCGCCTTCAGGTCCAGGGGCTCCACCGACAGGGTAAAGCGCCCGTCGGACATGCGGGAGAATTCCAGCAGCTCCTCCACCATGTTGGACAGTCTCTTGGCCTCAGAGACGATGATATCCATCCCCTTGCGCACGTCCTTGGGGTCCCGCAGCTCGCCGCTCTGGATGGTCTCCGCCCAGCCGGTGATGGCGGTGAGAGGGGTGCGCAGCTCGTGGGAGACGGAGGAAATAAACTCCGACTGGGTCTTTTCCGACTGCTTGATTTTCAGGGACATGTCGTTGATGGTGTCGGTCAGCTCTCCGATCTCGTCGTCAAACTTTTTCTCAATCTGCACCCCGTAGCTGCCGTCGGCGATGAGCCGGGCCGTCTCAGTGATGCTGGCCAGCGGCTCCACGATGGAGCGGACAAAGTACAGGTTGGAAAAGTACACCAACGCCAAAATCACCGCCCCCAACAGGCAGGCCAGTGCCACCGACAGGAAGAACTGCCAGTCGATACCCACCAGGGAGGTGACATACCGCACCACAGCCACCACCTGTCCATGGTAGAGCACCGGCGCCGAGGCGGCCACGATCCGCTCCCCGGTGTGGGGGTCAGTGCCCTTCCACGCTTTGGACTCCAGGTTATTCAGCGCGCTCTGAATATCCGGCGTATCCGGCATGGTACCGGCAGCCAGATCGTTGCTGGAGTACTGTACCGCTCCGGTCACATCCAAAAATTGCAGCTCCAGCTTGGTTTTATTGTCAAACTCCTGCACCGCGCTCTGGGCGTTGCTCCAGAACTGGCTCCGGGTATAGGAGGCAAACCCCCGGGCCCGGTCCTCCGCCTGGCGCTCCAGGTCGTTCATGGTGGTGGTGTAGTAGTAGCTCCACATGGCGGCAGTAAAGGTGCCCAGCGCCATGGCCAGCACCAGCAGCACCACGCCCACGCTGTTGATGAGCCAGCGCCGCCGGATGCCCCGGATCTTCACTTTGTCGGTCACGGCAATCTTTTTCGCCATGGGAACACCTCCCCTCCCGGGTCATAGTTTTACAGACACCTTGGAATTAAGCCTTTGCGCTTTGACCTGTCACGCTGCGGATTGGGCGCGCGGCCGGGTCGATAACTCCGCCGTCTCCGCCGCCAAACAGAAGGCCCAAGTGCCTTCTTGGTTTGCCGGCATCCGCTCTGTCGTTATCTCTCCTGCGCGCCTATCCTCGCGCCTCTCGTTGTCACGCTGCGGCGGCTGCGCGACGCGCGGCTTCCCTCCGACTCGGGCTTGAAACAGGGCCGCTATGCGTCCCTTCGGTTTCGCGCCCTCGCTCCAGTCCATCCGCGCTGCTCCGCACGCCTCCGCGCTTCGTTCTCAACTCCCCCACTTATACCCGTAGCCCCACACGGTATTCACGTAAGTGGGCTTGGTGGGATTGTCCTCGATCTTGATGCGCAGGCGGCGAATATTCACATCCACGATCTTCAGCTCTCCGAAGTAGTCTTTGCCCCACACCGCGTCCAGGATCTCCTCCCGGGACAGGGCCTTGCCCGGGTTCTCCATAAAGAGCTTGACGATCCCATACTCCACCTGAGTCAGCTTCACCCGCTGGCCGTTTTTCTCCAACGTGCGGTTGCGAGTGTTCAGCAGGAAGGGAGGCTGACTGATCTCATCGGGAGAAACCTCCTCCTCATCTCCGCCGGTGCGGCGAAACAGGGCGTCCACCCGGGCGGTGAGCTCCGCGGGGGAAAAAGGCTTGGTCACATAGTCGTCCGCCCCGGTCATCAGCCCGGTGACCTTGTCCATCTCCTGGGTGCGGGCGGTGAGCATGATGATTCCGATCTTATTGTCCATGGCCCGGATGCGGCGGCAGACCTCAAAGCCGTCAATGCCGGGCAGCATGATATCCAGCAGAGCCACCTTGATGCCGGGGTCCTTTTTCAGGGCCGCCAGAGCGTCCTCACCGGTGGCGGCCTCGATGGTCTGATACCCCGCCCGCTTCAGGTTGATGACCACGAAGCTGCGAATGTTCTCTTCATCTTCCAATACAAGAACTTTTCTCATGGTTTTCCTTCCTTTCGCGGCAGCACTCAGTCTGACCACCCATTCTGGATCAGCTGGAAGGCCGACACCAGCGCGGTCTGATCCAAACCGCAGTCCCAAGAGGAATTATAGAAGGAAGCGGCGTACACCGCGTCCTCCTCCTCCCGCAGGATAAAACGATTAGAGGTGTTGGCCCGGTTGGTCTGACTGGTGAATTTGTAGATGACCAGGAAGGGGCTGGGTTCATTGCTCCCCTCCAGGTGATAGAAGATCACCGCCCGCTGGCCGCTGATGGCGTCATAGCGGGAGATGGTAATGGCGTTTTTCCAGCTGTCCGGAATGATGAGATACCAGCCGTCCGTCACATTGTGATAGGTAGTACACACCGCATTGCGCTGTCCGGTTCCATCGTACTGATACCAGTCGATGAGCCAGTAATCCAGGGCGGTGCTCTCCTCCTGTCCCGGCAGCGGATTGGGCTCCGGCAGCTCCAGCACCCCGTCTCCGTTGACGTCAGCAGGCTCCAGGTCTACATAGCGGCTGAGTACCTCCCGGCTCACACCGGTGGACGGGTCCAGGCTGATGTTGGTCAGCTTCTCTCCCTGATAGGCGATGACGTCCACCACATGGCTGCCGTCGGACAGTTCTGTGGAGACATACAGAGCCCGGGCGTTGGGGTCGCTGTTGATGAAGTTCTGTTCCACGCCGCCTCGGCCCACACTGACCACGCCGGCCGACAAGGGAGCGCTGTCCAGCTTCTGGAAGGTATTCTCCTTCCAGCCGTATACATCCACGCCGCTGCCGCTCGGAGAGGGATCAATGCGTACCACTGCCACCTCGGTGCGGGTATCCTGGTCAATATCCGTCAGGATGTAGTCCCCATAGGCGGTGGTCATCAGCTCGGTTCCCCGCAGGTCGTCTTTCTGAGGGGTCGCCGTGCCGTTCTTTCCGGAATCTGCCGCCGCGTTTGCGCTCTTCAGGCGGCTGCGGCTCATGGGACCCTCCAGGGAGTATACCCCCAGCAGATAGGCTCCGGTGCTCATCTGCCAGCTGACCACCACCTCTTTGAATCCGCTGCCGTCCAGGTCCACGTAGTCCACCTTATAAATGGCAGAGCCGTCCCCTTCCAGCATGCCGCTGACAGTGTAGGTGTCGTCCTCGCCCTTGGTAAAGAAGTAGATTTTTTGGGGCTTATCCGCCCCCGACACCCGGAAAAAGGTCACCGCGGTCTCCCGCACCCCATCCCCGTCCATGTCTTGGAGCTGGATGAGGGCGGTGTTGTCCCCGGAAATCACCGAGGTATCGTCCACCTCTGGTACGCCGTACTCCTGGGCCAGGCCGCCCTTGACCTCCCGGATCTTCTGGGTCAGATTCTCATAGTCTGCAGAGCGCTCCGGGCTCTGGTAGAGCTCCTCCGGCGAGCGGAAAAAGCAGCCCGAGGGCACCAGCATCAGCGCCATGAGCATGGCGGCCAATACCACCGCCGAAATCCATCTGTTTTTCATGGCCTGCGCTCCTTTCTCTCGTCCGTCACCCGGCCCGGGTCCCATAAAAGTCCTGTTTATCATCATACCATAAAAGGGAAGAAAAGAATATGGATTTTTTGAAAATTTCCAGCTTCTTTTCCGGCATTATCACGAAAAAGCAGGCGCGCGGCAGGATTTGCATCTCTGCCGCGCGCCTGGGCGCTGGAACGATTCAAGATGCCTGGGGCATGGTGACCAGCGCCTTGAACAGGTCGCCGTCTACCACCAGTTCAAAGGTGCCCCCTTGCAGTTCGGTCAGGCTGCGGGCAATGGAAAGGCCCAGCCCGGACCCTTCCGTGGTTCGGGAGGTATCTCCCCGGACAAAGCGCTCCATCAGCCGCTCCGCCGGGATGTTCAGCGGCTCCCGGGACACATTCTTGATGGCCAGGGTGACGCTGCCCTTGCCCCGGATGAGTTCAATGTAGATTCGGGTCCCCTCCAGGGCGTATTTGGCACAGTTGCCCAGCAGGTTGTCAATGACCCGCCACAGGTGCCGCCCGTCGGCATAGACGTAGCTCTCCCCCTCCGGCTCGGTGCACACCACTGTGAGGTGGCGTTCTTGCAGCTTCTCCTCGTACTCCCCCAGGGCCTGGCTGAGCAGCTGGTTCATGCCGATGCGCTCCCGGTTTACTGACAGGGCACCGGTAGATGCCTTGGACGCCTCCACCAGATCCTCGGTGAGCTTTTTCAGCCGCTGGGATTTCCGGTCCAGTACTTCGATATACTCCTGGGCCTTGGGATCGGTCTGCTGGGTAGACTTGAGCAGATTCACATAGTTGATGATGGAGGTGAGGGGCGTTTTCAGGTCGTGGGACACATTGGTGATGAGTTCCGCCTTAAAGCGCTCGCTCTTCATCTTCTCATCCACCGCATTGTTGAGGCCGCTGGAGATATTGTTGAGGGACTCCGCCTGGTGTTTCAGCTCTCCGGGCAGGCGGGCGGTGTCGATCTTGTGATTCACATTGCCTCCCGCGATGACCTCAGTGCCTTTCCGCACCCGCTGGAACCCGGCCGACCACCAGCACACCCCCATCAGGACCACCACATTCACCAGCATACCTGGCACCGGGCGATAATAGCTCAGCGGTTCCCAGTAGTCCGCAAAGAAGATCACCCCCAGATAGCCCAGGAATCCCAGCGCCGTTTTCCAAGTCATGGGCAGATGGTGTAAAAAGTAGGTCACGTTTCGCCACCCCCAGTCTATCAGCCGGAGGACCAGCGTGGTGTGGACCAGAACGTGGGCCTTGCAGCGCACCACAATGGTCCGCAGCACCAGGGCGCCTACGGCTGCGCACCCGGTAAAAATGGCCGCTCCCGCCAGAGGGATCACCTGCCGGGTGGCCAAATCCCCGTACTCCCACCAGGACTCCAAATAATTCAGGCACTCCACGATCACGTTGATGCTCATAATGATGGCCGCCGCCAGCAGCAGCAGATAAATTTCGGTGGGAATCCGCTCCTGCCAGGTGGTGGTCACGCTCTCCCGGCCCGGCTTATGCCCCGCTCCCCACAGAGCCAGCAGCAGCAGCCCTGCTGCCCCGGCGGCCAGCGCAATGGTCAATCCCAGGTACAGGTCCAGGCTGTTCTGATAGCGGGTAAAGCTGGACAGCAGCCAGTAAAATTCATCCTGGACCGTCATATTCTCCAGCGGCACCACGCCGTAAAGCAGGATGCCCTGGACGTGGATGTCTTGGTTGGCCTCCACCGTCTCGCTGTACACCCGCTCCACCTGCTGCTCGATGGAGCTGCCCTCGGCCAGATTGCTGTACAGGATCTGACTGCCATCGGTCGAGAGGAGCTGATAGCGGAAGTTTGTCTTTCCTCCATCCAACTGCTCCTCCAGCTGTTGGACCTGGGAGAGATACTGCGGCTCCTCCCCCAAGTCCACCCCCTCCTGAAGCCGGTTCTGGCGGTCGGCGTATTCCAACGCCTCCCGCCGGCCCCACTCCAGCATTTGGGAAAAGTACCCGGAATCCTCCGGCGTGGAGTAGTTGGCGCACAGCAGGGCCAAAACAGTCTGCTGTCCAAACATGGCGCAGCCCCACACCGCCCCGAAAAACAGCACCCAGGCCGCCAGGCGGACCAGCAGGTTTTCCTGCACCTTCCCCACTTAAATACCTCCCTTATCCATCTTGTAGCCCAGGCCCCAGACCACTTTGAGATACCGGGGCTCGGCGGGGTTGATCTCAATCTTCTCCCGCAGATGGCGGATGTGGACGGCCACCGTGTTCTCCGAACCGTAGGCGGGATCGTTCCACACCTGCTCATAGATCTGGGCGGAGGAGAAGACCTGTCCCGGATGGGTCATGAGCAGTTTCAGGATATTGTACTCAATGGGAGTGAGGGCCACCGGTTCTCCGTCCACGGTCACCAGCTTGGCACTGTCGTCCAGGGAGATGGGGCCCACACTCAGCAGGCCCGGCGCCTTCTCCGCGCCGCCCAGGGCAGTATACCGCCGCAGCTGGCTCTTCACCCGGGCAATCACCTCCAGGGGATTGAACGGTTTTGTAATATAGTCGTCCGCCCCGATGTTCAGCCCCAGGATCTTGTCGTTGTCCTCGCTTTTGGCGGTAAGCAGGATGATGGGCACGTTGCTCCCCTCCCGCAGCTTGGCGGTGGCCCGGATGCCGTCCAGTTCGGGCATCATGATGTCCATTAAAATCAGATCGATGTCATTCTGATCCACCGCCTGCAAAGCCTCTTTCCCGTTGTAGGCCTTGACGGTTTTATATCCTTCACTGCTCAAGTAGATATCCAGTGCGGAAACGATGTCCTTGTCGTCGTCGCAGATCAAAATGGTGTGCATACTGCCATTCTCCTTTATAAATATTCTCTCATTGGTAGCATAACACAGTCCGTTTAAGATGCAAGGTCAAAAATCTTAAGAAGCGTTGAATTTTCCTTTCCAGCTGCTCCATTCCTTCCCCACTGCGATTTTTCTCTTGCAAAGCCGGTTTTTTTCGTGTATAATATGGGATACATTTGCCGGTGTGATGGAATTGGTAGACGTAGTGGACTCAAAATCCACCGCTGGCGACAGCGTACCGGTTCGAGTCCGGTCACCGGCACCACGTCGGAGCAAGCTTTGTATCGCTTGCTCCGACTTTTTTCAAAAGTCAGAGTGCGCTCACGCCGCTGCTCCTCCTTTCCAAATCGAACCCGCTGCGCTGGGCTTCGATTTGGTATTGAGTGCGAATCCGAAAGCCGCAGCATCTATAATGCTGCGATGTTCCAAAAAGAAAGACACGCTTCCGGCGTGTCTTTCTTTTTGGGTTCCGGCGGCCAGAAGCCGCCTTCACCCTTTGGATTCAAATGCTCGGGCGAAGTGAATTCGCCCTGCGCCAAGGTTTTGGGCCGCTGCCCCAAAACACTTGCACGGCGCAAAAGCGCCGCCCCACCTTGTGGGGCCCCATGTTCTCCTGGCATCGATTCCGTTTTGATATGCCCAAAAGAAAGACACGCTTCCGGCGTGTCTTTCTTTTTGGGTTCCGGCGGCCAGAAGCCGCCTTCACCTTTTGGACTCATAAACATGGACAAGCTCCTGACAGGGCTTGTCCATATTTTATTCTTCCGCCGGAGGACCCATGCTCTCCTCCAGCAGATCCAGGAACTCCTTCAAAACAGGATTTTTATCCTCCGGCAGACACACTCCCCCATAGGAGAGGGACCGGACTCCCTCGATGGGGATATACCGCAGTCCAGGCAGACGGGCACTGGGGAAATCCGCCGCCACAGCAAAGGCGTAGCCGGTCTCCACCAAGGCGGTCACCACCTCCTGGTCGTCACAGAAGAGCACATCTCCCGGTTTACGATCCCCTACCACCTGGCTTTGGATCGCAAATAGCTCCGGCGGATAGGCCGGAGGGCGGCAGGCAGCGATCCGCCCCGCCTGCTGGAGCTGCTCTACCGTGACCGACGTCCTTTTCGCCAGGAGGTCATCTTTGCTGCACACACACACCACCGGACACTCCACCAGGGCACGGTACTTCAGCTTCTTTAGAGCAGAGCGGCGGAAGGAAAACATCAGGTGGACGTTGCGCTCGGTAAGCAGATTCTCCATAGAGTCGTAGGGCAGCAGCCGCAGTACCGGCATGGCCTCCGGCCGGCGCTCCCGCAGCCGCTCCAGCGCCGGGCACAGGATGCGCAGCTCGGTAGTGTTTCGGCAGCCGATGACAAGGCGCTTGAACACCTCCTCCCGGGACTCCTTCATCCGTGCCTTGGACAGTCCCGTCAGCTTTAAAATCTCCCCGGCATATTGGATGAACAGATACCCCTCCTGGGTCAGGCGCACACTCTTGCTGGTGCGGTGGAACAGCTTCACCTCCAGTTCGTCCTCCAGGGTATTGATCTGGTGGCTGACGGCGGGCTGGGTGATCTTCAGATGCTCCGCCGCCCGGGAGAAGTTCAGGTAGTTGGCTACCTCCATAAAACACTCCAATTGTGTTGTATTCAAAAAAACACCTCCAACCAGGCGCCCGCTTTTGTACAACAAGCGCAAGCTATAAATATCTTTTATTGAATATAGCATATTTGAATTTCACAAGCAAGAATCTTTATGGTATAAACATTACGCAGCGAAATAGTTTAACCCCAAACAAAGGAAACGAGGCAATATGATGGCAGAACTTGATCGGGAGCAGATCCTGAGAGACAACCGCCGTATCTGCATCCAAATGGAACAGTGGGCCAACAGTTTTCTGGCCCGTTGGGAGCTGACCGCCATTCAGGCGCAGATCCTGCTGTACATTTTAAAGCGTTCCGACCAGGGCACATCTCTGACATCCCTCCACCGGGATTTCGGCTACTCCATGGCCGCCCTGTCCGGCATGCTCAAGCGCCTGAAGGAGAAAGGATACGTGCGGGTGGAGCACTGTGCCGGAGACGACCGGCGCAAGCTGCTCTTCGCCACAGAAAAGGCGACCCAATTACAGGACTTTCTCTCCCACACCACCGTTCAGATCCGGCAGCGGCTGTATGACTGCTTCTCCCAGGAGGAGCTGGCCACTCTGGATCGTTTGCAGAAAAAGCTGCTGAACAATTTATCCATTTTGACGCAACAACCATAAGGAGGTATCACAAATCATGAGGACTGTACTGCGCCAGCTGGGCCGATACAAAAAGGACACGCTTTTGTGTATGGCATCGGCCTGTCTGGAAGTAATCATGGAGATCCTGCTCCCCTTCATCACCGCCATCATCATCGATGACGGTCTGGAAAAAGCCAATCTCTCCGTGGTATACCGCTTCGGCGCACTGATGGTGGTCATGGCATTCTTCGGCCTGGTCTTCGGCGCCAGCGCCGGTAAGTTTGCCGCCAGCGCCTCCGCCGGCTTTGCCGCCAACCTGCGGGAAGCCATCTACAACAACATTCAAACCTTCTCCTTTTCCAACATCGACAAATTCAGCGTGCCCGGCTTGGTCACCCGAATGACCACCGATATTACCAACGTGCAGAACGCCTTTATGATGGTCATCCGCATCGCCATCCGCGCCCCGCTGATGTTCATCTTCAGCTTCATCATGTGCCTGATCATCAGCCCCAAGCTCAGCCTCACCTTCCTGATCGCCGTGGTCTTCCTGGTGGCAGTCCTGGGCAGCATCATGGTGGTCACCATGAAGATCTTCAACCAGGTCTTCCGCAAATATGATGACCTGAACGCCAGCGTTCAGGAAAACATCTCCGCCATCCGGGTGGTCAAGGCCTTTGTCCGGGAGGACTACGAGAACAAGAAGTTCTCCAAGGCCTCCTCCAACCTGTACCGCATGTTCGTCAAGGCCGAGGGCCTGCTGGCCTTCAACAACCCGGCCATGATGACCGCCGTCTACTTCTGCATCATTATGATCTCCTGGCTGGGCTCCCACTACATCGTGCTGGGCGACATGACCTCCGGCGACCTCACCAGCCTGTTCAGCTACGTCATGTCCCTGCTCATGAGCCTGATGATGCTGTCCATGGTGGTGGTCATGATCTCCATGTCCATGGCCAGCATCCGC
>CALWYB010000055.1 GCA_944385665.1 uncultured Oscillospiraceae bacterium
GCGAAGTAGGTGACCTTGGCGCCCAGCTCAGCGGCCTTCTTCATGATGCCCCAGCCCACGTTGCCGTAGCCGGACATAGCGATGCGCTTACCCTCGATGGTCTCGCCGTCATGGGCCAGAGCCTCGACCAGATAGTACACGGCGCCGTAGCCGGTAGCCTCGGGACGGAGGATGGAGCCGCCGGTGCAGACAGCCTTGCCGGACAGAGCGCCGAACTCGGCAGCGCCCACGATGCGGCGATACTGGCCATACATGTAGCCGATCTCACGGCCGCCGCAGCCCAGGTCGCCGGCGGGGCAGTCGATGTCCTGGCCGATGTGGCGATACAGCTCGGTGATGAAGGCCTGGCAGAAACGCATGATCTCCGCGTCGCTCTTGCCGCGAGGATCGAAGTCGGAGCCGCCCTTGGCGCCGCCGATGGGCAGGCCGGTCATAGCGTCCTTAAAGACCTGCTCGAAGCCCAGGAACTTGATGATGGACAGGTTGACGGAGGGGTCGAAGCGGATGCCGCCCTTGTAGGGGCCAAGGGCCGCGTTGTACTGCACGCGGTAGCCGCGGTTGACATGCCAAACGTGGTTGTCGTCTTCCCAGGTCACGCGGAACTCGATGGCGCGCTCGGGCTCCACCATACGCTCCAGCAGAGCGACCTTCTCATACTCGGGGTGAGCGTTGATCACGGGCTCCAGAGAGCTCAGGACCTCTTCCACGGTCTGCAGGAACTCGGGCTCATTGGCATTCTTCGCCTTGGTGTCGGCCAGAACTCTCTCAATGTACTTGTTCATCGCTACATTCCTCCTACGATAAATATTTGTGGTGTATAACTTGAAAACTGACAGATTTCCTTCATTTTGCTCCAGACGCTTTTCGAAAACATCGGGAAAAGGGAACCTATCGCGTATCCTTATGTATAGCATAACATAAAATAGCGGGAAGTAAAGCAAATTTTTTGTGGATGTCACCACAACAAAATGGCTGTGGCCAGTTTTCTTTTTTCCTTTATTTTACCGCATCCTAACGTTTTTCCTGTTATTTTATACAAAAAACGGTTGGATTCCAAAAGCGAAATCCAACCATTTGTAAATGTCATATTGATCTGTCCCCTCCGAATTGACATTTTTCTGTCAATCGAAGGCCAATCCCAGGTAGGCGCGGCGGCTCCAGTCCCAGCGTTCTGCCCGATCCGGGTCCAGCCACTTCAGCATGCCGAACTGCAAGTCTTGCCCGGGGCAGCGCCAAATTCCCGACCAGGCAGGCAGCAGCCTGGGCAGCCAGGCAATCAGCCGCTCCACCGCCGGCTGCTCCCCCAGCACCTCCTTGGCCAGCAGGGAGCCGTCCTCCATGCCCTCGGCGCACAGCAGAACCGCTCCCGCTCCCGTATCGGCGGCGTACAGGCCGCCTCCCGGCACCAGGGCACAGGCCCCCGCCTGGTAGGCCACCGCCTCTTCCCCCAGGTCGATGTGGGGCGTCCCGGCCAGAATGGCTTCCCGCAGGCCCTGGTAGTGGAAGGGGGTCAGCTGATCCAGTGCAAAGGGCAACTCCCCCTCCGGTCCGGGACCGGGCCGGGTGTGGAACTCCCTGTGGGTAAAGCACTCCCGGAAGCCGTGGGCGCCAAAGAAGTTGTGGAGGGAGGGCTCCGCCGGGACGGTGGTCACCGCCGGGATGCCCAGGGAGCGGAAATAGTCGTCCGCCCAGGCCAGCAGCCGCCCGGACATGCCTCGGCCCCGGCAGTCCGGGTGGGTAGCTACGGCGTAGAGGTAGGCCGCCCGGAAGTTTCCCTCCCCCGGCACCGCAAAGGTGGTATCAAACCAGGCGGTCATGGACTGGACCACCCCGTCCTCCTCCAGCACCAGCATCCGTTCCGGCTTGTAGTAAGTCTCGAAAAAGTTGTCCACGTAGGCCCCATCGTCCCCAAAGGCCAGATACCACAGCTCCCGCAGGCGGGGAATATCCTGGGTAGTGGAGCAGCGCAGCGTTTCCATGGGCTTGTCCTCCTTACATTTATAATAACGTGGTAGAAAAAAGGGCGGCAGAGGTCTGCCGCCCAAATCAGGATGTGTGGTTACAGCTGGGGGTATACGTCGCTCTTGCGGGGCATGATGATGGCGCACAGCAGGTAGGCCCAGATGCCCACCGAGGCCATGCATCCGGCGATCACCCAGCCCACCCGCACCAGGGTGGAGTCGATGTCGAAGTACTCCGCGATCCCGCCGCACACCCCGCAGATCATCTTATCCCCATACTCGGTCTTATAAAGCCGCTTTTCCATCGTTCAAACTCCTTCCGTATGGCAGTCCTTTGTTCTCCTCTATCATACGGCAGAAGGAATAAAAAAGTGATGGGAAGCAGATGAAAATCAGATGAAATTTTTATTTCTTGCCCGGCTCCAGCTCCCCCTGGGCGTTGAGGTGGACGTACTGGATGTTGTTGCCGGTATTCTTCTGGATGTCGTCCAGGCGGATGCCCTCGGTGATGTTGGACACCAGGGAGAAGGCCACGCCGTGGCGCTTGGCACGGCCGGTACGGCCGATGCGGTGGATATAATACTCGTTCTCGTCGGGCACGTCGTAGTTGAACACCGCGTCCACGTCGTCGATGTCCAGACCACGGGCCGCCACATCGGTGGCCGCCAGCACCCGCAGCTGTCCCTCCCGGAACTTCTGGAGTGTTTTCTCCCGCACCCGCTGCTGGATGTCCCCGTGGATGGGCTCGCAGGTGATGTGGCGCATCCGCAGCAGACCGGCCAGACGGTCGGTCATGTTCTTCGTGTTGCAGAAAGCGATGACCCGGTCATAGCCGCCAATCTCCATCAGGCGCACCATGGTGTCCACCTTCTCGTTGCGCTCCACATCCAGACGGTACTGGGTGATGTCGGGCTTGTTCTCCTCGTCGGCCCGGACGGTGATCTCCACCGGGTCCCGCTGGTACACCCAGGAGATGTCCATGACCTCCCGGGAGATGGTGGCGGAGAACAGGCCCAGGTTGCGCCGCTTGGGCATCAGGTCCAGAATGCGGGTCACGTCCTTGATAAAGCCCATGTCCAGCATCCGGTCGGCCTCGTCCAGCACCACGGTCTGCACCTTGTCCAGGCGTACCGTGCGCCGCTTCACGTGGTCCATCAGCCGTCCCGGAGTGGCCACCACGATCTGGGGGTCCTTCTTTAGCTGGGTGATCTGCTTGTCAATGGGCTGGCCGCCGTACAGGCACACGGTGCGCACTCCTTCTTTAAAGGCGCACAGGTCCCGCAGCTCGTCCCGAATCTGGATGGCCAGCTCCCGGGTGGGGGCCAGCACCAGACCCAGCACGTCCCGGCTCTCCGGGTCGATGTGCTCCACCATGGGGATGCCGAAGGCAAAGGTCTTGCCGGTGCCGGTGGGGGCCTTGGCAATCACGTCCTTGTACTCCATAAAATAAGGGATGGCGCCCCCCTGCACCGGGGTGGCCTGCACATAGCCCTTCTTGTCGATGGCCCGCATCAGCTCCGGGCTGAGCCCCAGGTCGGCATAGCGCACCTGGTCGTTTACTACTTTGCCGTTGATTTCCATACTTCGTTTCCTTTCTTCCTGTGTGGTGATCCAAGGCCTTCCCAACCCACACAGTCTGTGCGGAAACGCCCGTGCTCCGGCGCGGCCCCGAATCCGGCGGGGAGCCCGCTCCCCACCTTTTCACTATTCACTCTTACCTCTTCCCTCAGAAAGCGGTATCATTTTTATTATAGTCTCCCCATTTCCCCTTGTCCACCAATATTTTACCCAAACGCCCCTGCTTTTCCTCCCTTTTTCCTGCTTTCCACAGGAAATCCCTTCGTTCCACAAGTGCCTTCTTTACTCCCGGGGCGTTTTGCGGTACAATATAGGTCCATGAAAAACGGCCCTCCGGGGCCGGGAGAGGAGGAGCACCCATGACTCAGAGCCTGCTGCCCGGCAGCGTGCTGGCCCTGCCTGACCAGGCGGCCCAGCGTCTCATCAAACTGGACAACGGCGACGCCGCCCTGTTATATCTCCACCTGCTGCGCCGCAGCGGCCTGGAGGGACTCCCCTGGCCGGTGGAGCGCAAGCAGGCCGCCCTGGAGGCCCTGCAAAGCCAGGGCCTGGCGCCCCGGGAGCTGTCCTCCGCCCCCACCGCTCCCATCCCGGAACCCGCGCCTCCGGAGTACGCCCTGGAGGACATCAACACCGCCCTCAGTGACAAGGCCTCCACCTTCCCCGCCCTGTGCGACGAGGTGGAGCGGCGTCTGGGCAAGAAGCTCACCGCCAACGACCTAAAAATTCTCTACACCCTCTACGACTATCTGGCCCTGCCCACCGAGGTCATCTTTCTGCTGGTGGGCTGGTGCATTGAGGAGATGGAACGCAAATACGGCCCCGGCCGCCGCCCCTTCCTCTCCCAGATCCGCAAGGAGGGGTTTGCCTGGGCCCGGCAGGGCATCGACACGGTGGAGGCCGCCGAGCGTCACCTCCAGACCCTCTCCCGGCTCCGTGGCCGGGGGGCCGAGGTGCTGCGGCTGCTGGACATCCCGCCCCGGCCTCTGGTGGAGCGGGAGAAGAACTACATCGCCGCCTGGGACGCCATGGGCTTTGACGACGGCGCCCTGCGGGCGGCCTACGAGCGCACGGTCATGAAAAAGCAGTCCATGGACTGGAGCTACATGAACGGCATTCTCCGCCGCTGGCACGAGAAGGGACTGCACACCCTGGCCGCCATCCAGGCGGGGGACCGGGACCCCCGGCCCGTTCAGGCCGTCCCCGCCCCCTCCCCGGCCCAGGCCGACCGGGAGGCCCAGCAGGCCCGGGAGGATATGGAGCGTATGCGCCGCCTGATGGAGCAGATGAAGAAGGAGGGCTAAGAACATGGCATACGACGCCAACGTACTGCGCCGGGCCACCGCCCGGCTGGAGGAGAACAAGCGCCGCCGGGAGGACCAGCGGGAGCAGCTGCGCCAGCAGCTCTACGCCCGGGAGCCCCGTCTGGCCAAGCTGGACCGCCAGCTCCAGGGCACCATGGCCCAGCTGGTGGCCGCCTCTCTACGCAAGGGAGAAGATGCCGGGGCAGCGGTGCGGGCCATCCGGGACAAGAACCTGGACATCCAGCAGGAGCGGGCCGTCCTGCTGGGGGCCATGGGCCTGCCCGAGGACGCCCTGGACCCCAAGCCCGCCTGTCCCCTGTGCAACGACACCGGCTGGCGGGGCGCCCAGATGTGCCGGTGCTTAAAGGAGCTGTGCGCCCAGGAGCAGATCCAGGAGCTGTCCAAGCTGCTGGACCTGGGGGAGCAGTCCTTCGACACCTTCCGTCTGGACTACTACAGCGAGACCCCCTGGCCCGGCATGGGAAACTCCCCCCGGGCCAACATGGATCTGGTGTACGAGGTCTGCCTCAACTACGCCCAGAAGTTTGGCCGCTTTGCCATTAAAAACCTGTTTCTCACCGGAGCTCCCGGCCTGGGCAAGACCTTTCTCTCCGCCTGCATTGCCCGAAGTGTGTCGGAGCAGGGGTTCTCGGTGGTCTACGACACGGCAGGCAATATCTTCGCCCAGTTTGAGACCCGCAAGTTTCAGCGGGACGCCCAGGGGGTGCAGGTTGCCCTGGACGAGACCCGGCGCTACCTCACCTGCGACCTGCTGATTCTGGACGACCTGGGCAGTGAGCTCACCACCCAGTTTGTCCAGTCCGCTCTCTACGAGCTGCTCAACACCCGCCTGGTGGGGGAAAAGCACACGGTGATCTCCTCCAACCTCACCATGGAGGAGGCCGCCCGGCGCTACTCCCCTCAGATTGCCTCCCGCCTCATGGGGGAGTACCACGTGCTCCACTTCTTTGGGGACGACATCCGTCTGCTGAAAAAAAAGCGGATTTAAGGCTCAAAACCCTCTGCGCAACCGCAAGTTTACGACGAGATCGGCAAACGCAACCCCCATTTGGTTCCGGTTGCGCCGCCGCTCTGGTAAGCTGGAGCCACCTGGAAAGGAGGATCTCGCCATGAGCTTTGGTGAAAATTTGCAATTCTACCGCGCCCGGGAGGGCATGACCCAGGAGGAGCTGGCCGAGCGGCTGGCGGTGTCCCGCCAATCGGTGAGCAAGTGGGAATCCAACACCAGCTTCCCGGAGATGGAGAAGCTGATGATCCTGTGCAGCCTCTTTCATACGGACCTGGACACCCTGGTGCGGGGGGACGCCCAGGCCCTCTGCCAGGAGGACACGCTGGGCTATGACCGGCATATGAATGCCTTCTCCAACGCCGTGGCCGGTGGAGTAGGACTCATTCTTTTGGGAATTGCCGCCGCTCTGGGTCTGTATGGCTTGGCCGGTATGCCGGACACCTGGTGCGGGGCGGTGATCCTGACCGCCATTGCCGTGGCGGTGGCCATTCTGGTGGTGGCCGGTATGAACCACGACCGCTATGTTCAGCAGCACCCCATACTTCCTCCGATTTACACGCCGGCTCAACGAGAGACTTATGCCCGCCGCTTCCCCTATCTCATTGCCCTGCCTATTGCCGCTATTCTCATCGGCGTGGTGTGGCTCATTCTTCTCGCCTCCTGGGCCGAGGCTGGCGGCGACCGCCGGGAGGCCGCTCTGGTCTCCGGCTTCCTGTTGGATCTGGCCCTGTCCGTCTCCGTGCTGGTGTGGGCAGGCATGCGCATGGAGAAGTACGAGATCGAAAATTGGAACCGGGAGCACGACCCCAGCCCCGAGGCCAAGGCCCGGCGCAAAAAGATTGACCGCATCTGCGGGACCATTATGCTTGTCGCTACCGCTCTCTTCCTGGCTGTCGGCTTCGGCGGGATGGCGCTGGCCAATGACTATGGCAGTTCCATCGGCTGGCGCTGGGGCTGGATCGTCTACCCCATCGCCGGGGTGCTGTGCGCCCTGGTCAGCCATCTTCTGGATGATGGGGATGAAGCGGAATAATCAGGAGTAAGCCCTCCACCCGGTGGAGGGCTTACTTTTTTCTAAAGAAACGCAAAAATATCTTGACCTTCCCCCTGGTGGAAGGTATACATTGAAGGTGCAAAGGGGGAACGACCTGTGAAAATCAATGAGGTGGAGGCCCAGGTGGGCATCACGAAAAAGAACATCCGCTTCTATGAGGAACAGGGCCTCATCGCTCCCCGGCGCAACAGCGAAAACGGCTACCGGGAATATGGCCCCCGGGAGGTGGATCAGCTGCGGCAGGTCAAGCTGCTGCGCAAGCTGGGCGTCCCTCTGGAGGAGATCCGCAAGATGCAGTCGGGCACCCACACCGTAGGCGACGGCATGCGCCGCCACCTGGTCACCCTGGAGCGGGACAAAAAGAACCTGGAGCAGTCCATCCAGCTCTGCCGCACCCTCAGCGACAAGGAGGAGCGGCTGGACGATCTGGACGCCGCCGCTCTGCTGGAGCAGATGGACCGTTTGGAGCGGGAGGGCACCACCTTCCTCAATAAGCAGGTGGAGGACACCAAGCGCCTGCGGTATGTGGCCCCCGCGGTGGTCACAGTGCTCACCGTGGTTTTGATGGCGGCCCTCATGGCCCTGATGATCTGGGGCTTCACCATCGACGCGGAGGAGGCTCCGCCTCTTCCCCTGGTGGTGGTGCTGGTGGCCATTCCCGGCGCAATCATCCTGGGCGTCCTGCTGGCCCTCATCCAGCGGGTGCAGGAGATTGAGAAAGGAGAGGTGGACGATGCGAAAAAGTACTAAAGGCCGCGGCCCGGTCATTGTGGCCGCGTTGGGAACCGTTGTCGTGGTGCTGCTGTTTTTCGGCTCCCTTCTCTGGGTCATGCTGGAGGAAGAGCCCATCCCCGCTGTCATTGGCATTATGGTGGTGTACGGCCTGCTGGCCATGGCCATTGTGATCGGCGTGCTGCGGGCCATGGTGCAGCGCCTGCGGGAAATTCAAGGGGGCGAGGAAGAAGATGCCAGAAAGTATTAAGGCGAAACAGGCCCGCCGCAAGCGGGACGCAGTACGGGGGCTGCTGTTCTTCGGGGTGATCCAAGTCGTCACCTGCGCAGCCTTTCTTGCCCTGTGTTTTATTCCCGGTCTGCCCAAGTGGGCCATCACCCTGTTTCTGATTTTAGGTATTCTGTCCCTGGCCCTGGTGATTCCCGCATTGTTCGTGTTAAGAAGCCGATTCAAAGAAATCGAAGGAGGAGAATTAGATGTTGCTGGTAAATATTGATTACATCCCCGGCAAGGAATTTGAGGTACTGGGTCTGGTGAAGGGCACCGTGGTCCAGTCCAAGAACTTCGGCAAGGACTTTATGGCCGGCATGAAGACCTTGGTGGGCGGCGAGATCACCGGCTACACCGAAATGCTCAACGAGGCCCGTCAGATCGCCGTCAAGCGCATGGTGGACGAGGCCGAGGCCCTGGGGGCCGATGCCATCATCAACATCCGCTACGGCTCCTCTTCCGTGATGCAGGGGGCCGCCGAGGTCATTGCCTACGGCACCGCCGTCCGTTACTTTTCTTGAAAAGAAAAGTAACCAAAAGAATTTTGTGCGAAACTTCGTTTCGCCTCGTTGATACCGCTGTCCCCGCCTCCAGGCGATGTGAACCTTTTTCCCCTCACACCGCCTGGGGGCGAATTTTTTAGAAAGCACCGCAAAACCTTTCTGCAAACGCACCGTTTCATAAGCCCTCCTGCAAGGAGTTCCGCCGCCGCAGCGGCGGAATAAATTGCAATCCCATCATTTCCGGGGGCGTGTACCTCGGAAATGATACTTCTCACTCAAGACAGGCCGACTTTTCCGCAAGGAATCGAGGCCTGTCTTGGGTGAAACCTCTTTTACAAAGTGCTTGCACTTTGTAAAAATAAAAAGGAGACTGCCGAAGCAGTCTCCTTTTTGTAATAATATGGGGGATAATTTACTTTGCGTATTCGATGGCCTTGGTCTCCCGCAGCAGGTTGACCTTGATCTGGCCGGGATATTCCAGCTCGTCCTCGATCTTCTTGGCGATATCCCGGGCCAGCAGCACCATCTGGTCCTCGCTGACCTGGTCGGGCTTGACCATGATGCGGACCTCCCGGCCCGCCTGAATGGCGTAGGACTTCTCCACGCCGGGGAAGGAGGAGGTGATCTCCTCCAGGGCCTCCAGACGCTTGATATAGTTCTCCAGGTTCTCACGCCGGGCGCCGGGACGGGCGGCGGAGATGGCGTCGGCCGCCTGGACCAGGCAGGCCACCACGGTCTGAGGCTCCACGTCGTTGTGGTGGGCGTGGATGGCGTGGATGACGTTCTCGCTCTCCCGGTACTTCCGGGCCAGCTCCACACCGATGGTCACGTGGGAGCCCTCCACCTCGTGGTCAATGGACTTGCCCAGGTCGTGAAGCAGGCCGGCACGCTTGGCCTCGGCCACGTTGGCGCCGATCTCGGCGGCCAGCAGGCCGGCAATGTGGGAGACCTCGATGGAGTGGTTCAGCACGTTCTGGCCGTAGCTGGTGCGGTAACGCATCCGGCCCAGCAGCTTCACCAGTTCGGGGTGCAGGCCGTGGACGTTGGTCTCGAAGATGGCCCGTTCACCCTCGGCCTTGATGGTGGCGTCCACCTCACGCTTGGCCTTCTCCACCATCTCCTCAATGCGGGCGGGATGGATGCGACCGTCCAGGATCAGCTTCTCCAGGGCCAGCCGGGCGATCTCCCGGCGCACGGGGTCAAAGCAGGAGACCGTAATGGCCTCGGGGGTGTCGTCGATAATGAGATCCACGCCGGTCAGGGTCTCCAGCGTGCGGATGTTGCGGCCTTCCCGGCCGATGATGCGGCCCTTCATCTCGTCGTTGGGCAGGGGCACCACGCTGACGGTGGCCTCGGCCACATGGTCGGCGGCGCAGCGCTGGATGGCAAGGGAGATGATCTCCCGGGCCTTGGTGTCGGCCTCGTCCTTGAAGCGGGCCTCGATCTCCTTGATCTTCATGGCCGACTCGTGGGTCACGTCGGCCTCCAGCTGATCCAGCAGGTAGGTCTTGGCCTCCTCGGCGGTAAAGCCGGAAATGCGCTCCAGGGTGTCCACCTGCTCCTGCTTGATGCGCTCCGCCTCGGCCTGAGTGGCCTCCAGCTTGGCCAGACGGTTGGAGAGGTGTTCTTCCTTCTTCTCCATGTTCTCCGTCTTCCGGTCCAGGTTCTCTTCCTTCTGCTGCAGGCGGCGCTCCTGCTTCTGCAGGTCAGCGCGGCGCTCTTTCTCTTCCTGTTCGTACTCGTTGCGGGCCTTCAGGATCTCCTCCTTGGCCTCCACCAGAGCCTCCCGCTTCTTGCTCTCGGCGCTTTTATACGCCTCGTTCACAATGCGGGTGGCCTCTTCCTCGGCAGAGCCGATCTCTCGCTCCGCCGTGGCCTTTCGCCGCTGGTATCCAAACAGTCCGCCGACGATGAACATCACCACGGCCACCAGGATACCCTCTATAATATAATACATGTGGTCTCTTACACCTCCAAAAATTCAAAAAATCATATCCCGCGGCGGACCGCCGCGCACTGTGTTGTCTGTCCAGGCATCCCGACAGACCGTCTGACAGCATAAAATGAGCCGCAAGGCGAAGCCGCTTGTCTGCGTCTTGGAACCTTGCGACAACTGAAAAACGTCCCCCAAGTTTTTCATTTTTGTCCTGTACATATTGTAAAGGCAAGCGGGGTCCATGTCAAGATTTATTCATATTTAGAACAAAACCTTTCCTTCCCTTTCCCGCAGGCTTTTTCCCCGCCGTGAACCGCCCATCCTTTTGGGAAAATTGGCAGAAAAATCAGTTTCCTTTCTGAATTTTAACCGTTTTTTCTCAAATAAATCTCTGTTCTTTTCACAGGGAGTGTGATAATATGTTACGCGAGTATTTTTTCCGCCCTGGGCGCGGGGTCCTGCCCCGCCGGCGTAGATGGAAAAGGAGCATATCATGATCACTGTTACCGATCTGGGCCTGCAGTACGGCGGGTCCCCCTTGTTTTCCCATGTAGATCTTCAATTTACCCGCGGCAACTGCTACGGCATCATCGGCGCCAACGGCGCAGGCAAGTCCACCTTTCTGAA
Organism: uncultured Oscillospiraceae bacterium; assembly: GCA_944385665.1. GTDB lineage: Bacteria > Bacillota > Clostridia > Oscillospirales > Oscillospiraceae > Lawsonibacter. The sequence continues at coordinate 10,997 of CALWYB010000055.1, forward strand.
AATCCTCTCCGGTGAGCTGGAGTCCACCTCCGGCGAGGTGTCCATCCTGCCCAATATCCGTATGTCGGTTCTCAAGCAGAACCAGAACGCCTACGACGCCTACAACGTCATGGACACCGTCATCATGGGCAACCAGCGTCTCTACGACATCGGCAAGCAGAAGGAGGCCCTGTACGCCAAGGAGGAGATGACCGACGAGGACGGCATGCTGGCCTGCCAGCTGGAGGAGGAGTACGCCGAGCTGGGCGGCTGGGAGGCCGAGAGCGACGCCTCCCGCATCCTCCAGGGCCTTGGCATCGGCACCGATCTCCACTACAACGACATGGCCACCCTGGACGCCCGTCTGAAGGTGAAGGTGCTGCTGGCTCAGGCTCTGTTCGGTAACCCCGACCTGCTGATGATGGACGAGCCCACCAACAACCTGGACATCGACGCGGTGAACTGGCTGGAAGACTTCCTGCTGGACTTCCCCGGCACCGTCATCGTGGTCAGCCACGACCGTCACTTCCTGAACACCGTGTGTACCCACATCGTGGACATCGACTACGGCAAGATCAAGATGTACGTGGGCAACTACGACTTCTGGTACGAGTCCTCCCAGCTGGTGCAG
>CALWYB010000056.1 GCA_944385665.1 uncultured Oscillospiraceae bacterium
GTTCCCATTCCGAACACGGAAGTTAAGCTCGCTTCTGCCGAAAATACTTGTCTGGAGACGGACCGGGAAGATAGGTAACGCCAACACAAAAAAGGACGAACAGTTTCTGTTCGTCTTTTTTTATAAATATTGACGCATTGCTTTGCATTTCTTTGTATTTCGTGCTATGATAAAAGCTACGACTGGCCCGGAATGGGTCAAGTATAGGACGTGAGAACATGAGTACAAAACGAGATTCCTGGGGCTCCAAGTGGGGTTTCATTCTGGCATGTATCGGTTCGGCTGTGGGCATGGGGAACATCTGGCTTTTTCCTGCTCGCATTTCAGCGTATGGAGGGGCTACCTTTTTAATCCCCTATTTGATTTTTGTGGTGATTATCGGGTCTACCGGTGTCATCGGAGAGATGGCCTTTGGACGGGCGACCCGCTCCGGTCCGATTGGTGCATTTGGGGAAGCCACCAAGCAGCGATGGGGGAATGACAGGCCGGGAAAAGTGCTGGGCCTGATTCCTGTTTTGGGTTCGCTGGCCCTGGCCATCGGCTACTCGGTGGTTACCGGTTGGATCTTTCGCTATCTGGCTGGATCGTTTACCGGGACGGTGCTCAGCCAGGATGGCGTAGAGGGCTTCAATCAGCTCTTTAACGAGACGGCCAGCGGAAATTTGATTTGGCAGCTGGTAGGCATGGTCATCACCATTTTGATTTTGATTTTTGGAGTGGGAAAAGGGATTGAACAGGCCAATAAGATCATGACTCCCCTGTTTTTTGTACTGTTCATTGGGCTTGCCATTTACCTGGTGACGCTGCCTGCCGCCTGGGATGGATACCGGTATATTTTTGTACTGGATCCCAATGGGCTGCTGGATCCACTGGTTTGGGTCTATGCGCTGGGACAGGCCTTTTTCTCCTTGTCTGTGGCAGGAAACGGTACCCTGATCTACGGATCGTACCTCAGTGAGGATTCCAATATTCCCGCAGATGCCCGCATGGTGGCAGTATTTGATACCATTGCGGCGATGCTGGCGGCGCTGGTGATTATTCCAGCTATGGCTGTGGCCGGACAGCAGCTGAACCAGAGTGGCCCGGGTCTGATGTTTGTCTTTCTGCCCAATGTGCTTTCAGATATTCCAGGAGGCTTTGTGATCCTGATCGTGTTCTTCCTGGCAGTTACTTTCGCGGCCCTCACTTCCCTGATTAACCTGTTTGAGGCACCGACGGCCACCCTCCAGGAGCTGTTTCACCTGTCCCGTACGGCGGCGGCCTGTATCATCGGCGGTGTGGGAATTGTAGTTGGTATTATCATCTCTCCCTTTGTTTCGGAGTGGATGGATGTATGCTCGACCTATATCTGCCCCATCGGTGCCCTGCTGGCGGCGGTTATGTTCTTCTGGGTGTGCAGAAAAGAGTATGTGCTGGAGCAGGTTAACCTCTCCCGGGAGAAACCGCTGGGAGGTTGGTTTTATCCCATGGCCAAATACCTGTTCTGCGGTGTGACCCTGGTCGTTCTGGCACTGGGGGCCATATTGGGGGGAATCGGATAACGTAAAATATCCCAGTCTCAATGAGACTGGGATATTTTTTGAAAAAAATACTCCGACCAGTGGGCCGGAGTATCAGTAGAAGCGATGAGAACTGGGAATTACTCTTTATCCATAGCCTCCTGAAGGGCACGGATACACTTGGGGCAGATATTCTTTCCGTGGAATACAATGACATCTTTCGCATCGTCGCAGAAGATACAGGCCGGCTGGTATTTTTTCAGCACGATTGAGGGGCCATCCATGTAAATTTCCAAAGAGTCTTTTTCAGCAATATCCAGAGTGCGGCGCAGTTCGATGGGCAGAACAATACGGCCCAGCTCGTCTACTTTACGTACAATGCCGGTAGATTTCAAATTGACCATTCCTTTCCTTGTAGACCGGTATCAAAGAGACAGCAGTCATAACGGCACGAAAGATGTAAAAGTGGACTAAAAACAACATGATAATTATACTACAAAGATTTCTCCTGTCAACCATAAATGTGAAAATATTGCAAAATTAGAATGAAAATTTACATACTTTAAAGAAAATAGTAATAAGTTAAGGAAAAATACAAGATGGGTGAAGGAATTTTTTGTCTCGAAGACCAGTATAAATGTGGGGGACAGGAGGGGACAAGATGACGATGGCAGTGGTGTGGACCGGCATGGTGGTGGTGTCGGTTTTGTGCGGTTTGGCCACAGGGAGGGGCGACCAGGTGGCCGCCGCGGCGGTGGAAGGAGCAGGGGCGGCCGTTGAACTGTGTCTGTCCATTGGGGGAATGCTTTGCCTGTGGATGGGCGTGATGGAGGTGATGCGGCGCTCCGGCCTGGCGGACGGATTGTCCCGGCTGCTGAGCCCGGTTCTTGGCCGCCTTTTTCCAAATGCGGCGGGGGATAGGGAGACCATGGACTGCATCTGTGCTAATGTGTCTGCCAATCTGCTGGGGCTGGGCAATGCCGCCACCCCGCTGGGTATCCAGGCAGCACAGCGGATGAGCCGGGGCAGTTCCGGCAGGGCCAGTGACGAGATGTGTATGTTAGTGGTATGCAATACCGCTTCCATTCAGCTCATCCCCACCACGGTGGCCACCGTTCGGGCAGCGGCTGGAAGCCAGACCCCGTTTGATATCCTGCCCGCGGTGTGGCTGGCCTCCAGCTTATCGGTGGGGGTGGGAATCCTGGCCTGTAAACTGCTGGCCAGAGTATGGAGGAATTGACATGCAATTGTTTTTCACCATGGTGGTCCCGTTTACCATCGCCGGGGTGGCGCTGTACGGCCTGGGGAGGGGGGTGGATGTATACGATGCTTTGGCCAAGGGGGCCGGGGCAGGACTGGAGGTCCTGCTGCGGATCTTTCCCGCCCTGGTAGGGCTGATGACGGCGGTAGCCATGCTGCGGGCCTCGGGGGCTTTGGAGCTGGCAGCCGGCGCATTGGCGCCGCTATTGGACCGGCTGGGACTGTCCGCGCAGCTGCTGCCCCTGATGCTGGTGCGGCCCATCAGCGGCTCGGCAGCCCTGGGGGTTGGGGCGGAGCTGATCCAGACCTACGGTCCCGATTCCCAGTTGGGACGGACGGCGGCAGTGATGCTGGGCTCTACGGAGACCACCTTTTACACCATTGCCGTCTATTTCGGTGCCATAGGGATCACCCGTACCCGATACGCGGTGCCGGCTGCCCTGTGTGCCGATCTTGCCGGTTTTCTGGCCGCTGCCTGGGCAGTACGGATCTGTTTTCCATAAAAAAACGGCCCCCGAAGGGGCCGCAAGTTATTTGACGATGATGGCGTTGGGATAGATGCGCTCCATACGCTGGTCCGGGAAGCGCTGATCCAGAAGCTGCCCCAGAGCGGTGGGTTCCGGGTCGGGCGTGGTGTGGCGCTGGGTGTAGCGGCCCAGAGCCAGCGCGGAGATCAGCATATTGATGGCCATAAACACGATCAGTACCCAAGTCAGGATTTTTCCCACTCGTATAGGGAGCTTTTCAATCAAACTGGACAGACGGGGGTAGCACAGCTTCAGCCACACTACCGCCGCGATGCCCCAGAAGAAACAGTAGAGCAGGTTGATACGGCCGCCCAGGTTAAAGGGCAGGTGGCTATAGTCCCAAAAGACAGTTCCGAACACCAGCTCGGACAAAACAGAGCAGATATACTCGTAGGCGCCGCCCAGGACGGTGCCGAAGAGAAAGACAAAGCTGTCGCTGCGGTCCCGGTAGCGGTAGAGGATGGCGGTGAGCAGCACGGCTCCGAACCCCCACACGATGGAGAAGGGGCCGTAGACTACGCTGCTGCGGCTCATCCACACTCCGGCGGTGAGACGGCAGAAGATGGTCTCGATGATATCCCCCAGAAAGGCGCCGATAAAGAAGAGACAGGCCAACTTGTAAAAGCTGCACCCGGAAGCAAAGACCTGGCTGATCTGGACGGGAGCCGCCTTACGCTGGGCACGGATGCGCTCTTTTTCCAGGTTGGGATAGGCCCGGGCCATACGGCGCTGGATGTAGCGGGTGACTGCGTTATCCAGGGCGGTGGAGATCCGCTTCCACCGCCGGGAGATCTCCGTGGGCTCCTTCAGGGCGCCGTTGAGCTGGACCAGAGCGGCCCAGGAACCCAGAAAGTCGACGGCCAGCAGGATAAACAGAATGAGCAGCAGGAGATTGCCCAGCGGGCGGGGAATCAGAGCAATCAGCCGGGTCAGCAGAGGATTCAACACAAACAGGGACAAAACGGCCAGAACGCCCCAGATCAGTGAGTATTTCAGACAGATGTAACCCTGAAAATTCCAGCGCTCGTCGGAGTAGTCCCACCATTTCTGCCGGAAGATCCGCTCCAGCAAGACGCCGGTGGCCAGCTCCAGCGCGGTGGCCAGAATCATGCCCAGCGAGAAGAGGAAAATAGGGGTATCCCGCAGTTCCGGCAGGAACAGGGCAAACAGAACGCTTGCCAGGCCATAGACCGGAGAGAAGGGAGCACTGAGAAAGCCGCGGTTGATAAGCCGGCCCTTACGGGCGGCAGCCAGAGCAGTCTCACCCAGCCAGCCCAGAAGGGCGTAGACCAGGAAAAACCACAAAAGCTGATATGTGGTATACTCCATAAAAACTCCTTACTCCGTGTACTGGCGGAAAAAGGCCTGGATTTCTTCCTGTTTGGCGGCAAGAGAGCCCTGGACGAAGTCGGGCTTGCCGCCTCCCCGGCCCTGGAGGGTCTGATTGAGGCTTTTGACCAGGGGACGCAGATTGCCGCCGGGCTGACCGATGGCGTATTGATAGCCGGAGCCGTCCTCCCCGGAGAAACAGGCGCACCGGCCGCCGCAGGCGGCCTGCACCGCGCCGCACAGCCGCCGCAGGCTGTCGGGGGACAAGCCGGGCTCAAAGACCACCACATTCCCTGCGCCGGTATACCGCTGGGCCAGATCGGCGAACTGCCGCTCCTCCATGGTGAGGATACGGGACTTGAGGGCGGCGTTTTCCTCCAGCAGGCGGCGCACCGCCGCGCCGGTCTGCATGGTCTTGGCCGAGAGCAGGTTGGAGACCTGGTGGTTCTGTTCCCAGACCTGGGACAGGTAGTCCAGGGCCCGCTTGCCGCACACAAGCTCAATGCGCACGCCCTCCCGGAACTTCTGGCAGGAGAGCAGCTTCACCAGTCCCACCTGCCCGGAGGAGGACACGTGGGTGCCGCAGCAGGCGCAGGTGTCGGCCCCGGGGAAGGAGACAATGCGCACCTGGCCGGTGAGCGCCTTCTTGCTGCGGTAGTCCAGATGTTCCAATTCCTCAGGGGTGGGATAGGTGATGGCGATAGGGTGGTCCTCCCAGATGTACTGGTTGGCCTCCGCCTCCAGCTGGGCCACCTGCTCCGCCGTGAGCTCCACATTCAGGTCGATGGTGATCACGTCGTTGCCCATGTGGAAGCCCACGTTGTCACAGCCAAACCGGCGGTGGGCGATGCCGGAGACGATGTGTTCCCCGGAGTGGTGCTGCATGAGGTCAAACCGGCGGGGCCAGTCGATGGAGCCCTCCACCTGGCTTCCTACCTCCAGAGGGGCCTGACAGGTGTGGACCACATGGCCCTCCCGCTGGTGGACCTCCAGCACCTTCAACCCTCCAAGGGTGCCGGTGTCGTAGGGCTGGCCGCCCCCTTCAGGGTAGAACGCGGTCTGATCCAAACAAATATCCCACCCTTTTTTCCCTTGAGTACAGGACTGTACCACGGCGGAAAAGTGGGTGAGATAGGGCTGCGCTTCATAGAGTTTTTCCATGGCTGCCATAACCTCGTTTCTTTGTGAGAATGAGCTTGGAACATCATAGCACATTCCCATGGAAAAAGCAAAAGGGCCGTGGAAAAGAACATAAAATGGGAAACGAGGAGGAAAAGGTTTGAACTGTGGGTGCTATCGTGGTATAGTACCATAAAGAGCGGCTTTTGTGCCAGATGTGACAAGAGCACGGAAAGGGGGCGGACCATGGGAGTTGCCGATCTGCTCAGCCCACAGCGCATTGAACTCAACCTTTCCCTCCAGGACAAGCAGGCCGTTCTGGAACGGCTGGTGGAGCTGGAGAGCCGGGGGGACGCCATCATCGATCTGGAGGCCTTCCGGCGGGATATGATGGCCCGGGAGGCCCAGGGCGGTACGGCGGTGGAGGCCGGGATCGCGGTACCCCACGCCAAATCCTCCGCGGTGCGCTACCCCAGCCTGGCGGTGGTCACCTTGAAAAAAGGCATCGACTGCGGCGCCTTGGACGGGGTCCCCTCTGACCTCTTTTTTATGATCGCAGTGCCGGCGGACGCGGAGCTGCACATGGCAGTGCTGGCCCGGCTGACCACACTGCTGATGGAGCCGGAGTTTTTGCAGCAGCTCCGAAAGGCGGCCACGCCGGAGGAATTCTTACATCTGGTGGACGAATTTGAACAGCGCCTGCCTCAGCTCGACTCCAAGTGGCAGGAGGCCCCTACCGCCACCGTGTTGGCAGTGACCGCCTGTCCCACCGGGATCGCCCACACCTATATGGCGGCCGACGCCCTGGAGCGGGCAGGCCAGCACCTTGGCGTCACGGTCAAAGTGGAGACCCAGGGGGCGGGCGGAACAAAAAATAAACTAACCCCTCAGGAGATTCGCCAATGTACCGCGGTGATCATCGCCGCCGGACGGGAAGTGGACATGAGCCGCTTCCAGGGCATCAAAGTGCTGCGGGTTTCCGTCAATGAGGGGATCTACCGCGCGGAGGAACTGGTCCAGCGGGCGGCCTCCGGGGACGCTCCCGTGTATGGAGGCGTGGACCTGCCGCGGGAGGTGGAGCGCATTGGAGTTCGCTCCTACCGGCAGCTGATGAACGGAGTCAGCCATATGCTGCCCTTCGTCATCGGCGGAGGAATCCTGACTGCATTGGCTTTCCTGCTGGACGATATGTCATTGGGCTATGCCCACTTTGGCTCTAACACCCCTGTGTCTGCCTGGTTGCGAGCCATCGGACAGGCGGCTCTGGGCTTCATGCTTCCGATCCTGGCTGGATTTACCTCGGTGGCCATTGCCGACCGGCCGGGCATGATGGTGGGTTTTGTGGGCGGCGCCCTGGCGGCATCCGGAGCGACTCTGGCTGCCCCGGAGGGGTCCGGTGCGCCGGCGGGTTTTTTGGGTGCCATGATCGCAGGCTTTGCCGGGGGATACCTGATGGTGGGGCTGAAAAAGCTGCTGGACCGTCTGCCCGGGACCATCGAGGGGATCAAGTCCATTCTGCTCTACCCCGTGGCAGGACTGCTGATGGTGGGGCTGTTCATGTGCCTTATCAACCCCTTTGTGGGAGCACTGAACAGTGCCCTGTACGGGTCACTTCAGGTGCTGGGACCTCAGAGCCGGATCGTGTTAGGCGCCTTGCTGGCTGGAATGATGTCGATTGATATGGGCGGCCCCTTTAATAAAGCGGCGTATCTCTTCGGAACCTCCACGCTGGCGGCTCTGGCTACGGGACAGGAGTCGGACGTGATGGCAGCAGTGATGATCGGCGGGATGGTACCGCCTCTGGTCATTGCTTTGGCCACCACCTTCTGCAAAAGCTGTTTTACCCCCGAGGAGCGCAAGTCCGGCGCGGTGAACTATATTTTGGGACTTTGCTTTGTGACCGAAGGGGCAGTACCCTTTGCGGCCAGTGACCCGCTGCGGGTGCTGCCGGCCTGCATCCTGGGCTCGGCGGTAGCGGGGGGACTGTCCATGCTGTTCGGCTGTGCCGTACCGGCACCCCACGGAGGAATCTTCCTGTGCCCGGTGATGATCAATCCGGGCGGATACTTAGCGGCCCTGGCAGCCGGTTCCCTGGCGGGCATGCTGCTGCTGGCCGTATTGAAGAAAAATCGGACCATCCTGCGGGAGCACTAGAGGAAACGGGTCAGAAGGAGAGACGGATTATGGTATGCGCAAAAACCACCGTATTGCATGAGAGTGGACTTCATATGCGGCCCGCGCAGGAATTTGTCAGCGCGGTAGCCAATTACCCCTGCAAGGTGGTTATCAAGGTAGGAGAAAACTGTGTCAACGGGAAGAGCATTCTCAGTGTGATGGCGGCAGGAATCCAGAAGGGGACGCCCATTGAGATCTGCTGTGAAGGCCCCCAGGAACAGGAGGCCCTGGTGGCGGCACTGGAAGTGCTGGCCAAGGTATAATAGAACATACAAAAGGCGCGCCTTGCTGAGCAAGGCGCGCCTTTTGCATTGGAATTGGAGAGGAAGAAAAGCAAGATAAATCGGCGGAGTCGGACGGAGCAGAGGGGGTACCCCGTCCGGTCCACACGCACAGACTACCATAGAGAAGGCCCCCAGGCAAGAAACGTGTAGGAACCTTAAGATAGCCTTACAGACCTACAGTTTTTAGGCGGTCAGTCGGCCAGCTTGTCGATCAGAACGGCCAATTCGTTGAGCTTTTCTTCCGGATTGCCGCAGATCACCGCCTGGCGCACGCAGCTGTTCATGTGAGCTTTCAGCACCATACGGTTGGCCTTTTTCAGGATGGACTGGGTGGCCATCAGCTGGTTGGACACATCCAGACAGTAGCGGTCCTCCTCCACCATCTTCAAAATACCGTCGATTTGCCCTCGGGCCGTTTTCAGCAGGCGGGTCACCTGGTCGTGGTCAGCCTTCACTGGATGCCCACCACCTCGTAGCCCGCGGCGGTGACCGCGTCCTTGAGCTCCTCATCGGAGACCGGAGCGGACAGGGTGACGGTGGCGCACTTGCCGTCCAGGTCGGCCTTGGCGGAGCTGACGCCGCCCAGAGCGGTGAGAGCCTTCTCCACGTGGGCCACACAGTGCTGACACATCATGCCTTCGATCTGAATTTTCTTTTCCATGGTTTGTTCGTCTCCTTTTTCGTCGTTAATTTGGTTGGATTCGTCGGGCTCCGGCTGCTCCATGGGACAGGTGCCGGAGCAGGGAGTGGGACGGAACTTACTTTTGAAGAAGCGCAGCCGCAGGGCATTGGACACCACGCAGAAGGAGCTCAGGCTCATAGCGGCGGCGGCAAACATGGGGTTGAGCTGCCAGTGGGTCCAGTGGTAAAACACGCCGGCGGCCAGAGGAATGCCCAGACTGTTGTAGAAGAAGGCCCAGAACAGGTTCTCCTTGATGTTGCGGATGGTGGCCCGGCTGAGCTCGATGGCGGCGGCGGCGTCCAGCAGATCGGACTTCATCAGCACGATGTCGGCGCTCTCGATAGCCACGTCGGTGCCCGCTCCAATGGCCAGACCCACATCGGCCCGGGCCAGGGCGGGGGCGTCGTTGATGCCGTCGCCCACCATGGCCACCTTCTTGCCCTCCTCCTGGAGCTGGCGCACCTTCTGCTCCTTGTCCTGGGGGAGCACCTGGGCCATGACCTGGGTGACCCCAAGCTCCTGGCCGATGGCGTCGGCGGTGCGCTGGTTGTCGCCGGTGAGCATGACCACGTCCAGTCCCAGTTGCCGGAAGGCGGACACCGCCTGGGCACTGGTGGGCTTGGGGGTGTCGGCCACGGCGATGACGCCCAGCACCTGCTTTTCATCGGCAAAGTACAGGGGGGTTTTGCCCTGGCCGGCCAGTTCCTCCGCCTTTTTGGGGAAGTCTCCCAGAGACACCCCCGCCTCCGCCATCATGGCCTGATTGCCCGCCAGGAAGGTGCGGCCCTTCAAACTGGCCCGCACGCCCCGGCCATGGACGGCGGTAAAATCAGTGACAGCGGCGGAAGAGAGGCCGCGGCGGCGGCTCTCCTCTACAATGGCGGCGGCCAGAGGATGCTCCGAGGGAGCCTCTAGGCAGGCGGCTAGGGTGAGCAGACCGGCCTCGTCGGTCTCGTCACCGGGGAGAATGTCAGTGACCACCGGTTTGCCCTGGGTGAGGGTGCCGGTCTTGTCCAGCACTACCGTGTCGATGCTGTGGAGGGTCTCCAGGGCCTCAGCGGATTTGATCAAAATGCCGTTTTCCGCGCCCTTGCCGGTGCCCACCATAATGGCCACCGGGGTGGCCAGGCCCAGGGCACAGGGACAGGAGATGACCAGCACGGCCACTCCGGCGGTGAGGGCACGGGTCACATCGTAGCCGCTGATAAAGAACCACACCAGAGCAGTGATGGCGGCGATGGTCATGACCACGGGGACAAAGACTCCGGCCACCTTGTCGGCCAGCTTGGCGATAGGGGCCTTGGAGGCGGCGGCCTCCTCCACCAGACGGATCATCTGGGCCAGGGTGGTGTCCTCCCCCACCCGCAGGGCCTCAAAGGTGAAGGAGCCGGAGCGGTTCATGGAGGCGGCAGCCACCTTGTCCCCCGGTCCCTTGTCCACAGGGAGGGACTCGCCGGTGAGGGCGGACTCATCCACAGCGGAGCTGCCCTCCACCACCACGCCGTCCACCGGGATGGACTGACCGGGCCGGACCACAATGTGGTCGCCCACCCGGACCTCCTCCACGGGGATCTCCACCTCAACGCTGTCCCGGAGAACATGGGCGGTCTTGGGGGCCAGATCCATCAGGCGGTTGATGGCCTGGGAGGTCTTGCCCTTGGAGCGCTTCTCCAAAAACTTGCCCAAGGTGATGAGGGTGAGGATCATGCCGGCGGACTCGAAGTACAGATCCATATGGTAGCGGGCCACCAGCTCCATGTCATCGTGGCCCAGGCCGTAGCCGATCTGATAGATGGCAAACACGCCGTAGATCACTGCCGCCGCCGAGCCCACGGCGATGAGGGAATCCATATTAGGAGCCCGGTGCCACAGGGTTTTGAAGCCCACCTTATAGTAGGTGTCGTTGACGTACAAAATGGGCAGGGTGAGCAGCAGCTGGGTCAGGCCGAAGGCGAAGGCGTTTTCCATCCCCAACAGGAAGGAGGGGAGGGGAGCGCCCAGCATGTGGCCCATGGAGATGTAAAAGAGGGGGATGAGAAAGACAAAGGACCAGATAAGGCGCCGCTTCATGGCCCCCAGCTCCTGGGCCAGCTGGCTGTTGGGGTCGGGGAGGGGAGCGGATTTGTCCTTCTGGGGGAGAGAGGCTCCGTAGCCCGCCTGCTTCACCGCGTGGATGATGTCCTGAGGGCTGATGGCGTCGGGGTCATAGTCCACCGACATGGAATTGGTCATCAGGCTGACCTCGGCTTTGTTGACGGCCTCCAGCTTGTTGACTGCCTTCTCTACGTGGGCGGAGCAAGCGGAGCAGGTCATACCGGTTACCTGAAAGGTTTGTTTCAATGGGTTCACCCGCTTTCGTTTGGATGACACCCCCCTGGGGTGGGGTGTATCTTGATTGTAGCCGAGAAAACCCTGCTTGTCAAGTAGAAAATAGCAAAGGCTAACTCAAATGGTC
>CALWYB010000057.1 GCA_944385665.1 uncultured Oscillospiraceae bacterium
TCCTTGGCGGCGCCGGTGAGGATGATGCCGCCCTTGGTGGTCTCCTCGGCCTCTACCAGCTTGACAACAACGCGGTCAGCCAAAGGTTTCAGTTTCATAACGGGTTCCTCCTTATATGATCGTTACTTAATAAACAAATTCCAATGAGATTTAGCACTCCAAACTTCCAAGTGCTAACCACGAGTATTATAGTAATCGTTTCCTTCCAAAAAATCAACCCCCTTTTTCAAAAAAGAGGGCTGATTCAAAAAATATTTACGGTGCGTTCACAAACTAAGAAAAAGAGTGCTAATTCTGTCGGCCAAATCCCTTGTGCAGCAGCGCCAGGCCGGCCAGAAGCAGCACCGGAAAGACCACGGCGGCCAGCAGGCCGTACTGCAGGCGGTCTCCCCAGGCGGAGGAGGCCAGCCCCACCAGACCGGGACCGGCGGAGCAGCCCAGGTCTCCCGCCAGGGCCAGCAGGGCAAACAGGGCGGTGCCGCCCCGGGGGAAACAGGCCGCCGCCAGACTGAAGGTGCCCGGCCACATGCAGCCCACCGCCATGCCGCACAGGGCGCATCCGGCCAGAGCCAGAGGAGGCCAGGGGGAGAGGGAGACCAGCAGGTATCCGGCCACGCACAGTGCCGAACTAGCCGCCATAAAGCCGGTGGGGGAGGGGTGGCTGCGGCTGTAGGCGGCGTAGACCAGCCGGGAAAGGCCCATGAGCAGGGCAAAGGACAGCGGTCCGGCCAGGTCGCCCACCGTCTTGGACACCCCCAGGGCGGACTCGGCAAAGGCGCTGGCCCACTGGGAGATGGACAGCTCGCTGGCTCCCGCACAGGCCATCAGCAGCAGAAACAGCCAGAACCGGGGCATACGGAACAGCTGCCCCGGGGACAGGCCGGTCTCTCCCTCCGGCGTGAGGGAGGCCAGGGGCACCTGGGTAAACACCAGGGCGTTGCCCAGGGGGAGCAGAGCCCAGAGCATGGCCAGAACGCGCCAGTTCTCCGTGCCGAAGCAGACAAAGAACAGGGTGGACAGGGAGATGACTCCCACGCTGCCCCAGCAGTAGAAGGAGTGGAGCAGGCCCATCACCGCCGATTTCCGGCGGGTGGGGCAGGCCTCCACAATGGGGCTGACCAGCACCTCCAGCAGCCCGCCGCCCAGGGCGTAGACCACCACCGCCGCCGTCAGGCCGGCCAGCGGGGGAAGGCGGCCGGGGAGCAGAGCCAGCAGAAGAAGGCCGCCTGCGGCAAACAGGTGGGCGGCCACGATGCTGGGGCGCAGGCCGACCCGATCCACAAACCGGGCGGCCAGACCGTCTACGCACAACTGGACCAGAAAATTGACTGAGATCAGCAGGGCGATCTGGTCCAGAGAGAGGGAGAACTCCCGCTGGAAGGTGAGAAAGAGGAGGGGGGCAAAGAGATTGATGACCGATTGGACGATGTAGCCGGTAAAGCAGGCCCCCAGAGTGGCCTGATAGCGGTGCAGCATAATGACCAGACCTTCCGCATTTAAAGATGAGGGGCGTAGCTGGCCCCGTCGGGATAGAAGAAGCGGACCTTTTTGGGGGAGAGGCGCACGGTAAAGGAGGTACTCTCCAGCACCTCCCCGTCCACCACCGCCACCAGGGGCTCTTCACTGCGCCAGGTGAGCTCCTGGCCGTGGAAGTCCCGGATCAGCTGGGGATAATCCTGGTAGCGGCCCTTGGCGTACTGGCCCACCAGACGGATAAAGGTGAGCAGGCTCACCTTGCCCACCAGCAGCATGTCCAGCACCCCGTCGTCGGGCATGGCGTCGGCCACCGGCATAAAGCCGCCGCCGTAGTACCGGCCGTTGCACACGCAGACGATGGCGGTGGGGCCGCTGTAATGGATGTCCCCCATCTGTACCTCCATGGGGCGGCAGATCCCTTTCAGAAAGATATTCTCAATTAAGGATAAGATGTACGCCCCTTTGCCGGTGACAAAGGGCAGGTCCTTGTACCGGTGGACCCCGGCGGCGATGCGGGCGTCCACCCCTCCGCACACCACATCCAGACCCAGCTTACCGTTGCAGTCCATCAGATCCAGGCGGGTCTCAGGGCCCTGGGCCAGAGCCTCCAGGTCGTAGAACAGGGTGCGGTAGTTGGGGCCGAATACCTTTAAAAAGTCGTTGCCGGTGCCCTTGGGCACACAGGTGATGGCGGCGTTGTCATAGCCCGCCGCCCCGTTGACCACCTCGTTGAGGGTGCCGTCTCCGCCGCAGGCCCAGATCCGCACCGGAGCTCCTGCCTGGGCGGCCTGCCGGGCCAGCACCTCCGCATGGCCTTCCCCCTCCGTAAAGACCCGCTCGTGGGGGAAGGAGACCCGGTCCAGCCGGTCCAGCAGCGCCTGGGTGCTGCCTTTCCGGCCGGCCACGGGATTGATAATGAAAAGATGACGCAAACAATCACCTCAGACCATCCCGGCGAGCCGGGAATTATTTGATGCCGTACATAAACAGATCACACTTGAGCATACCGTTGTAGAGCTTGCGCTTTTTGTCCGCCAGCTTGCCGAAGGTGCGCTCGAACTCGGTGTGGGAGGACAGCAGGTACAGCTTCCAGCCGTCGGGGAACTTCGCCCAGGCCTTGCCGAAGGCCCGGTAGAGCTCCTCGGCCTCTTTCCGCTCCATGATGCGCTCGCCGTAGGGAGGATTGGTGACCACCCGGCCGTAGAGGCCGCCCCAGTGGAAGGTGCGGGCGTCGTCCACATCAAAGTGGACGATATCGTCCACCTCGGCCAGCTCTGCATTGTGCCGGGCCAGCTCCACCGCCTCCGGGTCGATGTCGCCCCCCCAGATCTCATAGTCCCCGTCAAACTCCTGGTCCATGGCCTGGTCGGCGGCCTCCAGCCACAGCTTCTTGTCCACAAAGGCCCACTTCTGGGCGGAGAAGGAGCGGTTCAGGCCGGGAGCCCGGTTCTTGGCAATGAGAGCGGCCTCGATGGGGATGGTGCCGCTGCCGCAGAAGGGGTCGCACAGGGGGTCCCGTCCCTTATAGCGAGAGAGCATCACCATGGCGGCGGCCAGGGTCTCCCGCAGGGGAGCCACCACGCCGTGGGCCCGGTAGCCCCGCTTGTGAAGGCCTGCGCCGCTGGTGTCCAGCATCAGGGTGGCGGTGTCCTTCATGATGGAGAACTGGATCTGATAGAGGGGGCCGGTCTCGGGCAGGGTGTTGAGGCCGTATTTCTCCCCCAGCCGGGCGGCCACCGCCTTTTTGATGATGGCCTGGCAGGAGGGGACGGCGTGGAGGGCGGAGTTGAGACAGTGGCCCTTCACGGGGAACTGGCCGGAGCGGGGGATAAAGCGCTCCCAGGGCAGAGCCTTGGTGCCCTCAAACAGGGCGTCAAAGGTCTCCGCCCGGAAGGAGCCCAGCACCAGCAGCACCCGCTCTCCGGTGCGCAGATTCAGATTGAGGCGGGGAATCTCCAGCGGGCCGCCCTGGCAGAGCACCCGGCCGTTTTCCGCCCGCACGTGTTCCAGATTGAGACGCCGCATCTCGTCGGCGCACAGCCCTTCCAGCCCGAACAGAGCGGGTACGGCAAAGGTCAGATCATGCACAATAAAACCTCCCTGGCGGGGAAATCCCGCCGTTTTTCCAGTCAAAAAACAGATCCCGGCCTGCAAAAAACGGAGCAAACCGGAGCTGTATGAACGCTTGCCTCATATAGTATATCGGAAGGGTAAAATTTTCGCAATTCCTTTTCAAAAATGCATGCGTTTGCTATGGAATTTTTACAAAAAGTATGGTATGGTAAGGGCGTCAGGACGTAATAATACACAGTCCCAACAGAAAGGAGCGTGCTATGGAAGCGATCGTATGGCTGGGCGTGATGATCCTCTTCGCCGTGGGCGAGGCGATCACGGTGGGGCTGACCAGCATCTGGTTTGCGGTGGGCGCCCTGGGGGCGCTAATCACCGCGGGACTGGGGTTTGGATTCTGGCCCCAGATCATCGTGTTTATTGTGCTCTCGGGCATCACTCTGGCCTTGGTGCGTCCGCTGGCCAAAAAGCTGCTCCGGCCGGGCTACTCGGCCACCAACGCCGACCGGGTCATCGGGACGGTGGGCGTGGTCACCCAGGCGGTGAACAATCTGGCCGGCGAGGGCCTGGTCAATCTGGCCGGCCAGGTGTGGAGCGCCCGGAGCAAAACAGAAGAGGTCATCCCCGTGGGACAGGAGGTGCGGGTCCTCCATATCCAGGGGGTTAAGGTCATCGTGGAGCCTGTGGCGGCAGACCGGACCGAGGAAGCGTAACCGCAAGAGACAAGGAGGAAACCATGGACATTTTTGTAGATATCATTGGCAAGCTGATCCCTGTCATCGTCATCATCCTGATCCTGCTCATTCTGGCGTCCAACATCCGGGTGGTGCAGCAGTCCCGGGCCTACGTCATCGAGCGCCTGGGCGCCTTCCAGACGGTCTGGGGAGTGGGCCTGCACTTTAAGATCCCCTTTATTGAGCGGGTGGTAAAAAACGTATCCCTGAAGGAGCAGGTGGTGGACTTCCCGCCCCAGCCCGTCATTACCAAGGATAACGTCACCATGCAGATCGACACCGTCATCTACTTCCAGATCACCGACCCCAAGCTGTATACCTACGGGGTGGAGCAGCCCATGAGCGCCATCGAGAACCTCACCGCCACCACCCTGCGCAACATCATCGGCGACCTGGAGCTGGACCAGTCCCTCACCAGCCGGGACCACATCAACGCCCAGATGCGCTCCATTCTGGACGAGGCCACCGACAACTGGGGCATCAAGGTCAACCGGGTGGAGCTGAAGAACATCATGCCGCCCCGGGACATCCAGGAGTCCATGGAGAAGCAGATGCGGGCCGAGCGGGAGCGCCGGGAGTCCATTCTCCAGGCCGAGGGCCAGAAGCAGTCCCAGATCCTGGTGGCCGAAGGCGAGAAGCAGTCTGCCATCCTGAAGGCCGACGCCGCCAAACAGGCCGCCATCCTCCAGGCCGAGGGCGCCAAGCAGGCCAAGATCCTGGAGGCGGAGGCCCAGGCCGAGGCTATCATGAAGGTGCAGCAGGCCACCGCCGACGCCATCAAGCTCATCAATGAGGCCGCCCCCGGCGAGGGCGTGCTGAAAATCAAAGCGCTGGAGGCCTTTACCGCCGCCGCCAACGGCAAGGCCACCAAGATCATCATTCCCAGCGAGATCCAGGGCCTGGCCGGTCTGGCCGCCGGCGCCAAGACCATCTTTGACACCGAGGACCCTAAGGCGTAGATCTTCCCATCCAGAAATCCCGGGGAGCTTGCTCCCCGGGATTTTTTTTGCAAGATTTTAGAAAATTAACAATCTTTACACCGGGAAAAGGGAGAAAATCCGCATATACTTCTTTGGAACAAAACAAAGGAGGGAGCGGCGTGAGGGGTGGAAGGACGCCGGGAATTGGGCTGGGCCTGCTGGCGCTGTGCTTTGTGCTGGCGCTGAGCCCGGCAGGGGAGCCGGTTCAAAGCGTGGAAGGCGGGGCGGAGGTGGAGGTGCCGGTGGTGGCCCTCACCTTTGACGACGGCCCCCGGGCGGATACCACCGGCTGGCTGCTGGACCAGCTGGCCCTGCGGGAGGTGCCCGCCACCTTTTTCCTGGTGGGAGGACGCATTCCGGGCAACGAGGACCTGATCCGGCAGATGGCTGCCCAGGGGTGCCAGGTGGGGATACACACCTACGACCATGTGGATGTGACCGGGCTGAACCAGACGGAGTTTGATTTGCAGATCGGAAAGACCCGCGCCCTGCTGGTGGAAATTCTAGGGGAGGGGAGCTACTGGCTGCGGCCTCCCTACGGCTTTGTGAGTGAGGGGGTGCGGGCCTGGTCGGACAGCCCGGTTGTGCTGTGGTCCCTGGACCCGGAGGACTGGAAGGACCACGACGCCCAGGACCTGGTGGACACCGTGGTGGAACAGGCCCGGGACGGGGACGTGATCCTGATGCACGACATCTACCAAAACTCGGTGCAGGCGGCGGTGCGTATTGTGGATGCCCTGGAGGAGAAGGGGTTCTGCTTTGTCACGGTGGAGCAGCTGATGGCCCGGCAGGGCGTCGCCCCGGAGGCGGGGGCGGTCTTTCCGGTGCGGCCGTAAAAATTCCCCGGAGGCTGGAACCACCGGGGAGTTTATGATACAATATGTAGCTTTTAAAGGGAATATAACCGCTTTACTGCTGGAGCGCCTGCTGGGTCAGCTCGATAAACCGCTCCCCGAAGTGGGACAGGTACCGGTCCCGGCGGTAGCCCACCACCAGGCGGCTGAGGGTGGAGGGGTCGGTGAGGGGGAAAAAGTCCAGCGTATCGGTGGAGGAGCGGGCGGCGGTGACGTGGATGGTTTTTACAAACAGCTCCGGGCAGATGGTGATGCCCACCCCCGCCTGGGCCATAGCCAGGGTGGTGATGGTGTTCTCCGTCTCCAGAATCAGCTTGGGCTTGAAGAAGTGGCGGCTGAAGTACTGATCCACAATGCTGCGGGTGCGGTTGCCCCGTTTGATAAGGATAAAGGGCATGTGCTGGAAAGCGTCGATGTCTGCACCGGCGGAAAATTGCCGGCGCATCTCCTCTGCCCGCTCCCCGAAGATTTGGTCGGTAAAGCTGCGGGGCACTACCAGCATCAGGTCCTCCTGGGTGAGGGGTACCACCTCTACACCCTCCATCATGATGGGCTGGAAGCAGACAATCAGATCCACACGGCCGTGGGCCAGCTCGTCCTCCAGATGGGTGGAGTTTCCCTCAAACAGAGAGAATTCTACCATGGGGAACTCCGCCTGAAACTTGGGCAGCACCTCGGGCAGCAGGGCCAGCCCGCAGGTGTGGGAGATGCCCAGGCGCAGCACCCCCATGTAGTGGCGGTTGATGTCGCCCACCTTGGCCAGGTACTGGCTGTGCAGGTCCAGGATCTGGGTGGCGGTCTCCACCAGCAGGTCCCCCGCATAGGTCAGAGACAGCTTGGGGGAGCGGGTAAACAGCTTGACATCCAGCTCCCGCTCCATGTTGCTGATGTGGTTGCTCAGGGATTGCTGAGAGATGTACAGCCGCTCCGCGGCCCGGGTAATATTCAATTCTTCTGCCACAAGCAGGAAATACTTCAAATGGAGAAAGTTCAACCGATCTTCTCCCTCCCTTTTCCAAGATTTGAAGGAGTTCCTTCATTTTTTTAATTGGGATATTGCTATTATATCACAGCCAAATGGCTGTGGCAACCATCACAAAAAATCTGCTGTTCGGAATGATGATTTTATGGTTTAATAGAGTTAAAAGATAGGGCAAAAGAGAGAGTTTCCCTGTCTGATACCCCAAAAGCATTCAAAAATAGAATGCAAAATCGCATTTACAAACCAAGTTCGCATTGGACAATCCCTGTCAAAATAAGTGCAAGATCAAACATTGAGAAAGGAAGATTGTTTGCTATGAAGTGCCTGATCATTGACGCCGTCCACAGCTCCATTGCGGAGGAATTCAGCAAATACATGCAGGTGGACACCCACATGCTGCCCACCCAGGAGGAGCTGACCAAGCTGATCCCCGAGTATGATGTGCTGATCATGCGGGTGGACCCCGCCATCAACAAGGAGATTCTGGACGCCGCCAAGAATCTGAAGGTCATCGGTGTTTGCTCCGTGGGCCTCAACCACATCGATATGGATACCGCCAAGGCCAAGGGTATCCAGGTGTTCAACGCCCCCGGCATGAACGCCAACGCCGTGGCCGAGCTGACCTTCTCCAAGATGCTGGACCTGTCCCGCCACACCATCCCCGCCAACTACGACGTGAAGGTGAACAAGAACTGGGACAAGTATAAGTTCGTGGGCCGTGAGCTGCGGGGCAAGACCCTGGGCATCCTGGGCTTCGGCCGCATCGGCCAGCGGGTGGGCGAGCTGGGCCGCGCCTTCAAGATGAAGATCGTGGCTTACGACCCCTACCTGCCCGCCCATGTGTTTGAGGAGCAGCAGGCCACCAGCATGAGCATCGACGACGTGCTCAAGACCTCTGACTTCGTCACCATCCACATGCCTCTGACCCCCGAGACCAAGAACCTCTTCAACGCCAAGTCCATCTCCGAGATGAAGGATGACGCGGTGGTTCTGAACATGGCTCGCGGCGGCATCGTCAACGAGAAGGACATGTATGAGGCCCTGAAGGCCGGCACCATCGGCGGCTATGCCTCCGACGTCATGGAGAACGAGCTGGCCGCCGGCGGCCTCACCGAGGGCGCCTCCTTCGACTCCCCCCTGTTCGAGTGCGACAACTTCATCGTCACTCCCCACCTGGGCGCTCAGTCCACCGACGCCTCCCGTGACATCGCGGAGCTGATCATCTCCAAGGTCAAGGAGGCCCTGAGCCTGTAAGCCTTCCCTGATGAGCTGCAAAGGGAATTGAATAAGAGCGGAGCAAGGGCTGTGGAGCGATCCACAGCCCTTGCGTTTTACCATGTTAATGAGACACGAAAAATGCCCGTCCACTTGGACGGGCATTTTTGATGGAACAATCAGATGTGCTCCTGGACCTTGGCCATCTCCTGGGCGATGTTCAGGACGTGGTCGCCAATGCGTTCAAAGTCAGTGAGCAGCTCGGAGTAGAGGATACAGGCCTCGTCGGAGCACTCGCCGTTGCGCATGCGCTCCAGGTGGTTGCGGCGGTAGTCGTTGGTCATATCGTCAATGCGCTGTTCTAAAGCAGATACCTCAGCCAGCCAATCCATATTTCCTGCCTGAAGGGAGAGCAGATCGTTGATGCCCTCCAGGCAGATGTTCCGCATGGCTACGATCTCCTCGTGGGCCACGCCGGTAAAGGAGATGTTGCGCTTGTTGAGCATCCGGGTGTAGCCGGCCAGATTGTCGGCGTGGTCGCCGATGCGCTCAATGTTGCCTGAGATGGTAAAGAAGCTGCTGACCACGGCGGAGGCCTTTTCGTTGGTCTCGTAGGTGATGAGGCGGGAGACGTGGAGGGAAATCTCCTTGTTCAGAAAGTCGATATACTCCTCCGTCTTTTCCACCTGCTCCAGCTCCTCCTCGTCCCGGTTGAGCACCGAGTCAAAGCTGGCCTGCACGTTGCTCTTGGCCATCTCCATCATGCGGCGCAGCTCATGCTGCATCTGGTCCACATAGATGGCGGACACGCCCAGGCCGCCGTCCTTGCTGCTGACCTGGATGGGGGTGAGGTACTCCAGATGGAGCTGCTCGTCGTTGTCGCCGGGGCGGTCGGGGAGGATCTTCACCGTCGCCTTGGCCAGGTAGTTGCCCAGAGGCAGCAGGATGATGGTAGTGATGATGTTGAAGCTGGTGTGCACCAGGGCGATCTGTCCGGCGTGGGAGGCGGGCATCAGGTTGGAAATGGCCTGACCCAGCCCGCCCGACAGCACCAGAGAGCCATCGATCACGTGGGCGATGGGGAAGAGGAGGAACAGAATGGTAAAAATACAGGTGCCGATGACATTGAACATCAGGTGGATGATGGTGGCCCGCTTGGCGTTGCGGCTGGTGCCGATGGCGGCCAGCACGGCGGTGATGCAGGTGCCGATGTTCTGGCCGAACAGGACGAATACGGCGCTGGGCAGACCGATGACCCCGCTGTTGGCCAGGGCCTGGAGGATACCCACCGAGGCGGAGGAGGACTGGATCACCGCGGTGAAGGCGGCGCCGGCCAGGATGCCC
The DNA here is from genome assembly GCA_944385665.1 of uncultured Oscillospiraceae bacterium. Taxonomy (GTDB): domain Bacteria; phylum Bacillota; class Clostridia; order Oscillospirales; family Oscillospiraceae; genus Lawsonibacter. The sequence continues at coordinate 9,656 of CALWYB010000057.1, forward strand.
AGCAGGGGGTTGGAGAAGGTGGACATGAGACGGATGAAGGACTCCGACTCCCGCAGGGGGGACATGGCGGAGCTCATCATGTCCATGCCGATGAACAGCACGCCCAGGCCGGCCAGGATCTGGCCGAAGTGCTGCAGCTGGGGCTTTTTTACAAAGACCACCAGGGCCACACCTACAAAGGCGAACAGGGGCGCCAGCTCACCCACATCCAAAGCGATGAGCAGGCCGGTGACGGTGGTGCCGATGTTGGCGCCCATGATGATCCACACCGCCTGGTTCAGGGTCATCATGCCTGCGTTGACAAAGCCCACCACCATGACCGTGGTGGCGGAGGACGACTGGATGACGGCCGTGATGGCCGCGCCCACCAGTACGCCCAGGAAGCGGTTGGCAGTCAATTTTTCCAGAATCATTTTCATACGGCTGCCGGCTGCGGCCTCCAGGCCGGAGCTCATCATCTGCATGCCGTACAGGAATAGCGCCAGGCCGCCCAGAAGTCCCAGAAAGTCTGACATGTGCATTTCAGGATTCCTCCTCTTTCTCTCTCAAAACATTTTTTCGTTCTTTGGGGTCAATCATGCCGGAACACGGCGGAGCAGAGGCATACCGCGGTCCAGCAAGGCGAGGAAAAAAGAAAAAAGACATAGCCCACGTGCCGGCAGGGCGCGCAGGTCATGTCATTGTTTTCGCTGATTCAGTTCATTCGGGCCGATCCCCGCCGACCCGGGCACAGATGCTCCCATGGCATTTCTACCTCTCTGTACTCTTTACTCGCAACTTCTTACAAATAGCATTATAGGAAAGAATTCCGTCCGCGTCAACCGATTTTACCAAAATCAAATGGTGTGTTAACATTTTCTCCATTCTGTCAAAAAAAACCCTCCGGACAAGTCCGGAGGGGGCGGCTTCACCGAAAAAAACGGTGGATTTTAAGGAATATTGGGGATTATTGGGCTTTTTGGCTGTCCAGATACTCGTCATAAGTCATCATACGGTCGATGAGCTTGCCGTCGGAGGTGAAGTCAAAGATGCGGTTACACACGGTCTGGATGAGCTGATGGTCGTGGGAGGCCACCAGGACGTTGCACTTGACCATCTCCAGGCCCTTGTTCAGGGCGGCAATGGACTCCAGATCCAGGTGGTTGGTGGGCTGGTCCAGCATGAGCACGTTGGCGCCGGAGAGCATCATCCGGGAGAGCATGCAGCGCACCTTCTCGCCGCCGGAGAGGACCTTGACCGGCTTGTACACCTCATCGCCGGAGAAGAGCATCCGGCCCAGGAAGCCCCGCAGGTACTGCTCCTGGGGATCGGGGGAGAACTGGCGCAGCCACTGCACCAGGTTGTCGTCGTTGTCCTGGAAGTAGGGGGTGTTGTCCTTGGGGAAGTAGGAGAAG
>CALWYB010000058.1 GCA_944385665.1 uncultured Oscillospiraceae bacterium
TGAGGCGATGCCCCAGCCCCACGTGCTCCAGCACGTCTTTGGCGTCCAGGGGGTTTTTGCAGATCTGGGCGGCCAGCTCCACATTCTCCAGGGCGGTGAGGTTCTGCACCAGGTTGTAGAACTGAAAGACAAAGCCGATGTCGTAGCGGCGGTAGGTGGTGAGCTGGCGGGCGTTGCACTTGCTGATCTCCTTACCGTCCACCAGGATAGTGCCCTCGTCGCAGGCATCCATGCCGCCTAGAATATTCAGCACCGTGGTTTTGCCCGCCCCGGAGGGTCCCACGATGATGACAAACTCCCCTTTTTCAATGTCAAAGGTGATGTCATCCACCGCCGTGATGGTGACCTCCCCCATTTTGTAGCGCTTGACCACATGCTCCAGTGAAATATATGCCATAACCGTCCTCCTGTTGATTAAGGAACAAGTGTTGATTATTTACTCACTTTATATTATAGTGGTTCCCATAGGAGACGCAAGGGACAGATTGGGGCAATCGTGTCCGAAACGCGACAGTTTTCCACATTGTGTCGGGAAATTGTGCAAAGTTTCTGTGAATTTTTTAGGAGGAACCACCATGATCCATTCCCAGCCGGACCGCCGGGTGCGGCGCACCCGCGCCCGCTTGCAGCAGGCCATGCTGGAGCTGCTGCAGGAGAAGGACGTGCGCTCCATCACCGTGCAGGAGCTCACCCAGCGGGCCGACGTGAACCGTGGCACCTTTTACGCCCACTATAAGGACGTGTTCGACCTGCTGGACCAGATGGAGGAGGAGCTGTTCCAGCGCCTGAGCAGTCTGCTGTCCGCCTATTCCCCTCAGGACCTGCAAAAGGGGCTCACCCCTTTGCTTACCGACGTGTTCCGCTTTGTCCGGGACGACCCGGTGCTGCGGCTGGCCTTTCTGGACGAGGGCACCCAGGACTCCTTCTTCCGGCGGCTGGACCAGCTGATCTACCAGAAGTGCCAGGAGGACTGGAAGGGTCTGTTTCTCCCCCTGGACCAGCAGCTGTGGGGCTGCTGCCTGGACTTTCTGGTGTCGGGAGCGGTGGGACTGGCCCGGGGCTGGATGGGCCGTGGCTTCCAGGAGGAGCCGGAGCAGATGGCCCAGCTGGCCAACCGGCTGATCCTCAACGGCCTGTCCATCTCCTGAGGCATGATTTTCCGCCTTCCCGCCTTGCTTTTTCCCCTCTCGCCCCTTGCCACATGTGGGAAACCAGAGTAGAATAGAATCAGCTTTTGTCAGATTATGTCAAGCTGTGTGTGGGAGAATTTGTGTAAAGGAGAGATGTATGTGAAACGATCCAGACTGTGCGCCGCCCTTCTGTGCGGTGCGGTGGGGGCGTCCCTGCTGGTCACCCCGGCCCTCGCCGCCGCCCCTAACGATATGCGCCATCACTGGGCCCAGACCCAGGTATACACCCTGATGGAACACGGCATCATCGCCGGCTATTCCGACCACACCTTCCGCCCGGACCAGCCGGTGAGCCGCCAGGAGGCGGCGGGCCTCATTTACAATCTGCTGGCCCAGAAGGGTGTGGATTTCCAGACCACCGACCTGCCCGTCTTTGGCGACAGCTCCCAGGACGACACGCCCCAGGTGGGGGGAGCCCAGACCAGTCTGCCCCAGGGCGACGAGGAGATTCCCCAGCAGGTGCTGGACGATTGGAAGGAGTATCTGGAGTCTCTCCAGCGCCCCACCGACTCGGACAATGGCTCCGAACAGGAGAGCCCGGAGGAGACGCTCCCCGCGGAGGAGCCCGTGCTGCCCATCTATACCGACCTGGATGACAGCTGGGCCAAGGACAAGATCCTCACCCTGGAGGTCAACGGCGTCCTGCCTCAGGACGGCACCACCCTGTTTCGCCCCTTCCAGAACCTGACCCGGGGCGAGGCGGCCATGCTGCTGTACAACAGCATCCGGCGCTGGCCCGACCAGCTGACCTTCTTCTCCCTGCCCTCCAACGTGACCCCCTTCTACGACATGGCCGGACGGCCGGAGGAGGAGGCCGTCAACTACCTGCACCAGATGGGACTGGTCTCCGGCCGGGAGGACGGGTGCTATCACCCCGACGACTCCATCACCCGGGCGGAGTATTCCGTGCTGCTGCTGAATCTGTCGGGCTACCCCCTGATGACCGATGTACAGTTTGACCCCCTGCCGGTGTGCACCGTCATCCCCACCCCCTACATCAGCCAGGTCTACCCCTCTCAGGCCTGGGTGGGCTGTGAGCCCACCTCCCTGCTGATGGGCCTGAAAGCCAAGGGCTACGCCCAGGGCGTCACCCTGGACCAGTTCCTGGCCGACATGCCCAAGACCTCCTCCAACCCCGCCAAGGGCTTTGTGGGCTCCCCCTACGTGCCCAGCGAGACCCTGCGCACCACCATCTACCCCGCCCCTCTGGCGGCCTACGGCCGTCAGTACGGCAACGTGGTGGACTTCTCCGGCAAGTCGGTAGAGGAGCTGCGGGAGGAAGTGCTGCTGGGCAACCCGGTGGTCATCTACGTCACCCTGTACTGGAAGCAGCCCTACTATCGCAACTTCAACATTGAGGGCACCACTCAGCGGCTGCTGCGCAACAACCACGCGGTGCTGGTGTGCGGCTATGACTCCACCACCCAGATGTATTACATCGCCGACCCCTACAACATCAATGACCGCTACCACGACTACTTCTACTGGATCTCCGCCGATGTACTGGACCCCCTGTACATGGTGCGGCAGCACGCCGTGGCGGTGGAGTAAGTTTCTTTCCTCTGTCTATGAGAGAAGCCCGGGAATGCCCGGGCTTCTCTTTTTTATATTTAGGGGGACGATGTTACTTTGCCCGCGGCGGCAAAGTAACCAAAACGCCGCCGGGGACCGCCTTCGATGAGCGCCTTCGCGCAGCGGGCGCTCATAGGCGGCTTGTCCCCGGACCCCTATGTTACGGGGGACGCCTTCCTGAGCGTTGAGCAATCGCGTCCGGCGGGCAAAATTTGAGTGGCTGGTTCTTCTTGCCGCCGGGCCACTGGGCCCTGCCCAATCCAAAATTTAGAAGATTTTGCGCTGAAATCACGCCGCCTACTCTGGCAAAACCAGGGCGGCTGGGCAGTTGTCCCGGGCGGATGAGACATCCGCCCCTACGCGCACAGTCGGGAACCTTTTCGTAGGGGCCGGTGGTCCCCTATCCATCCGGCATTTCTTTTAAACTTTTTTCCACATATTGTTCCACCAATTCTTCCACGGTGCAATGCTCCCAACGGGCGATGTAGGCCAAAGCATGGGCTGTTTTATCGTCCAGTTTCACTGTAATTTTACAGCGTTTTATATCCTGCATATTAACACCTCCTTGCACTATTATACACTAACTAGTGCAAGATGCAATCACTTGTTTTTCCGAATCCAGTTGGATACACTAGGAGGTGCAATTTGATGCAAGGTGGTGGAAGTATGGCGGAGGCGCTGCTGGTAAACCGCACTCGGTTTACTTCTTCTCTGAAAAACGAACTGATGCGGGATTTTAACCGCCTGGCCGAAGAAACCAGAATTCCAAAATCCCGGCTGATGGACGAAGCAATTGAAGATTTGCTGAAAAAATATGAAAAACGGATGGCGGAATAATCCGCCATCCGTTTTCTTTTGTTTAATGTACGCTCAGGCGAGCAACCAAGGTCTGTTTCTCCGCCCTTGCTTCCCTACGGGCGCAGAGGCGAAACGAAGTTTCGCAGAAAGCTTTTTTGCTAACTTTTTTCTCCGAAAAAAGTTAGCCCCGGGCGGCGCGGGTGCGTGCCTCCTTGCGGTCCTCCATGCGGGACACAATGAGGGTACAGGCGGCGTCGCCGGTGATGTTGACGGTGGTACGGCCCATATCGAAGACCCGGTCAATGCCGGCCACCAGGGCGATGCCCTCCACCGGCAGGCCCACGCTCTGGAGCACCATGGTGAGCATGACCATGCCCGCGCCGGGCACGCCGGCGGTGCCGATGGAGGCCAGGGTAGCGGTGAGGACGATGGTGACCATGTCACCCAGAGACAGATTCACTCCGTAGGCCGTGGCGATAAACACGGCGCACACGCCCTGATAGATGGCGGTGCCGTCCATGTTGATGGTGGCGCCCAGAGGCAGCACAAAGGAGGCCACTTCCCGGCGGGCGCCCAGGCGCTCGGTGCACTCCAGGTTAAAGGGCAGGGCGCCCACGGAGGAGGCGGAGGAGAAGGCCATCATCATGGCCGGAGCCATACCCTTAAAGAAGGCCAGCGGGGACATGCCGCCCAGCAGCTTCACGGTGGAGGAATAGACGATCAGTGCGTGGAGAATATAGCCCACATAGGCCAGAGCCAGCACCGCCACCAGATCCCGGAGGATCATCGGTCCGTTTTCCGCCACCACCGGGCAGATGAGGCATGCCACGCCGATGGGAGACAGTTTGATGATGAGGTCCATGATCTTCATGAACACCTCATTGAAGCTGTCAATGACCTGGGCGGCCACCAGGCCCTTCTCCCCCGCCAGCAGCACGCCAAAGCCCAGGAACAGGGAGATCACAATGACCTGGAGCATGGTGGCGTCGGCCAGAGGCTGCACCGCATTGGAGGGGAAGATATTGACGATGACCTGCATGAAGCTCTGCCCCTCCGGCGGGGTGTAGCTGAGGTCGGTGGTGTCCAGGGCGTGGAACAGGCCGATGCCGGTGGCGATGTTGGCCAGGATCAGGGCCAGCACCACGGCAAAGGCGGTGGTACACATGTAATAGACAATGGTCTTGCCGCCGATGGCCCCCACCTTGCTGATGTCCTTCATGGAGATCACGCCGGAGGCAATGGAGAACAGAACAATGGGTACTACCACAAATTTCAACAGGTTGAGGAAGATATCGCCCCAGGGCTTGATGTAGTTTTTCGCGATGTCCACGCCGGCGCCGTCCGGCATGGGCATGAGGATCAAACCTACTACCACGCCTACGGCCAGACCGATGAAGATCCAAAACGCCAGGGGCAGTTTTTTCTTGCTCGTCATGCCACTCTCTCCTTCCGTTTTCTTACAAACGCATAGTTTCCTTCCCTTGCCCTGCATTTTTGCAGGGCGTCCTCTTACTCTCTCAGTATACACATTTCCACCGGTTTTCTCAACCGTTTTTCCCGTTTTTGTGGAATAATTTTTTCTCTGCGCCCCATTCTCCCACTCTGATCTCCTTTTTCATGGCTCCTATGAAATTCCCGCATTCTGCATTTTTCTACCCTCCCTTCATTCTTTTCCCGGGAAAAAAGAATTTTTGGACCTCGACGGCCTTCGCCCTTTTATATTCCAAAATATGGTAAACTAAGGGTGAAATCATTTCCCGGAACAGGAGGGCGTATCATGCAGCTGCTGCGGAAGAAAGGGATGCTGGACAGCACCCGGGTGCTGTTCTTGCCTGTGGACGACATTTTTCCTAATCCGGATCAACCCCGCCGGGTGTTTGCTCAGGCGGATCTGGAGGAGCTGGCCAAGTCCATCCAGGCCCTGGGGCTGCTCCAGCCGCTGACGGTGCGGCGGATGGACTACGGTTGGGAGCTGGTAGCCGGGGAGCGGCGGCTGCGGGCGTGTAAGCTGGCGGGGCTGAAGGAGGTGCCCTGTCTGGCCCTTCAGATCGACAGCCAGCGCTCCTCCCTGCTGGCTCTGGTGGAAAATTTACAGCGGAAGGACCTGGACTTCTGGGAGGAGGCCCTGGCCCTGGACAAGCTGATCTCCACCTACCACCTGTCCCAGGAAGAGGCGGCCAAGCGGATCGGCAAGAGCCAGTCGGCGGTGGCCAACAAGCTGCGGCTGCTGAAGCTGCCCCGGGAGGTGCTGGAGATTCTGCGGGACGGAGGGGCTTCCGAGCGCCACGCCCGGGCGCTGCTCCGGCTGGACGACCCGGCTTTACAGGAGCAAGCCGCCCGGAGGTTGGTGGAGCAGCAGCTGACGGTGGCCCAGACGGAGGCGTTGGTGGAGACCCTCCTCCTTCCTCCCCCGCCGGACCAGCCGCCCCGAAAGCCCCGGCGCACCTTTATCGTGAAGGACGTGCGCCTGTTCTTGAACACGGTCCAGCGGGGGCTGGCTCTCATGCGGACGGCAGGGGTAAACGCTCAGTGCCAGCGGGAGGACGGCGAGGAGGAGATCTGCCTCACCATCCGCATCCCCCGGTCCCCTGCCCGGCGATAGGCTAAGCGGTCCGGCGGGGATGTTTCACGTGAAACATCCCCGCCGGATTTTTTATGTTCCACGTGGAACACTGAAAACAGGGCGATGGTCTTTGTTTCACGTGGAACAAACTATGCCGCCTTTTTGGCCGCTGTTTCACGTGAAACATGGAATCGTTGGTTTGCCCAAGAGAAATGCAGGCAAACAGCTTGAAAGTGGGAGCCGCGGTTGTTATAATGGAACTCTGGAATCACACCACCCCTTTTCTATATTATAAGGTAGGGATGTGATGGCCTCTATTTTCCGTCAGGAGGTAACCGAATGGCCAGAATCATTGCCATTGTAAACCAGAAAGGCGGCGTGGGCAAAACCACTACCACCGTAAACATCACCGCCGCCCTGAAGGCCCTGGGCAAACGGGTGCTGCTGTGCGACTTCGATCCCCAGGCCAACGCCACATCGGGGATGGGTGTGGATAAAAACACCGCCTCCCCCAATGTGTACGACGTGCTCATCAACGGGGCGGAGCCCAAAAAGGCGGTGGTCTCCACCAAGTACGGGGACGTGATCCCCTCCAACAAGGCGCTGGCCGGCGCCGGCATCGAGATGATCGCCATTCCCGACCGGGAGCACCTGCTGAAAAAGGCGCTGGACAGCCTGGCTGAGAACTACGACTACATCTTCATCGACTGCCCCCCTTCCCTGGAGCTGCTCACCGTCAACGCCCTGTGCGCGGCCCACTCCCTCATTGTCCCCGTCCAGTGCGAATACTACGCCCTGGAGGGCCTGAGCGACCTGCTGTCCACGGTGCGGCTGGTGAAGCGGGGGCTGAACCCCACCCTGTCCCTGGAGGGCGTGCTGCTCACCATGTTTGACAGCCGCACCAACCTGTCCCTCCAGGTGGCGGAGGAAGTGAAGCGCCACTTCCCCGGCCAGGTGTACGCCACCGTCATTCCCCGGAATGTGCGGCTCAGCGAGGCGCCCAGCCACGGCAAGCCGGTGACCGACTACGACCCCTACTCCCGGGGCGCCGAGGCCTACCGGGCGCTGGCAGAGGAGATGTCCGCCGAAGTGGGCTGACCCCTCTCCCCTGTGGGACGGACACTCCGCCCCAAGAAACAGAATACAGAAAGCGCTGAACCAATCTTTGTTTTGTTGGCCCAGCCCTTTCTTATGAGAAAGGAAGGTGTACCATGGCAAAACGAAAGACCGATCTGGGACTGGGCCGGGGACTCAACGCCCTGTTGGGCGACCCAGAGCTGCCCGCCCAGGGAGAAGGTTCCGTCTCCCTGCCCATCTCCCAGGTGGAGCCGGGCCTGAACCAGCCCCGGAAGCGGTTTGACCCGGAGAGCCTCACCGATCTGGCCGAGTCCATCCGCATCCACGGCATCATCCAGCCCCTCACCGTGCGGCGGCTGGCCTCCGGCTACTACCAGATCATCGCCGGCGAGCGGCGGTGGCGTGCGGCCAAGCAGGCCGGTCTCACCGAGGTGCCCGCCGTCATCATCGAGGCGGACGACCGGAAGGTGATGGAGCTGGGTCTCATTGAAAACCTCCAGCGGGAGGACCTGAACCCGGCAGAAGAGGCCCGGGGCTATCAGGTGCTCATGGATGAGTACGGCATGACCCAGGAGCAGGTGGCGGAGGAGATGGGCAAGTCCCGGCCCGCCATCGCCAACACTCTGCGGCTGCTGTCCCTCCCCGAGGATATTCTGAAGCTGGTGGAGGACGGCACCCTGTCCGCCGGACATGCCCGGGCCATTCTGGGCGCACCCACCCAGGCCTTGCAGCGGGAGGCCGCCAAACAGGTGGTGGCCCACGGCCTGTCGGTGCGGCAGACCGAGAACCTGGTGAAAGCCTTGCAGAAGCAGCCGGCGGAGAAAAAGGCCGCCAACGATGAGATCGCCCTGTATCTGGGGGAGCTGGAGAAGTCCCTGTCCAGCAATCTGGGCCGGAAGGTAACCATCTCCCACCACGGAAAAAAGGGCAAAATTCAACTGGAATACTACAACCCCGAGGATCTGGAGGCGCTACTTGGCCTCCTGAATACGCTCCACGGAGAGGAGGCAGCCCACTATGAGTAACGAGGAACACACCCCCTCCCCTACCCCGGAGGAGACACCCAAGACTGCGGAGAAGCAGGAGCACAAGAAAGCGCCCGCCTATGTCCCGCCGGATACCAAGGAGAAGCGTCAGAGGTCGGTGTTCAAATACATCACCATCCTGTTTGCCGCCGCCTTTGTGCTGATGCTGCTCACCTTTATGATGGAGCGGCGGCAGAATCAGCAGGTGGTGGACAGTCTGAACCAGTCTGTGTCCGGCCTGCGTGAATCGCTGAGCAACGCTCAGACCGCCCAGGACATCTACGAGGAGAACATGGATATGATCCAGCAGATCAACGATCTGGAAGCGGAGAACAAGCGGCTTACCGAGGAAAACAACACCCTGTCCTCCAACCAGCAGCAGAACACCCAAGCGGTGGAAGCGATGGGCTGGTTCTGGCAGATCAACGAGGCCTTTGTGCTGGGGAAGTACAGCCTGTGCCGCAGCCTCATTGACCAGATGGGATCGGAGCTGGCCGCCGCGCTGCCCGATGAAACCGTGACCGACAACGGGCGGTTCTCCCCTGCCGACCGGTATCAGGAGATCTACGACGCGGTGTATTGATTTTCCACATTGTTAAGCTGGAATGTGAATAAACTCCTTCTTCTCTTTTTGAGAACGGGTGTTCCTTTCTGTGCGGACAGAAAGGAACCAAAGAACCGCCGGGGGTGAAGCTCCGAGGAACACTTCGCCAAAGGCGAGTGTTCCAAGTCGCCCCACGCCCCGGACCCCCATTTACGGGGGACGCCCTCCTGGGAGGTTAATCGGACCTTCCGGCGGGCAAAATCAGAACAGCTCCCCCTTCTTGCCTCGGGGACACTGGCCCCTGCCTGTGCAAAGTTTAGAACCCATTGCGCTGACTTAACACCGCCTACCTGGGCAAAGCCAGGGCAGCTGGTCAGTCAAACAGGCGAGGGAACGGGGCATTCCACCTCCCCCCTCCCCTACGGGCGCAGAAGGGAAGCGAAGCTTCCCAGAAAGTTCTTTGCCAAGCTTTCTTTCAAGAAAGCGGAGCCTACTTTTCTTTTCAAGAAAAGTAGGTTTCACGTGAAACAATACAAAAACATTATCACATCAAATATTGGAGGAACAGACCATGCTGGATATTAAGTTTGTCCGGGAAAATCCCGACGTGGTAAAGGAAAACATCAAGAAGAAGTTCCAGGACCAGAAGCTGCCCCTGGTGGACGAGGTGCTGGAGCTGGACAGCCAGAACCGTGCCGCCATCGCGGAGGCCCAGGAGCTGCGCACCCAGCGCAACGCCCTCAGCAAGCAGGTGGGCATCCTGATGGGTCAGGCCAAAAAGGACCCCTCCAAGCTCCAGGAGGCCGAGGAGGCCAAGGCCAAGGTGAAGGCCAACGCCGACCGTCTGGCCGAGCTGGAGGCCCAGGAGACCGATCTGGCCCAGAAGATCCGCCACATCATGCTCCAGATCCCCAACATCATCGACCCCTCCGTGCCCATCGGCCCCGACGACTCCTGCAACGTGGAGGTCCAGCGCTTCGGCGAGCCTGTGGTGCCCGACTTTGAGATCCCCTACCACACCCAGATCATGGAGTCCTTTGACGGCATTGACATGGACTCCGCCGGCCGTGTCTCCGGCAACGGCTTCTACTATCTCATGGGCGACATCGCCCGCCTCCACGAGGCGGTGCTGGCCTACGCCCGGGACTTTATGATCAACAAGGGCTTCACCTTCTGCGTGCCCCCCTTCATGATCCACGGCAACGTGGTGGAGGGCGTCATGTCCCAGACCGAGATGGACGCCATGATGTACAAGATCGAGGGCGAGGACCTCTACCTCATCGGCACCTCCGAGCACTCCATGATCGGCAAGTTCATCGACCAGATCATCCCTGAGGACAAGCTGCCCCAGACCCTCACCTCCTACTCCCCCTGCTTCCGCAAGGAGAAGGGCGCCCACGGCATTGAGGAGCGGGGCGTGTACCGCATCCACCAGTTTGAGAAGCAGGAGATGGTGGTGGTCTGTAAGCCTGAGGACTCCATGAAGTGGTACGAGCAGATGTGGAAGTACTCCGTGGAGCTGTTCCGGTCCATGGACATCCCCGTGCGTCAGCTGGAGTGCTGCTCCGGCGACCTGGCCGACCTGAAGGTGAAGTCCTGCGACATTGAGGCCTGGTCTCCCCGCCAGAAGAAGTACTTCGAGGTCTGCTCCTGCTCCAACCTGGGCGACGCCCAGGCCCGCCGCCTGAAAATGCGCGTCAAGGGCGAGAAGGGCACCTACCTGCCCCACACCCTGAACAACACCGTGGTGGCTCCTCCCCGTATGCTCATCGCCTTCCTGGAGAACAACCTCCAGGCCGACGGC
>CALWYB010000059.1 GCA_944385665.1 uncultured Oscillospiraceae bacterium
AGCGGCTTTTATCTTGTCGGCGGGGACATCCTCGCCTTCAAGGTACATCTCCATGATCTCTTCATCGAAGTCGGAAACGGCCTCCAGCAGCTTGTCGCGGTACTCTGCAGCCAGGTCACGCATATCCTCGGGTATCTCCTCGGTACGCATGTCCTTGCCGAGATCGTCATAGAACACCTGGGCATTCATCTCCACCAGGTCCACTATACCGCGGAAGCTGTCTTCCTTGCCGATAGGCAGCTGAATGGGGACGGCGTTGCACTTGAGACGCTCATGAATCATGTTCAGCACATTGTAGAAATCTGCGCCCATGATATCCATCTTATTGACGTATATCATGCGGGGAACATGGTAGTGGTCGGCCTGTCTCCACACGGTTTCGGACTGGGGCTCCACGCCGCCCTTGGCGCACAGGACGGTCACACTGCCGTCCAGCACACGCAGGGAGCGCTCCACCTCAACGGTGAAGTCAACGTGGCCCGGAGTATCTATAATGTTTATACGGGTATCCCGCCAGAAACAGGTGGTAGCGGCGGAGGTGATGGTTATGCCTCTCTCCTGCTCCTGCTCCATCCAGTCCATGGTGGCGGTACCCTCGTGGGTCTCACCTATCTTGTAATTGACGCCGGTGTAAAACAGGATACGCTCGGTGGTAGTAGTTTTACCGGCATCAATGTGAGCCATGATACCAATATTTCTGGTTCTTTCAAGTGAATATTTTCTGGGCATCTGACACTCCTGACAGGATTACCAACGGAAATGGGCAAAGGCCTTGTTGGCCTCGGCGTTCTTGTGCATATCCTCGCGCTTCTTAACTGCAGCACCAAGGTTATTGCATGCATCCATGATCTCGCCTGCAAGGCGCTCTTTCATGGTCTTCTCGCTGCGCTTGCGGGAATAATCAACCAGCCAGCGCAGGGCCAGGGTCTGGCGGCGGGCAGGCCGCACTTCAATGGGGACCTGATAGGTCGCGCCACCCACACGACGAGCCTTGACCTCCAGAGCGGGCATGATGTTGTTCATGGCTTCGGTGAAAGCGTCAAGGGGCTCCTTGCCGGACTTCTCCTTGATGATGTCAAAGGCATCATACACCACCTTCTGAGCAACACCCTTCTTGCCGTCCAGCATAACACCGTTGATGAGCTTGGTCACCAGGACGCTGTTGTACATAGGATCAGGCAAAATTTCTCTTTTGGGAACATTACCTCTTCTGGGCACGTTCTTCCCTCCTTCATTAAAAAATGGTATCACAGGTACTCGAACGCAAATTGCATCCGCAGCGCCCCGAGGTCTATCCACAAATATATATTATTATATAGATAAACGACAGGGCAGAAATTTGCCGCTGAAGTTGAAATTACTTCTTCTTTGCAGCCTTGGGCTTCTTGGCGCCGTACTTGGAACGAGCCTGCATACGACCGTTGACGCCCTGAGCATCCAGAGTACCACGGATAATGTGGTAACGGACACCAGGAAGGTCCTTAACACGGCCGCCACGGATCATAACCACAGAGTGCTCCTGCAGATTGTGGCCGATACCGGGGATGTAAGCAGTGACTTCGTAACCGTTGGTCAGACGCACACGGGCGATCTTACGCAGAGCGGAGTTCGGCTTCTTAGGAGTAGAAGTACGAACGGCGGTGCAGACACCTCTCTTCTGGGGAGAAGGCAGATCGGTCTGGCGATTCTTCAGGGTGTTCAGGCCGTGCTGGAGGGCGGGAGAAGTGGACTTGTAGGTCACCTGCTCGCGGCCCTTGCGAACCAGCTGATTAAAAGTAGGCATGATTTTCCTCCTTTCCTGAGATCTGTCCCTTGTGGGACATGGTATTTATTTTAACAAAATAAGGGGGACCTTATTCTGTTAAAACCAAAAAAGTTTGCTGCGGTCAAACCAGGGCGGCAATGGCCGCGCCCACGGCGATTCCGCAGGCCTCTCCCAGCGCCTTCATGGTGCTCACCTGTTCCAGGGGAACCTGCTGACGCACCGCCTCCTGAACCAGAGGCTGCAGAATACGGGGATCGGCGTCCTGGGCCATATACACACGTTTGGCCCGGTGGTCTTTCAAGGCCCGGCGGGTCTGCTTGGCGCCCACCACCTTGTTTTCCTGCTTAAGCTGCTCGATCATTTCGGTGCCCTCCTCTCCCCCGCTGCCGGGGGCGTTTCATCGGGTAAAAGGGCGGACTGCCCCTACCACCGCAATTTGGAATTATACCATGTTGTCAAGGCCCCGTCAAGCACAGATTTTCTCTCATTTTTCCGGTGTTTCTGTCTATTTTCTCCAGAGGCCCGTATGGAAGCCGTTTTGGAGGAAATACTACCCTCAGACTATGGGTAAGGAGGTGTTTGCCTTGACCGTCCACGTCAATGAGAACTGTATCGGCTGCGGCCTGTGCGTGAATATGTGCGGCAATGTGTTCCTCATGACCGAGGAGGGGGTGGCCGCCGCCCGGGATGAGATCTTTCCCGAGCAGGAGGCTCCGGCACGGGAGGCCGCGGAGAGCTGCCCCGTCCAGGCCATTGAGATCCAGGAGTAGGTCTCGAACAGGTCAAATTCAAAAAGAAGGACACGACTTTGTCGTGTCCTTCTTTTTGGAGCGAGTGACGAGGCTCGAACTCGCTACCTCCACCTTGGCAAGGTGGCGCTCTACCAGATGAGCTACACTCGCAAGCGACAATCGGTATTATAACAGAATTTTTACCGATGTCAACTAGTTTCCCAAAAGTTTTAAAATTATTTTCAGGCCCTTTTCAGCTGCACGCAGGCACCTGCTGGGTGTCCCATACATAGCCCTGCTCGGTCATGGTATGATCCAGATCATAGGTCACACTGCCGCTTCGGCTCAGATCCACATGGCGGTAGCCGGAAGCCGTCTGCACCACATTCCAGAAGTGGCTCTCCCCGTTTTTCTGTCCGTCCACCACAGAGCAGGTGATTCCTACCTGGCGGCACAGCAGGCAGAAGGCCAGCGCTGCGCCCTGGCTGTCCCCGCCGTCCCCCAGCAGCGCGTCATAAGCCGTACTTCCTCCCTGGGCGGAATAGACGCCCGCAGATTGCAGGGCACGGATGATCCCGGCCAGCTTCTCCCGGGTGTTGGTCAGTGTCTCCAGAGGCTGGCACAGCCGCTCCGCCTCCCGAGCCAAGGAGTTGCGCCGGCTCTCCAGAGTCTGCAGGGACTGGTGGTAGGTCAGAGTGACCTCTACGATCCGCTGCTGTCCGCTGTCCGGATACATGGCCACCTGGGCGTCGGGAAAATCCAGGGCCGCGGCGGGATTAGAGAGATAGGCCTCCCGTACCAGCTGCTGGATATAGGACTCGTCCTCTTCAAAGTAGCTGATGCGCAGCACCACCTCCGTGGAAAAGGCAGACAGGGCCCGGCTGAGCTCGCTGCGGATGGCGGCAGCGCCAGTGGCGTCCACGATGGAGGACACCTGCTCCCGGGTACGGCGATAAGTAATCTGTACGTCGGCCTCATAGCTGCCCACGATGGAGAGCACGCTGTATTTGATGTAGTCCACGGCGTAGGCACCCAGAGGGTCCTCCTTGGTCACCTCCAGACAGGCCTCGTCCAGCAGCTTTTTAAAATCCGCCTCTTCTCCCGAGTAGCGGATGGAGCCGCTCTCCTCCCCCTGGTTCACCAGATAGATGAGAGCATTGACCAGTTCCTGGTAGTTCTCCACCCGCATGGTGTTGGAGTCCCCCTCCGCCACCGGGGTGGCGCTGTGGGGAGCCACGTAGGAGTAGTCCCGGTTAAGCATGGAGGCACACCCTGTGCTCAGCAGCAGCAGGGCAGCCAACCCGATCCCGATTATCTTCTTGCCCATCCAGGACTCCTCCTCTCACCTGCTCCGCCCGGTTACAGCCCCAATTCTTCTCCGATCAGCACCACTTCCGCCTGCTCAAAGCCGGTGGGTTTTCTCCACAGCACGCTCAGGCCCCGGCAGATGCGCTCCGGACTCTTGCAGTCGTAGCAGCGGTCCGCCTTGGCGGCACAAGGGGTCTTCTTCCCCAGCCGCTGGGCGTTCTTGGGGGCGGCAATATTCCGGGCCCGCCACAGCGCCTTTTCAAAGTCGGGCTCGATCTTGTTGCAGCCCACCACATAGTACACCCGCTTGGGGCCGAACATGGAGGCAGCCACCCGGTTGCAGTTGCCGTCAATGTTGACAATCTCTCCGGTTTCCGCCAGACCGTTGACCGAGGTGAGGTACACGTCGGCCACCAGAGCCCGGCGCAGTTCGCCCCCCTCCCAGTGCCAGATCACCTCATTGTGCTGGGCCAGGCGGTCAAACAGGCCCATGGACTGAATGGTCATGGAGCCGCCGATGCCTACCGTTGTTTTGTCGATCTGAGCATCCAGATAGTCCGCCGCCTCCTTGGCGGTGGCGAAGTAGCTGGTCTGAAAGCCCCGCTCCTCCAGATTTTTTCTCAAAACTTCCATGTCTGCCATAATTGCCGCTCCTCTCCGGGGCTGTGCCCCTGTCTTTTTTATACCTCGTCCTTACGGTAGGTCTTAAATCCGTTGCCCGTCACCTCGTGGGCGTTGCAGACAATGATGAAGGCCTTCTTGTCGATCTCAAAGATCATTTCCTTCAGGTCTACGATCTCCTTCTGCTTAAAGGCGCACATGAGCACCCGCTTCTCCGAACCGGAGTAGGCGCCCTCGCCCCGCAGCACAGTCACACCCCGGTCCAGGTCCCGCACGATCACATCAGAGATGGCCTGGGCCCGGTCGCTGATGATATAGGCTACCTTGGCGGTGTCCATGCCGTAGAGCACCATGTCGGTGACATAGGCGCAGGCCACCTGGGCAATAAAGCCGTACAGGGCGGTGGTCAGATTGCCGAAGGCAATGGCCACCAGCACCACAACCGCCATATCGATGATCAGCAGCATCTTGCCCATGGGCATCCAGGGCATCTTCAGCTTCACCAGCCGGGCCACCAGGTCGGTGCCGCCGGTGGTGGCGCCCTTGGCAAAGATCAGGCCCAGGGAGAATCCGATGGCGGCGCCGCCGCAGATGGCCGCCAGGGTCTGGTCCATGGGCTGGAAGTCAATGACCATGGCAAAGGCGTCCACCGCCACTGAGGAGACCACCATGGAGTACAGGGAGGTAATCAGCAGATGGCCGCCGATATACTTCCACCCCAGGATGAACAGAGGGATGTTGATGACAAACACAAACATACCGATGGGGATAAAGGGCAGATAGGCGTTGACCACCTGGCCGATACCGGTGATGCCGCCGTAACCGATCAGGTTGGGGGTATAGAACCAGTCAAAGACAAAGCCATACAAAATCGAGCCCACGGTGATCCAAAAATAGGCCTCCGCAGTCTTCTTTACCGTTACCTTACTCATAGAAAACCTCCTCGTTCCTTCTTACACACAAACATAAATTTATTTTGTTTCTTCCGGGTCCAGCAGCGACATCTGCTGCTCTCCCCGGTCCTCTTCCCGCAGCAGGGCGCCGGCAATGGGCAGGCTCTTGGCCCGGTAGCGGGACAGATTGACAATGGGGGTATCCGCCAGGGGCTTGGCGTCGGTCACCACTCGTTTGGGTTTGAGGGCCATCACATTGACGCCCTGGGTGGTGCGGGTGGTCTTGGGGGCCAGGGCGGCGGTGTGGAAGATGAGACACCGGCCGTCGCTGGAGTAGACCGCCACCTCCAGGTCCTCCCGCAGCAGCAGGGCGGTCACCAGGGGCGACTTGTCCGAGTAGGCCCCGGTGAGTTTTTTCCGCCGGGTCTGGGTCTGGTAGGCGGACAGCTCCACTCGGGCCGCCTTGCCGTTTTCAAAGAAGAACAGCAGCTGTCCCGAGTAGTCGCCGGGAATGCAGGCCCACAGCACCCGCTCCTCCGCCTCCATGGCCAGCTTGGTGGGCAGGTAGTCGCCCAGCACGCTGGCCTTGCTGTCATCAAACTCGCTCAGGCGGGTCTTGTAGCACTGCTGCTTGTCGGTAAACACCAGCAGCTCATCCCGGTTGGTGGCCTCCCACTGGAGGAAGGGACCGTCTCCCTCCTTGTACTTCTGGTCGCTGGCCATACGCAGGGACTGGGGAGTGATTTTTTTCAGATACCCCTCCCGGGACAGGAACAGATTGACCGGGTAATCCGGGGTCTCGTCCTCCTCCGGTACCTCGTCCAGCATATGCTCGTAGACAATGTCGGTGCGCCGGGGCTGGGCGTACTTCTTCTTCACCTCGGTAAGCTCCTTGGT
Source organism: uncultured Oscillospiraceae bacterium (assembly GCA_944385665.1). Lineage (GTDB taxonomy): Bacteria > Bacillota > Clostridia > Oscillospirales > Oscillospiraceae > Lawsonibacter. Next base: position 6,216 of record CALWYB010000059.1, read on the forward strand.
GATGATCTTGCGGATGCGCTTGGGGTCGTTTACTGTGGCCTCCAGGTCGGCGATCTCCCCCTCCAGGGCGTCCACCTCCTGGGTGCGCTTGAGGATATACTCCTTGTTGATGTTGCGCAGGCGGATGTCGGCCACATACTCGGCCTGGATCTGGTCAATGCCGAACCCGATCATCAGGTTGGGCACCACCTCCGCGTCCTCCTCCGTCTCTCGGATGATGCGGATGGCCCGGTCGATGTCCAGCAGGATGCGCCGCAGGCCCTTGAGCAGGTGCAGCTTGTCCTGCTTCTTCTTCATCTCATAGTACACCCTCCGGCGCACGCAGTCCATACGCCAGGCGGTCCACTCCTCCAGAATTTCCCGCACTCCCATCACCCGGGGCATGCCCGCAATGAGGATGTTGAAGTTGCAGGACTGAGAGTCCATCAAAGGGGTGGAGCGGAACAGCTTGGCCATCAGCTTGTCCGGGTCGGTACCCCGCTTCAGGTCGATGGTCAGCTTCAGGCCGGACAGGTCGGTCTCGTCCCGCATGTCGGCGATCTCCTTGACTTTGCCCGCCTTGATGAGCTCCGCCACCTTGTCCATAATGGCCTCCGAGGTGGTGGAGTAGGGGATTTCATAAATTTCGATCAGATTTTCGCTTTTCAGATAGCGCCACTTGGAGCGCACCTTGAAGGAGCCCCGGCCGGTGCGGTAAATTTCTCCCAGCGCCTTCTCATCGTAGAGCAGCTCGCCGCCGGTGGGCAGGTCTGGGCCTTTCAGCGTGACCATCAGGTCGCACTTGGGGTCCTTCAAATAGGCAATGGTGGTGTCGCATACCTCTCCCAAGTTAAAGCCGCACACGTTGCTGGCCATACCCACGGCGATGCCCTGGTTGGCGCTCACCAGCACGTTGGGAAAGGTAGTGGGCAGCAGGGTGGGCTCCTTCATCTTGCCGTCGTAGTTGTCCACAAAGTCCACCGTGTCCTGGTCGATGTCCCGGAACAGCTCGGCGCAGATGGCGTCCAGACGCACCTCGGTGTACCGGCTGGCCGCCCAGGCCATGTCTCGGGAGTACACCTTACCGAAGTTGCCCTTGGAGTCCACAAAGGGGTGCAGCAGCGCCCCATAGCCCCGGCTGAGGCGGACCATAGTGTCGTAGATGGCCGCGTCGCCGTGGGGATTTAATTTCATAGTCTGCCCCACCACGTTGGCGCTCTTGGTCCGGGCTCCGCCCAGCAGCTTCATCTGGTACATGGTGTACAGGAGCTTGCGGTGGGAGGGCTTGAAGCCGTCGATCTCCGGGATGGCCCGGGAGACGATGACGCTCATGGCGTAGGGCATGTAGTTGAGTTCCAGCGTCTCGGTAATGGGCTGCTCCAGCACTTCGGCGTGCAGCCCCATGACGTTGGGGTTGTCGAATTTCTTTCCCTCCTGAGGGGTCTTCTTTTTTGCCATGGGATCCCTTCCTTATTACGAAATATCCGCCAGTTCCAGATACTTATATCCGTTGTCCGCGATGTGGCTCTTCCGGCCCGCCAGATCGTCGCCCAGCAGCAGGTCAAAGACCTGGGCGGTGCGCTCCACGTCCTCCGGCATCACCTTGATGAGACGGCGGGTGGCCGGGTTCATGGTGGTCAGCCACATCATGTCCGGCTCGTTCTCACCCAGGCCCTTGGAGCGCTGGATGTCGTACTTCTTCCCCTCCAGGTTGGCCACGATGTCGTTTTTCTCCTTGTCGGAGTAGGCAAACCAGGTCTTATCCTTGCAGGTGATCTCATAGAGGGGCGATTCCGCAATATACACATAGCCCTGCTGGATGAGGGTGGGAGTCAGGCGGTAGAGCATGGTGAGCACCAGGGTGCGGATCTGGAAGCCGTCCACATCCGCATCGGTACAGATGACGATCTTGTTCCAACGCAGGTTGGCGATATCAAAGCTGGCCAGATCCTTGGCCCGCTTGTCGTGGACCTCCACGCCGCAGCCCAGCACTTTCAGCAGGTCGGTGATGATGTCGCTCTTGAAGATCTTGCCGTAGTCCGCCTTCAGACAGTTGAGAATCTTGCCCCGGATGGGCATGATGGCCTGGAATTCCCCGTCCCGGGCCAGCTTGACGCTGCCCAGAGCCGAGTCGCCCTCTACGATATATAGCTCGCTGCGCTCCACGTCCTTGGTGCGGCAGGGGACGAACTTCTGCACCCGGTTGGAGATATCCATGGAGCCGGTGAGCTTCTTTTTGATGTTCAAGCGGGTGCGCTCGGCGGTCTCCCGGGAGCGCTTGTTCACCAGCACCTGCTCGGCGATCTTCTGGGCATCGAAGGGGTTCTCGATAAAATAGACCTCCAGCTGGGAGCGGAGGAAGTCAGTCATGGCCTCCTGGACGAATTTGTTGTTGATGGCCTTTTTGGTCTGGTTTTCGTAGGAGGTCTGGGTGGAAAAGTTGTTGGAGACCAGCACCAGGGCGTCCTGGATGTCATTGAAGGTGATCTTGGCCTCGTTTTTCTGGTACTTTCCCTGCTGCTTGAGGTAGGCGTCGATGGCGGAGACGAAGGCGGACTTCATGGCCTTCTCCGGGGAGCCCCCGTGCTCCAGCCAGGAGGAGTTGTGGTAATGCTCCACCACGGACACCCGGTTGGAGAAGCAGAAGGACACGCTCAGCTTCACCTTATACTCCGGTTTGTCCGCCCGGTCCCGGCCTTTCCGCTCGGTTTGCCAAAAGACCGGCTGGGTGAGGGGGTCCTCCCCCGCCAGCTCGGTAACATAGTCCAGGATGCCGTTTTCATATTGAAAATCGGTGGTGGTAAATTTCCCCGGGGCGGTCTCCTCCTTAAACCGGAAGGTCACCCCCGCATTCACTACCGCCTGGCGTTTCATCACGTCGGTGTAGTAGTCCACCGGGATGTCGATGTCGGTAAAGACCTCCAGGTCTGGCTTCCAGCGGAAGGTGGAGCCGGTCTTCTTGCCCCGGTCGGTGGGCTCTTTTTTCAGGCCGCCCACGTTTTCTCCCTTTTCAAAGTGGAGGGAGTATTTAAAGCCGTCCCGCCAGATGGTGGCGTCGAAAAACTCACTGGCGTACTGGGTGGCGCAGGAGCCCAGGCCGTTGAGCCCTAAGGAGTACTCGTAGTTGTCCCCATCGCCGCCGTACTTGCCGCCGGCATACAGCTCACAGAACACCAGCTCCCAGTTATACTTCTGCTCTTTCTCGTTCCAGTCCACCGGGCAGCCCCGGCCCTGGTCCTCCACCTGGATGGATTTGTCCAGAAAACGGGTGACCGTAATCAGGCTGCCGTGGCCCTCCCGGGCCTCGTCGATGGCGTTGGACATGATCTCAAAAACGGCGTGCTCGCACCCCTCCAGCCCGTCGGAGCCGAAAATAACACCGGGCCGCTTTCGTACCCGGTCGGCCCCCTTCAGGGCGGAAATGGATTCGTTGCCGTAGCTTGCTTTTTTCTGAGCCATACCTTTTTCGTCCTCACAATAAAAAAATCCACAATGTAACAGCATAATGATACTCCATCTCCCCCAAAAAAGTCAAGGAATGGGGCACACGCTCTGTCTGCCGTATAAAATTCTCCATTCCACCCAAACTGTATTCCAAAAGGGGGCGCGCACATGGGCTGTTTTGAAGTATTGGAACAGGACGAGGGAATCCAAGAGGACATCGCCCGGCGGCTCCAGGCGGCCGGTTCTCTGTCCTGCCTCTGGTCCCATCCCAGCCGCCCCGCCCTGCTCATTATCTCCCCCCGGGCAGCTGTCCAAACTCCACGCCTGGAGGCCGGATGCCGCACGGTGCTGCTGCCCGGGGACGCCCCCACCCGCCGCTGGCAGCTCCAGGCCGCCAGCGCCGTCAGCTACGGCCCCGGTCCCCGGAATACCCTCACCCTGTCCAGCCGGGAGGGCAGCCATCTGTGGCTGGCCCTGCAGCGGGAGGTAGTCACCGTCCAGGGCCAGGTGGTGGAGCGGCAGGAGTTTCCCTTCCGCACCCGTGAAGATCAGTCCACCCAGGCCGCTCTGGCGGTAGCCGGGGCGCTGCTCCTGCTGGGGGTACGGCCGGACCATTTGCGTTCGCCTTCGCTATTGTCTCCTCGACA
>CALWYB010000060.1 GCA_944385665.1 uncultured Oscillospiraceae bacterium
GGCCAGATCAAGACCGGCGCTCCCAGCCGTACCGACCGTGTGGCCAAGTACAACCAGCTGCTCCGCATCGAGGAGGAGCTGGGCGAGGTCGCTCAGTACCCCGGCATGAAGGCTTTCTTCAACCTGAAGTAAGTCGAAGTGCGCAGCCGTCGTGAGCAGCCCGGATGGACCGAAGCGACGGGTGCAAACCAAGCCGGTTAAAACCGGCTGTTTGTGCCCGGAGTCGTAGGGAAGCCGGGCGTCGCGAACAGGCGAAGCATGACAGAGCAGGACCGCTTTTGCGGTCCTGCTTTTTTTCGCTTTCTTGAAAGAAAGCTTGGCAAAGAACTTCCTGCGAAGCTCCGCTTCGCCTCTGCGCCCCACAAGACTTCTGCAAAAAAATCTGATAAACTGGAACCAAACTCTCTCCCCGTGCATCTATAAGACGTCCGGACAACAAGAGACGAGGTGATGACCATGGAGCACAACCTGGACAGTCGGGAACCATTTGCCGCCCTGGTGCGGGAACACAGCCGGTCCATGTTCCGTGCCGCACGAGCCATTCTGGACTGCGACGCCGACGCGGAGGACGCAGTGGGGGAGGCGGTGCTGCTGGCCTGGCAGGCCTTCCCGAAACTGAAAAACCGGCAGTCCGCCCGGTGCTGGCTGTTGAAGATCACCGTCAACTGTGCCTATGGCCAGAGGCGGAAACAGCGCCGCGTCATCTACCTGGACGACCTGAGCCAGACGGAGGGCAGCGTCCCTCCCCCAGAACCCTCCGGGCTGTGGGATACGGTGCTGCGCCTGCCGGAGGATCAGCGCCTGGTCATCATGCTCTACTACTACGAGGACCTACCGGTGGCGGAAATTGCCAAGACTCTGAGCGTACCTCAGGGAACGGTGAAATCCCGGCTCAGCCGGGGGCGGGAACGCCTGAGAGCGCTGCTGCGGGAGGAGGAAGCGTATGGACTTTGATTGGAAGGACTTTGACGCCCAGATGAAGGGGCGTACCCAGCGGGAGGACTGCCCCATTCCCCAGGGCTTTGCGGAACGGCTGGAGGAGCGGCTAGAGGATCTGCCTAAGAGGAAAAAACGCCCAGGCCGACGGGCACTGATTCTGATTGCCGCCATTTTACTGCTCAGCGCCTGTGTCAGCGCCGGCACGGTGGTACTGCACCGGGCCAGAACCTATTATTTTGACACAGCCCAGCAGGCCCAGCAAGCTGCTGACCAGGCCGCCCAGGAATCCGGCGCCAGCGCGGCGGCTTATGGGGTCACCTCAGGACCGGTGGAGGACTACCCAGCCCAGGAACCCATCGATCTCCAACATCTTTTTTCCCACGAGGAAATTCTGGAACACCGGACGGGCGGCCCGGGAGACAGCTGGACGGAGATGATGATCGCCGTCAATGACTGCGCAAAATCCTGGTTTTACCTTGCCGATACGCTGCGTGCGCTGAGCCTTTCCTGGCCTGTGGATATGCCGGACCTGGCGTGGCTGGAAACGGAATATACGCCGGTTCCCGGCTGCATGTACTACTGCCGGAAAGAAGGTTTCGGCGAGGGGGAAAATACCTCTATTTTTTATTCTTCGACCTTTGCCGGGGAGTACCAAACGAAAGACGGAGCGCCCTTCTCCCTGCTCTGGATGTTCTTCCCAAGGATTGACCATCCAGCAAACCGCTATATGGTGGATGACACCCTGGACAAAACTGAGGAGTGTACTACAACCGACGGGATCACCGTAACCATCGAGTGGCGCACCTCGGTCAGCGGGCAAAGTCGTTTTGACGCCGAGGTGGACTACGGCTTTGCCCGTTTCCAGATGTCAGGGGCAGAAATGGACGCAGAAGAAATTACCTGTATTCTGGACCACATGAATTTGTCTGCACTTCAAACTTACAAAAATGTATAATTTTTCAAAGAGCAGGTCTGGGCTCAGGCCTGCTCTTTTCGTTTTTCTTTCCCCTTGCGGCCTGTTCCAAGTCCAGTTATAATGAGACAGGAGCTTTCCGCTTCTGGAAATGCACCACGTTTACGGACAACAACAAGAAAGGGTGTATCTTTTTGGACCAGGCACTGTATGACAATCACTTGACGATCCTGCGCTCCGAGCTGTCCATGGCTCTGGGGTGCACCGAGCCCATCGCCATTGCCTACGCCGCCGCCAAAGCCCGGCAGCTGCTGGGCGAAATGCCCCAGCACTGCACCGTCCACTGCAGCGGAAACATTGTAAAAAACGTGATGGGGGTCACCGTCCCCAATTCCGGCGGCCTGCGGGGCATCGACGTGGCCGCCACCCTTGGCATTGTGGGAGGCAACCCGGAGCTGGAGCTGGCGGTGCTGGAGGGTATCACCGATGAGCACCGCGCCAAGGTGCGGGAGCTGCTGAAAACGGATTTCTGCTCCTGCAAGCTCATTGAAAACGTAGCTACCCTGTATATCGTGGTGGAGCTCACCGCCGGGGAGCACTCCGCTCTGGTGGAGATCCAGAACACCCATAAAAATATCACCCGGATGCAGAAGGACGGGGTGGACTGCCCCGGCGTCACCGTGTCCAAAGAGGAGAAGATCCACCAGTCGGGGGACCGGAGCCTGCTGACGGTAAAAAATATCCTGGAGTTTGCCAACGAGGTGGATGTGCAGGAGATCGAGCCCATCCTCACCCCCCAGATCGAGTGCAACATGGCCATCTGCCGGGAGGGTCTGGAGCACCCCTACGGCGCCGAGGTTGGCCGCATCCTGCTGGAGGGTGACGCGGAGCCTCCGGTGCACATCCGCGCCCGGGCCTACGCCGCCGCCGGCTCCGACGCCCGGATGAACGGCTGCCCCATGCCGGTGGTCATTAACTCGGGCAGCGGCAACCAGGGCATCACCGTCAGCGTGCCGGTGGTCATTTATGCCCAGGAAAATCAGGTCTCCCGGGAGAAGCTGCTGCGGGCTCTGGTGGTGGCCAACCTTATCGCCATCCACCAGAAGAGCTACATCGGCAGCCTGTCCGCCTACTGCGGCGTGGTCAGCGCCGCCTGCGGAGCCGCCTGCGGCATCTGCTACCTGCTGGATTACCCCTATGAGGTGCTGTGTGACACCATCACCAACACCATCGCCACCGTGGGCGGCATGGTATGCGACGGAGCCAAATCCTCCTGCGCCGCCAAGATTTCCACCGCCGTGGAGACCGCCCTGCTGGGCATGAAGATGGGCCTTCACAACCGCACCTTCCAGCCCGGCGAAGGTCTGGTCAACGAGGACGTGGAGGAGACCATCAGCAACATCGGCCGCATGGGCCGGGTGGGGATGAAATCTACCGACAACGAGATTTTGAATATTATGCTGGGCAATTGAGACAGAGAAACGGGGGGCAGACACGGTGTGTCTGCCCCCCGTTTCCCTCGGAGCAAAATCAGATCTTATCCGCCAGGGCGGCCGCCTGAATGCACCCGTCGGTCTTGTCAATATCCCCCACGTTCAAAACTCCGGGGATCAGGACCTCCCCCACCATCTTCCACTTGTTCAGCGCGGCGGTGCGCTCCATGGGGACGCGGACCCCGTCCAGTACGGTGCGGTCCGACTCCTCGCAGCAGGCAATCAGAGCACACTCCTTGCCCGAGATGTCCTTGCCGCCCACCACCAGGGAGTAGATCCGGTCGATGACCCCCTTGATCTGGGAGGGGATGGAGTACCAGTACACCGGCATGGTAAAGACGATGACGTCGGACTCCAGAATCACAGGGGCGATCAGGTTGAAGTCATCATCAAACGAACAGGCCTTTCCGGTCTTGAAGCAGGTCTCGCAGGCGTGGCAGCCGCCGATGTTCATCAGGGCCGCGTCAAAGCGGGTGACGGTGTGGCCCTTTGCCTCAGCCGCTTGGATAAAGGCGTCGGTCATGGCAAAGCTGTTGCCCTTTTTCCGAGGGCTGCCGGTAATCACTACAATTTTCTTTCCCATAAAAATCCTCCTCGCTTGGTAAGGGCCAGGCCCTTACCGTTGATACCAACATGATACCATGAGGGGGAAAAAGAACAAGTACGCACATTTTTGTGCGATACTTACTGCCGGGATGGGTACTTACCCACACGTAATCTGCCTGTGTCCTGCATAAATGACATGGGGAACGAAGCGGGCGGAATTCACTTCCACCGAGCCTTGAAATAAGCTGTGGATACCAAAATAAAAGCACCTGCTTTCGCAGGTGCTTTTATTTTGGTACGCCCGAAGGGACTCGAACCCCCAACATTCAGAACCGGAATCTGACGCTCTATCCATTGAACTACGGGCGCATCTCTTAAGTTGCTCCGTTATTATAGCAGATTCTGCCCCGCTTGTAAAGGGTTAATTTTCTCCTCCCAGGCCGCCGATCCATTGAATGGCTTCCGGCGGGTCCTCCAGGGCGCAGACCGCCCCCCGCCAGTGTTCCCCCAAGTACACCCGGAACCGCACCTCCCCCAGCCAATAGATCTGTGCCGGGTCGTAGGACTCTCCCAGGTCCGGCACCGGCACCGGCTGCCGGCTGGGGGGATAGGGCAGGCCGTAGCCGGTCTGCTTGCCCGCGCTCTCCTTCAAGGCCCAGAGCTGGGCAAAGTCCTCCGCCCGGTCTCCCCGGCTGGACAGCCACGCCCGCTCCTGTGGGGTACAGGTGCGGGTGACCAGGGAGGGCCGCCACGTCTCCCGGATCTCCTGGATGTCCACCCCTACCGGCCGGTCCGCCAGGGTGCACAGGGCCAACGTGCCGCTGTGGCTGAGATTAAAGTGGTACTGGGGGCAGGCGGGGAACCAGGGCTTGCCCCGCTCCCCTGCCGTCAGCTCCGGCAGAGGGTCCAGCCCCCAGTATCGGGCCGCTCCCCAGGCCAGCAGCTTTTTGGCCTGCTCCCGCCGGGTCAGGTCACGCATCCCCAAAAGTACCATTGCCCCATCCTCCTGTCTCTTCTCTATTTTATCTGCTGCACCTTCTCCCGGGACAGGTCGGCAAACAGGGCTCCCTGAGGCGGATAAAAGGTAAACCACACCATGGCCAGCACCAGCACCGCCGCCAACAGGGCGGGCAGACGCCACCGCAGCCCGGAAAAGGGGCCGGATATCCGGGTGGGCAGCCAGAAGCCCAGGGCCAGCAGGGCCACGTAAAGCACCAGATCCGCGGCCAGGCTGTCCCAACCCAGCACCACATGGAGAAGATACCCGATCCCAAACATCAACAGGCAGATCCCTACCCCCACCAGCAGCCAGGGGCGCAGCCCGGTAGGACGGCCCCAGGTGAGCCACACCGCCGCCGCCAGGTAGGGCCAAAACAGGATCTTTCCATGCTCCCAGATGCTCTCGTTCACGGGAGAAAACAGGGCTGTGACCCCGTTGGGGCACAGCCCGTAGACAAAGTGCAGCCCCGATCCTGCCAGCACCGTGAGCACAAAGGCCAGAATCAGCTGCTTTTTTCCGTACACCATAAGGCCTCACCTCTTTCGGAGAAACCTTATGCCGCTTTGGGAATCTTTATGCGTTTATCCCACCAATTCGAACAGGCAGCCCCAGAACCGGTCCAGCTGCTCAAAGGCCACCTGGGGACTCAGGCGGCACACCGCCAGACCGTCCTCCACGCCGATGCGGATATCCCACCGCTCCCTCAGCTGCGCCTGCAGCCAGGCGCTGTCCTTGCCGGGGATTCGGAAGCGAACCACGCCGGTCTCCTGGTCCGCCTGGACCACCTCCGGTCCCCCCGGTCCGAAGTCCTCCAGCCGGGCCTTCAGGTGCCGGGTCAGCCGGGCCACCCGGGGAGCCTCCTTGGCTGCGGCCGCACGATTTTGCGTCAAATCCATCATGGTTCTCCTTACAGTCTGGTCTCCAGGGGCACGCTGACCCCGTAGCCCTCCGCTGACAGCTTGTTGAGCAGGGTGGGCAGCACCCGGGCCGTCTCGCTGCTGCTGTCCAGAGTCAGGTACACCCGGGTGTGGCTGCCGCTGATGCGCTGATACACCTGATTGGCGTAGGTACTGGCACTGGTTCCCGAATTGGGTATCGCCGAGGCGGTCTCATCCCAGCAGATCCAGCCCTCATTTTCCAGCGCCCTGCGCTGGCTGTCCGGCACCAGGGCTACCGAGGTGCGGGCATAGGCCACCTGGGCCAGAGTCTGGTTGGCCTCCTCCAGCAGGCGGCGGGTGGCCGCGGTGGTACGGCCCTCCGCCATCAGGCCGATGCTGTGGCCGCTACCCAGGATGCGGAACAGCAGCGCGTCGTCCCGCTCCAGGCCCTCTGCGTCAAAGAAGAAGATGGCCCGCTGGCTGCGGCTGTCCAAGGTGTCCAGAATGGCGCTGAGGCCCTGGGTATCCTCACACCGGAAGGCCAGATAGGTGGGGATCACGTCGGTATCCACCGGGTCGTCGGGCACCACGATATCCGGTTCCGGCTCCTCAGAGCTGCTGTCCGTGGTGGGAGGCAGCACCCCGGGGGCGGGCTGACTCTGGCTGTCCTGATAGTAGTCCCGCAGACGGCTGCGGATGGAGTTCTGAGCCGCGTCCACATAGCGAGCGTCGCTGAGGACCACCGCCGAGCTCTTGATGCGTACGATATACCCCTCGTCAATATCGATCACCGAATAGGTCAGGCCAAAAAAGCTGCACACCACAGACACCGGCACATAGGGCCGCCCATTGCGCACGATGGCCCGGCCGGAGATGGTCTCCTCCGTAATGGGATTATAGCATGTCCCCCGGTTCAGGTCGAAGGTCATCATCTGCTGCAGATTGTAGAGGGTGACGTTGCCTGCATCCCGGCTGTAACTGCTGCTGATTCCCAGGCTGATGCCGGTATAGCTGCCGTCAAAGACAGTGTAGGGCACATACAGCACGCCCCCCGACCAGGTGGGCATGGTGTCCGAGGTGAGTTCCAGCAGGTTTTCATTCACCGCCGTGAGATAGACGTTTCCCGCCGCCTGGGCCGAGTTGAGCAGGGTCACCAGCAGGACCAGCACCAGGGTCAGCGCTCCCCCTTTTTTCCACCGTTTCACCTGCTTCTCCTCCCTCCGGACACTTGATAGCGAAATTATATCATAGTATAATCAGTTGGGCAAGCCAGGCCCCTTTAACCCATTTTTAAGAAAGCATAAAGTACCCTTCAACCCGGCTGTGGTATCCTGAAACCACAAACCGGGAAAAGGAGCGATGAGGATGGAAATCACCCTGGAGCAGGTGGAACGCCTGCGGGAAAAAGCCGACGTCTCCTACGCCCAGGCCAAGCAGGCTCTGGAGTACAGCGGCGGCAATTTGCTGGACGCCCTGATCTATCTGGAGGAGCAGGGCGCCATTCCCCGTCCCCAGGGGGCCTACTACTCCACCCGAACTGAGACGCCCCCTCCCCCGCCCCCTCAGCCAGACGTTCCGGCGGAGCAACCCAAGACCAAAGGGCGGCGCAAGGCCGGTCTGCGGCAGCTGTTCCAGAAGCTGCGCCGCCTGCTGCTGGAAAACGAGCTGGAGATCTGGCGCAAGGGCCAGCCGGTGACCTCCCTGCCCATTCTGATCCTGGTCCTGCTGGTGCTGTTTGCCTTCTACATTACCCTGCCCGCCTTGATTCTGGGCCTGTTTCTGGGCTTTCGCTACCAGATCTCCGGCCCGGACCTGGAGGACGATGCCTTCAACGGCATGATGGGCAACGTGGCCGACACCGCCGCCGACCTGGGCCGCCAGGTGGTGGAGGAGCTGAAAAAGCAGCACGAGAAGTATAATAACCGTGAAAAATAACTCTTTGGATTGGAGATTACAGGACAAGGGAGCGAATGGAATGGCGGAGAACATCCTTCTGGTGGAGGACGAGGAGAAGTTGGCCCGGATGGTGGAGATGGAACTGCGCTACGAGGGCTATGAGGTGGCCAAGGCCTTTGACGGGCGCAGCGGGCTGGAACAGGCCCTGAGCGGCAAGTACGATCTGGTGCTGCTGGACATCATGCTGCCCCAGCTGTCCGGGATGGAGGTGCTGCGCCGCCTGCGCCGGGAGAGCGACCTGCCGGTCATTATGCTCACCGCCCGGGACAGCGTTATCGACAAGGTGTCCGGCCTGGACTCCGGGGCGGACGACTACATCACAAAGCCCTTCGCCATTGAGGAACTGCTGGCCCGCATCCGGGCCGCCCTGCGCAAGCGCTCGGTGCGCAGCGGCAAGATCCTCACCGCCGGAGATCTGGTGATGGATGTGGAGCGCCACCAGGTAACGGTGAAGGGTCAGAGCGTGGAGCTGACCAAGAAGGAATTTGACCTGCTCCACCAGCTGCTGGAGAATAAGGGACGGGTGCTCACCCGGGAGGCCCTGCTGGACAGCGTGTGGGGCTTCGACTTTGTGGGGGAGACCAACTCGGTGGATGTGTACATCCGGTTTCTCCGCAGCAAGATCGACGAGGCCTTCGGCTTCAAGCTCATCCACACCGTGCGGGGCGTGGGCTATGTGATCCGGGAGGATTGACTCCCCAGAAAGGAAGTTTTTTGTTATGGTAATCGTCTATCAGTCTCATACCGGCTTTACAAAAGAATACGCCCAGATGCTAGGCAAGGCGGAAAAGATCAAGACCTACACCCTGGACGAGGCCGCCCACCAGCTGCTCTCGGGCACTCAGATCTTCTACATGGGTCCCCTCACCGCCGGACACATCGGCGGCCTGGACCGGGCCATGAAGCGCTACCAGGTGCAGGGCGTGTGCGGCGTGGGCATGTCCATGCCCGGCGAGAGCACCATGGCCTCTCTGCGCCGCTCCAACTACGTGGGAGACGCCCCCCTGTTCTACCTCCAGGGCGGCTGGGCGCCCAAGAAGGTGGGGTGGCTCAAGTGCCGGATGGTGAACATGGTCACCCGCTCCACCCGCAAGGCCCTGGAGGCCAAGGGCTCCGCCCGCACGCCCCAGGAGCAGGCCATGCTGGACATGCTCCTCCACGGGGGCAGCTTTGTGGCCTTTGAGAATCTGGAGCCCATCCGTGCCTGGCTGAAGAGCCAGGGCTAAGAGGGGAAGAAAGGAGGGCCGCCATGGCAAAAAAACGGCAGCGTTTTCACTCTCCGCCCCCCACGGCCCCCATCTCCACCGCCCGGGACACCTCCCTGGCCTTTCGTCTGAACCTGGGCTTCTTCTTCCGGCAGCTGTGCATCTTCGTGGTGCTGGACCTGCTGCTGGCAGGCATGGCTGTCTGCGGTCTCATCTTCTATGGCGAAACCCGCTGCGCCGACGTGGCCGCCCTGGTGGAGGAGCGGGGTGTCCCCACCCAGGATGCCCTGGCCTGGATGGAGGCCAGCGACTACACCATCACCCTGCTGGACGGGGAGCCCTCCGGCTATCCGGTCCCCGTCTTTTCCTGGCTGCCCATCCGGGATGAGACCGCCCACGGCCTGCGCCTGTGGGATTTGAGCCAGTATTATCAGATCCAGATGCCCGATGACACCACCCCCTACGCCATTACCGTGAACCTGTCCGGTATTTTCCAGGCCCTGTACTGGGCCGGGGTGGTGGTGCTGGTGTTCCAGGGGATCTTCCTGCTCACCAGTCTCTTCGGCAACAGCCGCTCCATCCACAAGGTGCTCCGCCCCCTCCAGGAGCTGGCCGCCACCGCCTCCCGGCTCAGCTCCATGACCCACATGTCCCGCCAGGAGCTGGAGGCCCTGGCCGGGGAGCTGGAGAAGATCAACGCCAAGCACCTGGACAGCCGCATCGACCTGCCCGCCACCCAGAAGGAGCTGCGCTCCCTGGCCCAGGCCATCAACGCCATGCTGGA
>CALWYB010000061.1 GCA_944385665.1 uncultured Oscillospiraceae bacterium
GGCGAGTTCTCCATCCGCCACACCACCCGCAACTTCCCCAACCGGGAGGGCTCCAAGCCCGGCGAGGGCCAGATGGCGGGCGTGGCCCTCATGGACGCCCGGTCCATTGCCGCCACCGCCCGCAACGGCGGCCGCCTCACCGCCGCCACCGAGCTGGACGTGGACTACAGCATCCCGCCCTACCACTTTGACGGCGGCGTGTATGCCAAGCGTGTCTACAACGGCTGGGGCAAGCCCGAGCCTGATGCCCAGCTGAAGTTTGGTCCCAACATCAAGGACTGGCCCAAGATGCCCGCCCTCAGCGACGACATTCTGCTGAAGGTGGTCAGCCACATCACCGACCCCGTGACCACCACCGACGAGCTCATCCCCTCCGGCGAGACCTCCTCCTACCGCTCCAACCCTCTGCGTCTGGCGGAGTTCACTCTGTCCCGGAAGGACCCGGAGTATGTGGGCCGTGCCAAGGCCATTCTGGCTCTGGAGAAAGACCGGGAGGCTGGCAAGTCCACCGGCGACGAGGTTGCTTCCGTCTATGAGACTCTGAAGGCCTCCGGCTTGGCGGTCGATCCCCAGAACACCGTCATCGCCAGCACCATCTACGCCAACAAGCCCGGCGACGGCTCCGCCCGGGAGCAGGCTGCCTCCTGCCAGCGGGTGCTGGGCGCCGGCGCCAACCTGGCCATGGAGTACGCCACCAAGCGCTACCGCTCCAACTGCATCAACTGGGGCATGCTGCCCTTCCTGGTGAAGTCTGCCGACGTGGTCACCAACGGTGACTGGGTCTTTGTCCCCGGCATCCGCAAGGTGCTGCTGGAGGGCGGCGAGGAGGCCACTGCCTACGCCGTCCACGACGGAAAAGTCACCTCCTTCCCCGTCTCTCTGGGCCACCTCACCGGCCCCGAGCGCCAGATCCTGGCCGACGGCTGCCTCATCAACTACTATCAGCACGACCAGAAGTAAAACCAAACTGCACCCCGCCCCGGGAGATACCCACGCCGGTATCTCCCGGGGCTTTTTGATGGATTCGAAAATCCATATGATATGGTTTAAAAAGAAAAATTGACGAACCAACAGAAAGTATAGTAGTATGTTCAAGGATGCAGCCGGGTGACCCTCACGTGTCATTCGGGCATCTCAATGATTTCTTTTAGGAGGACCCCATGAAACTGACCACACTCCGCCCTCTGGCGGCCATTCTGCTGGCCTGTACCCTGACTGCCTGTGCCCCCGCCGCGTCTCCTTCCGACAGCACTGCCCAAAGCGGCAGCTCGGTCTCCTCAGAGGCCCAGGCGGTCACCTTTACCGACGATCTGGGCCGCACCGTCACGGTGGAGCGCCCGGAACGGGTAGCCGCTCTCATCGGCAGCTTCGCCGATATCTGGTGCCTGGCCGGCGGCCAATCTACCCTGGTAGCCACCGCCAATGACGCCTGGACCTCCTTTGACCTGGGGCTGGATGACTCCGTGCTGGACCTGGGTGGGGTGAAGGAGCCCAACTTTGAAATTTTGCTCTCTGCCCAGCCTGACCTGGTGCTGGCCAGCTGCAACACCACCGCCAATGTGGACATGCGCGCCTCTCTGGAGCAGGCCAACATCCCGGTGGCCTATTTTAACATCCAGCACTTCTCCGACTATCTGCGGATGCTGGACATCTGCACCCAGCTCACCGGCTGTCCGGAGCGGTACACCCAGTACGGCGAGGAGGTGGGCAAGGTCATCGACCAGGCTGTCGCCCGCCAGGACGGCTCTGCCCCCACGGTGCTGTGTATGCGCACCACCGGCTCCAGCTGCAAGGTGAAGGGCAGCCAGGACTTTCTGCTGGGTGAGATGCTGGCCGATCTGGGCTGTGTCAACGTGGCCGACCAGGACAGCGCCCTGCTGGAGGATCTGAGCCTGGAGGCCATTATGGCCGCCGACCCGGACTACATCTTTGTGGTCCTTCAGGGCTCCGACCCCACGAAAGCCCAGCAGACTCTGGAGCGCACCCTGCTGTCCAACCCCGCCTGGAGCAGTCTCCGGGCGGTGCAGGAGAACCGCTTCTACACCTTGGAGCACACCCTGTATAATGTGAAACCGAACGCACGCTGGGGGGAAGCTTATGAAAAGCTGGCCGACATTCTCTATCCGCAATAATTCCCGTCTGGGGAAGATCTTTCTCCTGCTGATCCTGCTTACAGTGCTGGCCGCTCTGGCCAGCATCTGTTTTGGGCCGGTGTTTGTCTCCCCCGCCAAGGTGCCCCAGATTCTGCTGGGAAAACTGTCTGGCACGTTGGAAGCCGACATCGTTCTACTGGCCCGCCTGCCCCGCACCGCCGGGTGTCTGCTGGCGGGGATGGCTCTGGCGGTGTCCGGCGCGGTGATCCAGAGCGTCCTTCACAACCCCCTGGCCGCCCCCAACATCATCGGCGTCAACTCCGGGGCGGGTCTGCTGGTGGTACTGGTGGGTGCCCTGGCCCCCCACGCCTTGTGGCTCACCCCTCTGGCCGCCTTTGTGGGCGCTCTGCTGGGAGTCCTGGTGGTGCTGTTTATCGCCGAGCGCACCGGAGCCAGCCGCATCACTCTCGTGCTGGCCGGTGTGGCGGTGTCCAACATTTTCAGCGCCGGCATTGACGCCGTGGTCACCTTTTTTCCCGACGCCGTGCTGGGCTACTCGGACTTTCGCATCGGCGGCCTCACCAACCTGTCCTTTGACCGGCTGGCCCCCGCCTTCTGGGTGATTCTGGTGGCGATGTTCATTCTCCTCTCCCTTACCAGCGAGCTGGACATCCTGGCTCTGGGGTCCGACACCGCCCGGAGCCTGGGGCTGCCGGTCAAGCAGCTGCGCCTGGTCTTTCTGGCTCTGGCCGCCGCCCTGGCGGGAGCTGCCGTCAGCTTTTCCGGGCTGCTGGGCTTTGTGGGGCTGATCGTGCCCCACATTATGCGCCGGTGCATCGGGGAGGACAGCCGTCCTCTGCTTCTCTCCTGCGCCCTGGGCGGCGCGGCCCTGCTCACCTTCTGTGACCTGGCCGCCCGGATGCTCTTCGCCCCCTTCGAGCTGCCGGTGGGCATCGTACTCTCCCTGGCAGGCGGCCCGTTCTTTATTTGGCTGCTTCTGCGGCAGAGAGGAGGCCGAATTCATGATTGAGCTCTCCCACGTCAGTGCCGGATACGGCCCCAAACTGGTTGTGGAGGACATCTCCCTGGAGCTGAAACCCGGCCAGGTGCTCACCCTGCTGGGACCCAACGGCAGCGGCAAGAGCACCCTGCTGCGCACCATCGCCGGGCTTCACCCTCTGGCTGGAGGACAGATCCTGGTGGACGGCACGCCGGCCAAAGAGCTCACCCGCCGTCAGATGGCCCAGAAAATCACCTATATGCCCCAGTCCCGCACCATCCCCAACATCACCGCCCGGAAGATGGTGCTCCACGGTCGCTTCCCCTACCTGTCCTACCCCCGGCGCTACCGCAAGGAGGACTACGACGCCGCCCGGCGGGCCATGGAACGGGCTGATGCCTGGGAGCTGGCAGACAGCCCGGTACAGAGTCTCAGCGGCGGTCAGCGCCAGAAGGTCTATCTGGCCATGGCCATGGCCCAGGAGACCCAGACCATTCTCATGGACGAGCCCACCACCTATCTGGACATCCAGCACCAGCTCAACCTGATGACCGTCTCCCAGCAGTTGGCCCGACAGGGGGCGGCGGTGGTGCTGGTACTCCACGACCTGTGCCTGGCACTGCGGTTTTCCGACTGCTGTGTCCTGCTCCAGGAGGGGCGAATGGTCCAGCAGGGCTCGCCGGAGGAAGTATTCCAGTCCGGCGTGTTGGACAAAGTGTTCCACGCCCGCCTGTGCCGGGCGCAGACCGAAGGCGGCTGGCGCTACTACTACGACTGAAGGGAGGCCCGGTATGGCCTACTTTCCTTTTTTCATAGACTTACAGGACAAACCGGGCCTGGTGGTGGGCGGAGGCCGGGTGGCGGCCCGAAAGATCCGCTCCCTGCTCCCCTATGGGCCGCGCCTGACGGTGTGCGCACCCGCTCTGCTCCCGGAACTGGAATCCCTGCCCGGTCTGATCCTGTGGCGGGAACCCTTCTCCCCCGCTTTGCTGGAGGACATGTTCTTTGTGATTGCCGCCACCGATGACCGGGAGGAAAATTGCCGGATCGCCCGGCTTTGTCAGGCGCGGAGCATTCCGGTAAATGTGGCCGATCCGGGGAATGAAAGCACCTTCCTCTTCTCCGCTCTGGTCCGCCGTGGTCCACTGTCCATCGGCATCTCCACCAGCGGAACCAGCCCTTCGGCCGCACATTTTCTAAAAAAGCAGATCGAAGAACTCCTCCCCGCTGACTTAGAGCCCATTCTGGTTTGGATGGACGGGGTGCGGGAGGAGCTGAAACAAGGCAGCCTGCCTCAAGCGCAGCGGGCCATGCTCCTGTCCCGGCTGTTTTCCGCCGCTCTCCAGGCCGGACGGCCCCTCTCTTCGGATGAAACCCAAGCTTTACTCAGCCATGAAACGGAGGAACTTCCATGAGCCATTCCACCGGATGTGTCTATCTCATCGGCGCGGGCTGCGGCCAGGCCGACCTCATTACCCTGCGGGGCCTGGAGCTGCTGCGCCAGTGCGACGCGGTGGTCTACGACGATCTCATTGCCGACGAGCTGCTCCAGGCCGCGCCCCCTCAGGCCCGGCGCATCTATATGGGCAAGCGGCTGGGCCGCCACTACGCCCCCCAGGAGGAGATCTCCCACACCCTGGTGAAGTTGGCTCAAAAGGGCCTGCGGGTGGCCCGGCTCAAGGGAGGCGACCCCTTTGTCTTTGGCCGGGGCGGCGAGGAGGCCCTGGCTCTCCAGGCCGCGGGCATCCCTTTCCAGGTGGTGCCCGGCATCTCCTCCGCCATCGCCATCCCCGCCCTGGCAGGTATCCCGGTGACCCACCGGGGGCTGAGCCGCGGCTTTCATGTGGTCACCGCCCACACCGCCCAGGGCATGCGCACCGACTTTGACCGTCTGGCCGGTCTGGACGGCACCTTGATTTTTCTCATGGGGCTGTCCCATCTTTCCGACATCGCCCAGGGTCTGATGGACGCCGGGCGTCCTCCCAACACCCCGGCGGCGGTGGTCTCCGGCGGCTGCGCCCCCCATCCGGCCACGGTGCGGGCTCCGCTGGGTCAGCTTGCCGCCGCGGCAAAGCAGGCTGATGTCCAGCCCCCCGCGGTGATTGTCGTAGGCGATACCGCCGCCCTGGACCTCACCTCAGCTGCTGCCCGTCCCCTGGAAGGGGTGCAGGTGGCTCTGGTGGGCACTCCCGTGCTCCAGCAGCGGCTGAGCGCCGCTCTGTCCCCTCTGGGAGCCCAGGTTTTCTCCGCCCTGACCTTGCAGCTGGAGGAACTGCCCTGCTCCTTTGACTGGAATACCCTGTGCGACGGCACGCCCCGCTGGGTGGTGCTCACCAGCCAGAACGGGGTCGCCTGGTTCTTCCGCCGCCTGGAGGAGCAGCGGATCGACCTGCGGCGGCTCCACGCCTGCCGCTTTGCCGTCATCGGCTCGGCCACCGCTGCCGCCTTGGCCTGCCACGGGATTCAGGCCGACCTGTGTCCCTCGGTCCACACCACCCAGGCTCTGGCCCAGGCCCTGCTGGAGACTGTGCCCCAGGGCCAGCCGGTGTACCTCTTCCGCTCCGCTTTGGGCGCGCCGGAGCTCTTTACCCGCCTCTCTCAGCACACCCACACGGAGGACATCCCCCTCTACACCCTCCGCGCCCCGGAGGCGGACTGCGGCGGTCTGCTGTCTCAGATCCAGCAAAGCGACTACCTGGTCTTTTCCAGTGCCAGCGGCGTGGAATTTTTTCAGCAAACTTTTGGCTCCATTCCGGAGCAACCCAGCTGCGTGTGCATCGGCCCGGTTACGGCCCGGGCTCTGGCTTCCCACTGCACGGTACCCCCTCTGGTGGCGGAGAACATCTCCTCTCAGGGTATCGTCCACACTATCCTGACCCACCGGGAACCCCTGTGAATATGAGAAAGCCCGCTCCGGCAAGTAAGCCGGAGCGGGCTTTGTTTCTTCTCTCACACTTCATTTTTCCAGACCCGGGCCAGGATATCTTTCAACACCAGCATCGCGTCGGTGCGGTTATAGCGGTAATCTACCCGCAGCTGGGTGAGCATCTCCCGCAGCTTTGGGGCGTAGTCATCCACCCGCACCGTCTCGCGGTAGGTAGCCAGGACCGGGTATTTTTTACTCCAGACCTTGTTCCAGTCGATCCTCTTCTGTGCTTCCTCACTGACGCTGTCGATCATCTCCTGGGCCTGCCGCTCGTCAAAGTCAAACTCAATGAGCTCGTCCAGCGTCATGTGGTACAGCATGGCCAGCCGCTTGGACTGGCGGATGTCGGGCAGCGTCTCGTCCGTCTCCCACTTGGAGATGGTCTGGCGGCTGACGCCCAGCTTCTCCGCCACGTTCTCCTGGGAGAGTCCACTCTTCTTTCGGGCGTGGTATAAACTGCTTCCTAAACTCATAGAGCTCCTCCTCCGTTGTTCTGGCCCCAGTATACCATTTGCTCCAGGCAAACACCACCAACCTGTCCTGTCATTTTCGCCCGTTTTCCCGACAGGCTGACGCCGTTTGGTTCTCGTACTCCCCGTACTCGCAGCCCACGCTGCCCGCCTGTACCTCGTCAAGCAGAGCCCACCGGCCTTGTTTCCTCTCATACAGCTTCACGGTGCCAAAGCCGTTGCCGCAGTTCCACAGCCGGGTGTGCCGCTTATAGCCGTCAGGGGATTCGTAGGCGATGAGCAGCATCTCCTCCTTCCGGCAGGCGATGTCCACCTCCATCTTGGCCCGGAAGGTGGTCTGGATACCTTCCAGCGGATCTCTGTGTCCGTCTCGGTGCAGTCGAAAAAGGTGCGGCTGCCGGTCCAGAACTTGCTGAAGTTGAACTCGTAGTCCTTCCCCTCATAGTAGAACTGTCCCAGCAGCTTGCGCCCCAGGGCGATACCGAACACCTTGGGGTTGCCCCCTCCCACCTCAAAGACGCTGTTGGTGAGCCTGCGGCCGGTGCGGCGGCTCACCAGATCGTTGGAGGACAGCCACACCCAGGGAGAGGTAAAGTCCCCTCCCCAGTTTTTGTCCGCATAGCCGTAGCAGGTGTCGGGGCTCACCCGGTACTCCTCCCCGTTGAGCCGCACCCAGCCGGAAAAGGCGGTCTTCATCCCCTCTGCATGCCAAAACATCTCAAAGGCGTTGATGGCCCGAAAGAACCTGGAGGCCCCGTAGCCCACATGGTAAGCCACCTGCTTTTCGATCTGGAGATCCCACTCCATCTCCCCCGCATCGCTCATCCACTCTGGATGGGCGGCCGCCGCCTCCGGCGTGACCTGGACGCTCCCTTTCATGTGCGTCTCGGTGCAGGAGCAGTCTCCCGCCTGGAGATTCAGCGGCTTTCCCATGGGGATAGACACCTGGCTCCAGGGGAAAAACCGGTGCAGCTGTCCCTTCTCCTTCCCCCAGAACCCCACGTTGATCATGCAGTAGGACGGACGCTTTCCCGCCTTGCGGCCCTCCGGGTTGTTCCAGACGATCACCGGCTCCTTTTGCGCCCGTGCGGGATTACAGAGAAAGTATTCGATGTAGAAAGATTTCTTCGCCCCGGTTTTAACGTGCTCCGCGGTAAAGGAGTGCCACCACCAGTCGTAACCCCGCCGGGCCAGGGGACCTTTCAGCATGCAGTAGTCCCGGGTGATGTCGCTTTTGTTCATCCCGCTCGTCCTCCTTCGTCTCATGTTTTCTGCCAAAAGTATAATTCTGTTTGTGGAAGAACACAACGGGATTTTTAAGTTCTGTCTGCTTTGCTGGTCCTGTTTACTTGTCCAGGAAGGACGTAAATGAGACTCGCTTGTCCAGCTGGTCCCCAATGAGCCCGATGGCCTTCCCCATGGTCAGAGCCGCCAGCACGGTGCCGATGCCCAGGCCGTCCAGATGGCCCAGAATTACCCCGGTCATCAGGGCGGTCACCAGCAGACAGATCACATCAAAGGAGATCTTGATCCGGGGATAGGCCCAGCCGGTGATGTCGGAGAGCTCCCGGGGAAAGAGGTCGGTGGGGATAATAGGCATCTTGCAGCGGTTGGACAGGGCGATTCCCAGGGAGATCACCAGGTAGCTGACTACAAAGTACACCACCCGCAGCGGCAGAGTCTGGGGCAGAATATGGATCCAGTACTCATGAAAATCCAGCAGCTCCCCAAAACAAAACCCCACCACAAAGCTGAACAGATAGGGGATCACCAGCCGCTTTCTTAAGATCATCAGGCTCAGCACCAGCAGCCCTTGAAAAAGATAGGTCCAGGTCCCAAGGGTGATTTTGGGAAATACGTCCGAGAAGGCATAGGGTACGCTGGAGATGGCCGAGATCCCCGAGCCGGAATAGAGCATCAGCACCACGCCGAAGCTGTTGATAAAAACGGCCAGCAGCAGGGCCAGCTCGCCTCTTAAAATGGGTTTTCCTTTGACATGCTCCATGTTCATCATCTGCGCTTTCGAAAAAAGTAGACCACCATTTGGTGGCCTTTCCTACTATAGCACGGGAAATTTAATAAATCAAATTCATTATATCAAGTTGACTCATAGATTGCATCTATATATAAGCAAAATTTTTGGCTTCGCCATCTCCCATCAAGTCTATAAAAAAGAAGCACCTGCAAAGCAGGTGCTTCTTTTTTGTCATATGCAAGCAGCAGGACAGTAGGGTGGAGGCGGCTTTAAGCCGCCGGAACCCAAAAAGAAAGACACGCTTTTCAGCGTGTCTTTCTTTTTGTCTTGTCCAAACACTTTAGATGCTGGACAAGATCGGGGCCCCACACAGTGGGGCGGCGCTTTTGCGCCGTACGAGCGTTTTGCAGCAGGCAAAACCTCGGCGGAGGCGGAATTTACTTCCGCTGAGCATTTCAAAATTCCCAGGTACCCAAAAAAAGAAGCACCTGCAAGGCAGGTGCTTCTTTTTTTGGAACATCGCAACACTATAGATGCCAAACGGACATTTTTAATTTACTGCATCGCTTTCCAAGTTGATTCGAGGGATATAGCCATAATACCGGCAAACGATCATTTCCAGGGCCGGGAAAGCGTATGTATCATAGCTAAATCGTTCCGTCGAAAATTGCTCTAGGAGAAAATGGACACTGGTTTCCAACTTCATAAATGACGATGGGACATCCAGCGCAATGCCCTCTCCGGCACAAGACATAGCATGGGGAGCATAAAAGGCCGACTCTTCTTCTGCACGCAAGAACCAAACACAATGGGTCACTTTCTGCAGCTTTTCTTGAAAAAAAGGAAGCATCGGTGTACAAGGGGTACAAACAAGATTAAAAAGAAATGTTAGATTTGAAAGTAAGTAGAGTGGCAAAATCAAGAGTGTTCAGATTTTCCACTCTACTTGAACGTGGTCGCTGGTTGCGCTGATTGAAATAATCAGGCCGTCAGCGGCTTTTCTCTTGTCCTCAAAGTCAATGCTGTCCCAGTGGTCAAGGAAATAGGAAAGCTCCTGTTCCTTTTGAGGTGACATTGTTTCAACGGACAATTCTGCAATCGCCTTTGAAATAGTCTGGCGGCGAGTGTCCAGTTCTTCAATTTTTTTGTTGGCGTAGGCAAGCAGTGTATGTTCCTCGGGAACGCTGTCATTCAAGAACAGCGGAAGATACAAAAGCGGGCAGATGGGGGAAAAGCCCGCCTCA
>CALWYB010000062.1 GCA_944385665.1 uncultured Oscillospiraceae bacterium
ATGGACCGGATCATGATCGAGACCGACTCCCCCTACCTCACCCCCGAGCCCTTCCGGGGCAAGCGCAACGACTCCGGTAAGGTCCACCTGATGGCGGAGAAGATCGCCCAGGTGAAGGGCATGGAGCCGGAAGAGGTGGCCAGGATTACCCTGGAAAACGGCAAGCGATTTTTCCACATCGAGGAGGCATAATGGGGATGACCATTACCTATGAATATGAGGGGGCGCTGTACGTCAACCTCACCAACAAGTGCAACTGCAACTGTGACTTCTGCCTGCGCCACGGCAAGGCCCAGGGCTCCATCTACACCCAGGACTCCCTGTGGCTGGAGCGGGAACCCACCCGCCAGGAGGCCATGGACAGCTTTCTCAGCCGGGACATCCCCAGCTACCGAGAGATCGTCTTCTGCGGCTACGGCGAGCCAACCTACCGCCTGGACGACATTCTCTGGCTGGTGGACCAGCTGAAAGAGCATTTTGGGGACCAGCTGCCCCCGGTGCGCATCAACACCAACGGCCACGCCAACCTGATCAACGGCCGGGACGTGTGTCCCGAGCTGAAGGGGCGCATCGACACCCTGTCCATCTCCCTCAACGCCAACAACGCCGCCGACTATGTGGCCCTGTGCCACCCCATCCAGGGGGAGGCGGCCTACTAGGCCATGCTGGACTTTGCCAAAGAGGCCAAAGCCTATGTGCCCCACGTGGTACTCACTGTGGTGGACAAGGGCACCGACCCTGCCGTTATTGAGGAGAGCCGCCGCATCGCCCAGAGCCTGGGCGTAAAGCTGCGGGTGCGGGCCTACATCGACTCCTGATTCTCAGCTGGTCTGCTTGAACTGTTCGATTTGCTGGGTGATGTACTCTCCTACCTGATCGAAGGGAATGTCCAGGGCGGCGGAGAGCTCATCATGAAGGAGAAATTCCGCCCGCTTCTGGAAGTCCTGATCCACCTTGCTGGGCTTCTTCCCGTGCTGGGTGCTGGTCTTGCTCTTGGTATACACCGTTTTGATGAGCTGCACCAGATCCTCACAGGAGTGGCTGTCCAGAAAGCTGCGGTAGCGCTGAGCCAGCATACGGTAGTCCAGATTGCCCACCTGGGCCTGCTGGATCTCCGGGATGCGGCAGACCAGTTCCTGGGCGGCCTGGCGGCTGAGGATGGGCCGCATGAACACCTTGCTGTTGACCGGCACATAGATGGTGCCGCTGCCCCGCAGGGGAGTTAAGGTATAGTACTCCGTTTTGCAGTGGGGGTCAAAGGGGGGCGGACCGACCGACTCCACCCGGCACACGCCGGTGCCGCTGTATACGATGAGACTTCCAACTGAAAACATCCAGGTTCCCCCATTCTGTCGAATATGAACGGCGTGTGATTCTGACAACTGGACTTACGTTCTCAGAACCACACGCTGCAACTATATTTTAGCACATTTTTGGGGTGAATGTAAGAAAAATCTTGAAAAGCCCGGGGTCATGCCACGGTATCCAGCTCCTCCAGAGCCTCCCGCTCGCTGTCGGCGGAAAAGCAGAACCGCCCGGCCCAGTCGTATACCTCCACATGTCCTCTCACCCAAACGATGCTGTAATCCATAGCGAATCCTCCTTTGCTTCCCCTTGCTTTGCTGCGGGTCCTTTCCTTTGGATGCTCTGAGTATAGCAAAGGTACTGTCCCATTAACGGGACAGAAACGGCGGAGGTAGACAGGAGAGGCGCCATGGGATATACTGATAGAAAAACAGGGGGGAGGCAGGCCAATGGAACCGATGTTTTACACCGTCACCGAGATCAACGGCGACTACGCCCAGATGGTCGGAGACCAGGGACAGGAGCACTCCATCACCATGTTCCTGCTGCCCGAGGGGACCACGGTGGGTAGCCGTTTAAAGCTGGAAAACTTCATCTGGACCTTGGAAGGGTAAAAAACAGCCCCGCCGAACGGCGGGGCTGTTTTTGTTATATGTTACTTGTTGCTGCGGCGCCAGATGTGCATCTTCTCGGCGTCCTGGATGAGCTGCTCCCGGAAGTCGGGGTGAGCGATGGAGATAAGCGCCTCGGCGCGCTCCCAAGTGGACAGGCCCTTCAGGTTGACCATGCCATACTCGGTGACGATGTAGTGCACACAGGAGCGGGGATCGGTGGCGATGGAGCCGGGGGTGAGGGTGGGCACGATGCGGCTCTTCACCGTGCCGTCCTTGCCGGTGACGGTGGAGGACATGCAGATAAAGCTCTTACCGCCCTTGGACAGGTAGGCGCCCATGACGAAATCCAGCTGGCCGCCGGTGCCGGAGATGTGCTTGAGGCCGGCGGACTCGGCGTTCACCTGGCCGAACAGGTCCATGTCGATGGCGTTGTTGATGGAGATGAAGTTATCCAGCTGAGCCAGTACCCGCACGTCGTTGGTGTAGTCCACGGGGGCGGCCATCACGTCGGGGTTGCGGTTTACGTAGTCGTAGAGCTTCTTGGTGCCGGCGGCAAAGGCATACACCTGACGGCCCTTGTCCAGAGCCTTGTTCTTGCCGGTGAGCTTGCCGGCCATGGCCATGTCCACAAAGCCGTCCACGTACATCTCGGTGTGCACGCCCAGGTCCTTCAGGTCGGACTGAGCGATCATGGCGCCGATGGTGTTGGGCATGCCGCCGATGCCCAGCTGCAGGCAGGCGCCGTTGGGGATCTGGGGCACGATGAGCTCGGCCACCGCCTTGTCCACCTCGGTGGGCTCGCCGCCGCCGCCCAGCTCGGCGACCTGGGGATTGTCCCCTTCCACCACATAGTCCACGTCCTTGATGTTGATCTCACAGCCGGTGAGACCGTACACCCAGGGCATGTTCTGGTTCACTTCCAGAATGATGACCTTGGCCTTGTCCAGCATGTCAGCCAGGTGAGAGGCGGCCAGAGCGAAGCTGAAGTTGCCGTGGCTGTCCATGGGGGTGACCTGGAGCATGGCCACGTCCACGGTCAGGTTCTCCCGGTAGAAGCGGGGCAGCTCGGAGTAGCGCATGGGGCTGAAGAAACCCATGCCCTTCTTGATGATCTTACGGTCAATGCCGCTGCAGTGCCAGGAGTTCCAGGTGAAGTGCTCGCCGGCGTCATCCGCTTTGGCGATCTCCGGCATCCACATGGTGACGCCGCCCCGGACCTTCACGTCCCGCAGCTCGTCCTTCCGGGCGGCCAGGGCTTTGTCCAGAGCGATGGGGTGGTTGGTGCACCAACCGTAGTCCACCCAATCACCGGATTTGACCACCTTGACCGCCTCTTCGGCGGTGGTCAGCTTCTGCTGATACATGGCTTGATAGTCCATTTTGATACCCTCCAGTTATGTTAAAATTGAAAAATACCATTAGTTGTCCAGATAATAGGGCTTCATCAGGCTCTTCTGCTCGGTGGAGTCCTTCACCCGGTCAAAGCGCATAGGCTCGATGGGACCACGGGGACCGCGGCTGCGGCGGTGGTCGGGGCGGCGGGACTTCTTTTTCGCGGGAGCCTGCTCCTCCGCCTTTGCTTTTTTCTTGGGGGCAGGAGCGGTCTTGGCCTTTTTGCTGGGCGCGGAGGCCTGTGCCTGAGGTGCCTTTTCACCCAGGTGCTCCTTGCGGCGATTGCGGGAGGAGGTGCGGCGGGGCGCGGCAGGAGTCTCATGGCTGCTCAAAGGCTTCCGGGGGGCCAGCAGCCGGGCAGTGGCGTCCATGATGTGGTCGCCTGCCAGGGGATCAGGCCGGGAGAAGTTGGTGCGGGGCATAGAATCCCCGGTTTCCATCCGGCTGCCCGGACGGGTGAGCTTGCGGCGGTGGGAGGACGGCTTGTCCTGAGAAATCGGCTCGGGTTCAGCGGCCTGTACCACCGGCGCGGCCTGAACTTCCTGAGCCTTGGCCTTGGACTTGCGGCGGCGGCGCCGGGACTTGGCGGGCGCCGCTGCCTCCGCGGGCGCAGCAGGCTCCGCTTCCGGCTGAGCCGCAGCCTGAGCGGCCTCCCGCTTTTTCTGGGCGGCCGCCTTGTTGGCGGCGTCCCGGGCGCGGCGCTGCTCCTTGGCGGCAGCACGGGCCTGAGCGTCCTCCTCGTTGATGATCCGGCCGTGTTTGTCCCGCTTGGGAGCCTCCAGGTCCACCATGGGGTAGGGGTGATCCTCTACCACGGGGATGGAGCGGCCGATCAGTTTTTCAATTTCCTTCAGCAGGGGTTTTTCACTGAAATCGCAGAAAGCGATGGCGGTGCCGCCGTGGCCGGCCCGACCGGTGCGGCCGATGCGGTGGACGTAGGTCTCAGGCACCTCGGGCAGGTTGTAGTTAAAGACATGGGAGAGTTCCTCAATATCCAGTCCTCGGGCGGCGATGTCGGTAGCCACCAGACAGCGGATGGCCCCCGACTTAAAGTCGGCCAGGGCCTGCTGCCGGGCGGTCTGGCTCTTGTTGCCGTGGATGGCGGCGGCGGTAATACCAGCCTTGGTGAGATCCCGGGCCACCTTGTTGGCCCCGTGCTTGGTGCGGGTAAACACCAGGGCGTTTTTCACATCCAGATCCTTCACCAGCAGAGCCAGCAGCTTGGTCTTGTTGACCCGGTCCACAAAGTAAACGGACTGCCGGATAGCCTCCACCGGGGAGGATACCGGGTCTACCGCTACCCGGGCGGGGTCGTGGAGCAGGGAATTCACCAGGTCGGTGATCTCCTTGGGCATGGTGGCGGAGAAAAACAGGGTCTGCTTTTTCTTGGGCAGCCACTTGAGGATTTTTTTCACATCGTGGATAAAGCCCATATCCAGCATCCGGTCGGCCTCATCCAGCACAAAGATCTCCAGCGCCTTCAGGTCAATAAAGCCCTGCTGGTACAGATCGCCCAGCCGTCCGGGGGTGGCCACCAGAATGTCCACGCCCTTTCCCAGCTTCTCCACCTGAGGGGCCTGTCCCACCCCGCCGAAGATCACGGTGCAGCGCAAAGGCAGATGGCGTCCGTAGTGGGCAAAGCTCTCGCCGATCTGGATGGCCAGCTCCCGGGTGGGAGTGAGGATCAGCGCCCGAATGGGGTGATTGGATGTGGGGTTGCTGTTGAGCCGCTGGAGGATGGGGGCGGCGAAGGCACAGGTCTTGCCGGTGCCGGTCTGGGCACAGCCCAGCACGTCCCGACCTGCCAGGGCAGGGGGAATGGCCTGCTCCTGGATGGGGGAGGGCTTCTCATAGCCCTCCTCCTTCAGAGCAGCCAGGATTTGGGGACACAGCCCCAGATCTTCAAATGTCATGTTGTTCGTTCCTTCTTTTCATTCGGAGGCGGTGGGGAGACGCCCCTGGGGCCTCCGGCCCGCGGTTCCCTGCGGGCTGGGGTGTCACTGCGCCGAGACCAGCTTGAGTACCTGGGCCACACTTTCCGCCAGCCCCTGTCCGGGGAGGGCGTCCACAATGTAGTCGGCATAGGCCTCATAGAGAGGGGAGCGAATGGTAAGAATGTCGTCCAGCGTCTGGCCGGGCTCCAGGGCGATGCCCCGGGAATCCAGATTGTGGATGCGGTGCTTGAGCTCCTCCAGGGGAACCCGGAGATAGATCACCGGACCCATGGCCTTCAGGTGGGCCATGGCGCCCTCCCGGCAGACTACGCTGCCCCCGGGGGCGATGACATGGTGGTCACACTGCACGGAGCACACGGCACGCTCTTCCGCGTCCAGGAAATAGGGTACGCCCCGGCGGTCCAAAATATCCTGGAGCAGCGCGCCCTCCTGCTGCTGAATGACCAAGTCGGTATCCAAAAAGCCAAAGCCCAGGGCCTTGGCCAACAAAACGCCTACGGTGCTCTTGCCCGAGCCGGGCATTCCGATCAAGGTGATATTGTACACAGTCTTTTCCCTCTCTTGGCGAAATTCATAACATTTAAAGTGTACCACATCTTCGGCGAAAAAGGAAGGGGGCGGGGGAAAGGCCATTCCATTTTTTCCTGGAGCGCGCTATAATAGAGCGCGAGAGAAGAAAACCCACGGAGAGAAGGAGGCAGAAGTATGGATCTGCTGGAGTTATTTAATATCCAGGGGACGTTGTTTTTGATGATCCTGGTGGGGGCAGTGGTGAAAAAACTGGGCATTGTGGACGAGAATGGCCGGCGGTGCCTCACCGATCTGTGTATCAACGTGATTATTCCCAGCAACATTCTGAAATCCTGCCTCATTGACATGGACCCGTCGGTGCTCCACGCCTGTGAGATACTGCTGGTGGTAGCTCTGGCCATCCAGATTGTCAGCGTGGTCCTCAACAAATTTCTCTATAAAAACTATCCCGACGCCCAGCGCAAGGTACTGCAATACTGTACCCTGGTGTCCAACGGCGGTTTTTTAGGCAACGGTGTGGCAGAGGGGGTGTACGGTACCCTGGGTCTGCTGTATGCCTCCATGTATCTGGTCCCCATGCGCATCGTCATGTGGTCGGCTGGTACCTCCTACTTTGTGGCGGGGGGCACGGATAAGAAAAAGGTGGTACGCAATATTCTCACCCACCCCTGCCTGGTGGCAGTATATCTGGGCATGGCCATCATGCTTTTGCATATTCCCCTGCCCACTCTGCTCACCTCTACCATTACCGGCATCGGCAACTGCAACACGGCCATCACCATGTTTATCATCGGCACCATCCTGGTGGATGTGCCCCTGCCTACCATTGTGAACCCCACCACCCTGTGGATCAGTTTTCTGCGGCTGGTACTGCTGCCCGCCGCGGCCTGGGGACTCTCTTGGGTATTTGGTCTGGAGCCGGTGGCCACCGGCGTGGCTGTGATCATGACCGGTATGCCCGCCGGGTCCACCGCCGCCATCTTTGCCGCTCGGTATGGCAGCGACGCGGTGTTTGCCACCAAATGCGTGGTGCTCAGCACCCTGCTGTCTATGCTTACCATTCCCGTGTGGTGCTATCTCATCGGCGCTTGACAAAGGGGGGCGGGATATGGTATCCTGTCCCACGCAAGTATGGTATCCTGTCCCACGCAAGAAAGGGAATGAGGTCTCCCTTGTCCTTCGGGACTAAACCGCCCAAAAGGCTGATGGCTTCTGCGAATTTTTGCAGGGGCATCAGCTTTTTTGCTGCCCCGGAAAGGAAGAAAATGGTATGTTGACAAGCTTGGGACTGGTGCTGCTGTTGGGAATGGCCCTGGGAGCACTGGCAAAACGACTGGGATTGCCCTCTCTGGTGGGGATGCTCATTGCGGGGATGATTCTGGGGCCCTACGCTCTGAATCTGCTGTCCGACAGCCTGCTGAATATTTCGGCGGACCTGCGGCAGCTGGCCCTCATTATTATCCTCACCCGGGCAGGGCTGTCCCTGGATGTGGAGGCCCTGAAGCGGGTGGGCCGTCCGGCGGTGCTCATGTGCTTTGTCCCCGCCTGCTTTGAGATTTTGGGCATGACGCTGCTGGCGCCCCTGCTGCTGGGAGTGTCCACCCTGGACGCGGCCATCATGGGAGCTGTGGTGGGAGCGGTGTCCCCGGCGGTGATCGTGCCCCGGATGATCCGGCTGAGCGAAGAGGGCTGGGGCGTGGACCGGGGTATCCCCCAGCTCATTCTGGCAGGCGCCTCGGTGGACGATGTGTTTGTCATTGTCATGTTTACCGCCTTCACCGGCCTGGCCTCCGGCGGCACCGGACTGACGGTGGGAGCGGTGCTGGGCGTGCCCGCCTCCATTGTCACCGGTATCGTGGCAGGGCTGGCCCTGGGCTGGCTGCTGGCCCAGTGGTTCCGCCGTGTCCATATGCGGGACTCGGTGAAGGTGGTGATCCTCCTGTCCCTGGCCTTCCTGCTGGTGGCGGCGGAGGACGCCCTGGAGGGAATCTTTCCCTTCTCCGGCCTGCTGGCTGTGATGGGAGCCGGGGTAGGCATCCAGAAGTGGCGGAAGGTGGTGGCCCAGCGGCTGAGCCTGAAGTTCTCCAAGCTGTGGGTGGCCGCGGAGGTGGCCCTGTTTGTCCTGGTGGGCGCGGCGGTGGATCTGCGCT
Source organism: uncultured Oscillospiraceae bacterium (assembly GCA_944385665.1). GTDB lineage: Bacteria > Bacillota > Clostridia > Oscillospirales > Oscillospiraceae > Lawsonibacter. The sequence continues at coordinate 7,948 of CALWYB010000062.1, forward strand.
ACGCCCTGAGCGCCGGTGTGATGGCCATCCTGGCGGTGCTGGGTGCCCTGTGCTTCCGGGCGGTGGGCGTTTTGGTGTGTGTCAGCGGCGCCCACTTTAGCGGGAAGGAGAAGCTCTTCTGCGTGCTGGGCTACCTGCCCAAGGCCACCGTCCAAGCGGCCATCGGCGGCGTACCTCTGGCCATGGGTCTGGGCTGCGGCCAGATCGTCCTCACCGTGGCGGTCATCGCCATCCTGGTCACCGCGCCTCTGGGTGCGCTGGCCATCGACCGCAGCTACTCCAAATTGCTCACCCAGCGGCCTCCCCAATAAAAAGATAAAAAGAAAAATAGCCCTGGTGCCGTGCACCAGGGCTATTTTTATGGATCGATCAGCACATTTTTGCGCCCGCGGGGATCTTGTCGTCCAGCATGACCAGGTTGAGGCGCTCCTCACCCTTCTCGGTGTGGACGGCGGAGATGAGCATGCCGTTGGACTCCTGGCCCATCATCTTGCGGGGAGGCAGGTTCACAATGGCCATCAAGGTCTTGCCCACCAGCTCCTCGGGCTTATAGTAGGCAGCAATACCGGAGAGGATCTGACGGTCCACACCGGTGCCATCGTCCAGAGTGAACTTCAGCAGCTTGTTGGACTTCTTCACATTCTCGCAGGCTTTTACCTTCACGGCCCGGAAATCGCTCTTGCAGAAGGTGTCAAAGTCTACCTTCTCGGTGAGCTGGGGCTCCAGCTCCAGCGGGGGCAGAGCAGCTTTCTTGGCCGCCTCGGCGGCCTTCTCCAGCTCCTCCAGCTCCTTGGCGGCGTCGATGCGGGGGAACAGGTTGTTGCCCCGGGTGACGGTCACGTCGGCGGCCAGGCTGCCGAAGACGGCGGCGCTCTCCCAGGTGGAGCAGACGTCGCAGGCGCCGATCTGCCGGAGAATCTCGGCGGCAGAGGTGGGGATGAAGGGGGTCAGCAGGATGGCGCACACCCGCAGGGTCTCCAGGAGGTTATACATGACGGTGGCCAGACGCACGCCGTTGGCGTCCATATCCTTGGCCAGCACCCAGGGGGCGTTCTCGTCGATATACTTGTTGGCCCGGGAGATGACCTTGAAGATCTCACCCAGGGCGTTCTGGAAGGCGTAGTGCTCCATCTGCTCCTCATAGCGGCCGCGGAGGGCGGACACCATGGCGGTGAGCTCGTCATCCAGAGCGTCGGCCTGGCGCTCCTTGGGCAGGGTGCCGCCGAAGTACTTGCCCACCATGGACACAGTGCGGCTCAGGAGGTTGCCCAGGTCGTTGGCCAGGTCCACGTTGATGGTGTTGATCAGGGCCTCATTGGAGAAGTTGCCGTCGGAGCCGAAGGGGAAGGTGCGCAGCAGGAAGAAGCGCAGGGCGTCCACGCCGAAGCGCTCGGCCAGGATATAGGGGTCCACCACGTTGCCCTTGGACTTGGACATCTTGCCGCCGTCCAGCAGCAGCCAGCCG
>CALWYB010000063.1 GCA_944385665.1 uncultured Oscillospiraceae bacterium
TTCTTCAGCAGCAGGGCAGGACGATACTTAGAGTCGCCTGTCTCATCGTACAGGGTGTTCATAATGGCCAGGCAGATATCCAGGCCGATAAAGTCGCCCAGGGCCAGAGGACCCATGGGGTGGTTGGCGCCCAGGCGCATAGCCTTGTCGATATCCTCGACGGAGGCGGTGCCGGACTCCACCAGACCGATGGCGTCGTTGATCATGGGGATGAGCAGCTTGTTGACCACGAAGCCGGGGCCTTCGGCCACCTCAACGGGCTCCTTGCCGATGTCCTTGGCCAGCTTGTAGACGAAGTCGAAGGTCTCCTGGGGGGTGTTCACACCGCGGATGACCTCGATGAGCTTCATGCTGGGCACGGGGTTGAAGAAGTGCATACCGATGAGGGGATGCTTCAGGCCGTTGCCCATCTCCGTGATAGACAGGGAGGAAGTGTTGGAAGCAAAGACGGTCTCCGGCTTGCACAGCTCGTCCAGACGGTGGAACAGCTCCTTCTTGGGACCCATCTCCTCGGCGATGCACTCCACCACCAGATCGGCGTCGGCGGCAGCGGACTCGTCAGTGACCAGCACGTTGGCCATCAAGGCGTCCTTGGTGCCCTGGGACATTTTGCCCTTGGCGACCCGCTTTTGCAGAGAAGCGTCCAGCTGCTCCTTATGGCGCTGGGCGGAGGCGATGCTGCTGGCGTACATCAGGGCAGTGTGCCCGTTGGCGGCAAAAACCTGGGCGATGCCACGACCCATGGTGCCGGCGCCGAAAATTGCAACCTTCATTGTGTTTCCTCCTAAAAAGTTGATGTAAAACGGTCAAATATAGAACAATTTGACGGGTTCTAAACAGTTTTGTTAGAAAATTAACAAGCCTAGACCAGAAAAAGCGCAACACAGGAGGAAAAAACCTGTTGTTGCGATGACCAGAAAGGGCATAACTGTTTATTACCTTACAAATTATATCGTTTTTTCCCTGCGGAAGCAAGGGGGAAGCTACCTGGCAAAATACACAGTTTTTATCGCTAATTTTCAACTAATATGTATAAATCACAGAGACTTCACAGAACGGCAAAAACAGGAGAGAAAAATAGATGAAATTATGGAATTTTTAAGGAAATAAGATGGAATGGGGAGTGAGGCGGAACAGAGAATCAGACGCGGCGAAATATACTTCGCCGCGTCTGAGAGAGAAGAAAAATGCAGGTTATAACCGGGTTTATCCGTCCGCGTGTCCGGCCGTGTTCAGAATGATATCACGTACGGACATACTGGTGGTATCCCCAGAGGCCTCGCCCAGTACAGACAGGAATGCTCCTTGCTCATCCCGAAGCAGGACCAAATACTGGGGGTCAGACTTGGTCCACGCTCCGGCGTGATAGAGATAGGTCTCCACCACATACGCGGAGCCAAAGCCTTGTTCCAGCTGGCAGGAGCCAGCGTAGCGGACCGGTCCCAGGCGCACGTCCCCTTCCTGAGGGACGTCGGGCTGGTCCACGGCGAAGTAATAGGTCTGTCCCTGGTATTTCTGGCTGTAATATTGGTAGACCAGGGGGTAGAACTCCTGAGAGTCGATCCCGGAGGGCAGCGTGACCACGCGCTCGATCTGGTCCGAGACCTCATCCAGAGACCCCATGGCGAAGTCATAGCCCCCTATGGTGTTCTCTTCCCTGTCGTAGATGAGACAGGCGGCAAAGTATAGTGTGTTGTCCGTGTCCGCTTGGGCCAGTACCGTGTAGGCGGCCTGTGTCTCTTTCAGCTCCAGCGATGCCAGCTCTGTTTTCGTGAGAGACTGGATGGACCACAGGGCAGAGGTGTTGTTCGCATGAAGCGGGTTGTTGTTTTGCCGGGTAAATGCCTCCAGCCAATTTCGGACCTGCCAGGGGACGGGGATAGGAAGGTCGTCCTCCGGTGCAGGGAAGAAGGCCTCATTGTGGTCCGGGGTCCACTGGGGACCGTCCCCGTTGATGACGGCATAGTCAGTCTGGGCAAAGACATCCACGCCGCCGGGGGCCATGAGAGCTTTGTGCTGCTGCCAGTATGCCTCGTAGTCCTTCCGGGCCTGGGAATCCTCCTGGCGTACATCCCCTTCCACCGGCCAGACCCAGGTGAAGTCGGTGCCATCGTAGCGGATGAGCCCGGCCTCGCCATAGGTGAGTCCCTGGTGAACGCTGTTGGCCACATAGAGCAGGAATTCCTCTCCATTTCTATGGAAGGTGGTGACGTGGGGCTGGCTGCCGGTGCACAGCGCGGCAAAGACCGGAGCGGTCAGCTGGCCGGTCCGCTGGTCCTGTACCCCCAGGGCGAGCAGTGATTCGGAGCGGTCCGTCTGGACTGCAACTGCCCCCAGCGCATAGTTCCCGTCCTCGCCGGGAGTGAGGGACAGCAGTTCCGCGGAGACAAATTGATTTGGGTCGGGCAGCAGGGAGCGGGCGGCCTGGGTCAGATCCTCCCGCAGAGCCATCTGGTCGATCCGGCCAGAGGCGATGTCGGAGACAAAGGTGGTTCTCACCTGACAGGATACCAGAGAGCCGCACAGGGCAATCAGAACGGCGGCCAGAACCAGAATCAGCACCGGCGGACGCTTCTTTTTCCACTGGAAGATATTACGGATGCGGTGCTCCGTCTCTCGGGCCGAACCGGAGAGAGCGGTGGAAAATGGTGTGCGGAATATGTTTTCTGCCTTTTTCATGGCGGTCTCCTTATGGCTGAGTGGCTTTGTGTATGATCTCTTCGATAGACAGCCCCTGCGGGTCAAAGTCTGCCCGGCCCAGCAGGGAAATGAAGTTGCCGGTTTGGGTGTCGAAGCCCAGGACCACCACCTCAAAATTGGCGTGCCCCTCCAGCCCACGGGAGCCGTCAATATAGAAGGTGTAGCACACCTGATAAGCGACGGCGGTGGTGGTTTCGTCCGGATAGATCTCGCCCAGATAGGTGACGGGACCCACCCGCAGGTCGCCGGCCTGGTCACTGTCCGACTGGAAATCGGCGTAGTAGATATTCCACTGGTCCTGATAGTCCGCGTAGCAGCTCAGCAGGGCGGCGTAAAAGTTTCCGTCGTAGGGGTATAGGTCCTCGCCGGGGAGAACGAGGGAATGTGGCACATCCAGCATGGATTTGTCCACAAAGCCCCCAGCCGGAGCTTCCCCGGCAAAGTACCACTGGTTCCACAGGGGTGGGTCAAGCTGGTCGGTCTCTTCCGCCGTGACCAGGGGATATTGGTCGTACGGGGGACCGTCCGGGACAAAGACCATACAGTGGTAGCGGGTAAAAACCCCATTATCCCAGACATAAAGGCGGCTCCACTCGTCCAGAAAGCCGTCATCCCCCATGTCCCGGCAGTCCACCATGGCGGTGAGATAGAACACCGGCTTGCCGTCCGCCTTGATACGGAAGCCCTGAAGGCTGATGGGGTCAGCCGTCTGGTACAGCTCCCGGGGATCCTCCGGGTCGGCGGCGATGACCGCTTCCAGGTCGGCAAACAGGGCTTCCCGGTCTGTCCCGGCCAGGGCGAGGGCATCCTCCGCCGTGACCTGGACTCCCTCCTTCTTGTCGTAGACCCAGGAGGCGGTGTAGCCGTCGTTGCCATAGTCGGCGTCCTTTTGGAAAAAAACCAGGTTCAGATAGCGGTCCGTTGTGGAGGGGTAGAACAGGCACTGGCTGCCGTACTCTGTGCCGGACAGAGAAAGGCGGTATTCCTCCCGCAGTTCGTCCAGAGCGGCGTTGATGGCATCCACCGCCTCATTTTGCTCCCCGGTGGGGAGGGAGAGCGCAGGGATCTCGATGTAACTGCCTAGACTGTTGTAGTACTGGGTCTCCATGATGATGGAGGGCACAGCGGGCCGCTGCTGGCAGGATACCAGTCCTCCGCACAGGACGATCAGCCCGGCGGTCACGGCCAGCACCAGCGCCGGGGGGCGTTTCTTTTTCCACTGGAAGATGCTGCGGATGCGGTCCTCAGTCTCCCGGGCGGAGCCGGATAGCCGGGTGGTCAGCGGGGAGCGGGGCAAACGACACTTGCGCATAAACAAGATCTCCTATCAGTCGAACATGTCGGTTAGCGTGATTTGACGAAGCGTGTCTCCCTCAAAGAAAAACAGAATGGCTGGGCCAAAACCGGGAAAATCCAGATCTGAGAAATCGGTCACCTGACTGGGGTCGTGGTCGCCCCAGGCGATATAGAAGAGCATATCCGGCTCGTCTGGATACTTGTCCCAGTAGTTCCCGGTCACTGCCTCGGGATAAGCGGCCTGTACCTCTGCCCGGGTGGCCCCCACCCGGATGCCTCGGGGAGTAGCGAAGTCGTCCCGGGTTACGTCCAGGGTGTTCAGAGCAAAGGTGTCCTGGTCTGCGGCGTAATAGCGCCAGGCAGAGAGACCGTCTAAACTCCACCGATCCCAGTAGCTGCCTTCACTGTAGATAGGTTCCCAGCCCTCAAGGATTTGAATCTCAGGCTCCCCATCATAAGCGGGACGGAATAAATCATACCAATTTCCGGGACCAATTGGGTTAGGATATCCATCCCGGTAGAGACAGACGTTGATATCCAGAAGATTCCAGGCGGTTTGTCGGATGATATCTTCTATCTCCATTCCTTCTATGGAGAAGGAAGCGGTGGGCTCGCCCAACACTCCTTGGAAGGAGCCGTCCTGGCCCTGGGACAAGACGATCAACGAACGCTGAGGGAAAGGAACCCATTGACCGGAAGAATACTGGGCCTTTTGAATCCAGAACGCTACGCCAGTAGTTTCGTACAGAGGGGTCTCCCCGGCGTAGACCGCAGAATCCAGACCCTCATCTCCCTCTTGTGGGACGGAGGGTTTTTCCGTGAGCCAATAGGTGTTCCATTCTGGATAGGCCTGCTGATAGTATGTAAGAATCAGTTTGTCCCGTAGTTTGGTGTCAGAATCCGAAAGTTTCAGGCCGCTGGCGGAAGACAATCCACCATCCGGTTCCCCGCCGCTGAAATTCCACTGTCGCCACAGGGGCGGGTCCAGGTCGGTACACTCCTGCGCCGGAACCAGAGGTTGAAGATCTGTGACGGTATATTGGTCATACAGGGTAAAGGTGCCGCCCGACCAGATATAGAGGTTGTCCGAGCCGCTGACAAAGTCGGAGACCGCATCATCCCGGTCGTCCACCCGGGCGGTGAGATAGAAAATGGGGTTGCCGTCCGCTCCCATGCGGAACCCCTCCACCGCCTGGTTTTGAATGCACAGATCGGCGCCGGGGATATCCTGGCCCAGGGTGGGGTCATACTGGTTGGCCAGGGCCTGGTAGAGCCCGTCCGCGGTTTGCCCGGCTAACTCCAGAGCCTCCTCCAGGGTTACCTGCTGCCCAGTCTCTTTATCATAGACCAACGAGGTGATGTGGCCGGTGTTCAAATCCGTGTGAAACGCTTCCCGGAAGAAGAGCAGGTTCCAATAGCGCTGGGTCTCAGAGGGATAGAGCAGGCAGTGATTTTCCGCAGCGGACAGGAAGGAATCAGCGATATCTCCATCCAAGATATCCTGATACTCCGCCCTCAACTGGCTTAGGGCCTGGTTGATGGCGCTGACCCCCTCCGTGGGCTGTTCATCGGCGGACATGGCCAGGGCGGGGATCTCGATATAATTGCCCTGTGTGTCGTAATACTGTGTATCCATGACCAGGGTGACCGGTTGTGTCCGCTCCTGGCAGGATACCAGTCCTCCGCACAGGACGATCAGCCCGGCGGTCACGGCCAGCACCAGCGCCGGGGGGCGTTTCTTTTTCCACTGGAAGATGCTGCGGATGCGGTCCTCGGTCTCCCGGGCGGAGCTGGACAGCCGGGTGGTCAGCGGGGAGCGGGGAAGCTTCGGCGTCATGATGAGACTCCTTTCTTCAGGAGCGGGCCTTCAGCCGCTCCACAGCGGATAAAATGGTTTTTCCATAGGCGGCGTGCTCCTCCGGAGGCAGGCGGCGCAGCACCGCTTCGTCGCAGGAGAGCTCGGTGTCCCGCTCAATGGCCCGGTCCATCAGCCATATCAGGGGGTTAAACCAGTGGACCGCCCGCACCCACAGGGACAGCGCCTTGAGCCAGATGTCCCGGCGGCGGTAGTGGGTCAGTTCATGGAGCAGAGCGTATTCCAGCTCCTTGGGGGAGAGAGGCTGCTCCGGCAGCAGCAGAATAGGGTGAAACACGCCGGCCAGCATGGGGGCGGCCAGGCCTGGACAGGTCATCAGCCGGGGACGCCGGTCCAGACCCAGTTCGTCACCCATGGCATTGTACAAAGGTACGAGTTGAAAATCCTGAACCGGACTTGCCCAGCGCTTCAAAAAGCGTTTCAGCCGCCAATGGCCGGTGAGGTTCCATGTCAGAATGGCTGCCACGCCCAGCAGCCATACCCCAGTCAGGATTTGGGAGAAATAGACGGTAGGCTTGGAGTCCTGAGGGGCGCTACTGTTTGGAGAAGAAGAGATAGAAGGGGAAGTACTTTCCCCATCGGAAGAACTGATGGGGGAGACGGGCGACTGCACCGCATTTTGAAAGGGCCGTCCGGTGGTGAAGGGGAGCTCGGAGGGGCGTTCCAGACTGGGGGAGCTGATCTGAATGGGGGCACGGACCTGTACATTGGGGAACGAAAAGGGCAGGGGAATCGCCAAGCGCAGGCAGAGCAGAAGCCAACCCCAACAGCGCCATCGGGCGGCGTAGCGGGAGCGGGTGAGCAGTCCGGCAGCCATCAGGACCAGCCCCACCAGCCCGCCGCCCAGGGAGAGGGCGCCCAAGTGAAAGAGAAAGTCCTTCATGCCTTGGTGTCCTCCTCCAGCTGGTCCAGCAGGGAGCGCAGCTCATCCAGATCCTGACGATTTAGGCCGGTCCGGGCCAGGGCGGCGACAAAGTTCCGGGGGGAACTGCCATACAAACGGGAGAGCACACTGCGGCTGTCAAAGGCCAGATAGTCCTCCTGAGAGACCAGAGGGGTGTAGCGGTTGCTCTTCCCCTCCCGGCGCACCGAGACGAAGCCCTTCTCCGCCAGGCGGGCCAGGTAGGTGTTCACCGTGTTGCTGGCCCAGCCGAATTCCTCCAGTGCCTGATCCAGGGCGGAGCGGGGCGTGTCGGCGCCCAGATTCCACAGGGCCTTCATCACTTCCAGTTCGGTGTCGGGCAGACGCTTCATAGTATCAACTCCAAATTACTTCAAATGTAGTGATTAATTATATACTACACTTGTGGTAGATCGGAGTCAAGTTACAGAGCGGTGACAGAAAAAACAAGCCCCGGGCATGACCCAGGGCTTGCAGAATCCATACGTTGTTCGTTTGTCAGAGCAGAAGCTGCCCGTTGATCTCCAGGCGGAAGTTCAGTCCCAGCTGCTCCGCCGCCCGGCGGCACAGCAGCATCCGCTGTAGGAAGATCTCAAAGTAGTCCATGACCGCGCACATCTCCGTGTTGATGGACAGCGAGAGGGTGATGGTCTTTGCATCCACATCCAGCAGCACCTCAGAGCGTTCTACCGAGTAGTTGACCCGGTCGTGGATATCAAAGGTGGACATATCCTTGTTGCGCACCCGGCTGCGGCGCACGTCGGTTTTGTCCGCCAGAATCAGAGCGGCGGCAATGGCGTTGACCGGGAAGGCGGTGGAGTCGTCGTGGTGGCCGATGGCGGTGATGACCGCAGCCACGTCAGCAGGGTCCATACCCATGTTGTCCAGAATGCGGAAGGCCATGGTGGCGCCGCTGATAGCATGGTCGTGGCGATTGACCACGTTGCCGATGTCGTGCATATAGGCGGCAATTTTGGCCAGCTCCACCTCACGGGGAGTGTACCCCAGTTTGGTAAGGATCTCGGAGGCTACGTGGGCACACTTTCCAACATGGGCAAAGGCGTGCTCCGTGAAGCCAAGCGCGGTGAGAGAAGCGTCGGCTTGGGTGATGTAGGTGCGGATCTCCGGGGAGGAGCGGATCATGTCAAAGGTAACTTCCATGGCGGCCTCTCTTTATTAAATGTCGCGGACGTCGTAGGGGGTAGTCTGATAGACGTAGTAATTCAGCCAGTTAGTATAAAACAGTTGGGCAGCGGAACGCCAACGCACCAGAGGCGGCTTGGAGGGGTCGTCATCCTGGAAGTAGTTGGCGGGCACGTTGATATCGATACCCTTGTTCACATCCCGGAAGTACTCGTTGGCCAGAGTATCGGGGTCGTACTCCGGATGGCCGGTGATGAAGAAACGGCGGTTGTCCTGGCTCTTTACCGCGAACACGCCGGCCTGTTCGGACACAGCCAGCAGCTGCAGCTCAGGGACGGCCAGGACATCCTCCAGCTTGTTCTCTGTGTAGCGGGAGTGGGGGACATAGAAAACATCGTCAAAACCGCGGAACAGAGGGCTGCGTTTCCGTACCACGGTGTGGGGGAAGACGCCGAAGAGTTTTTTGCCCAGATCATACTTGGGAATCTTATAATGGTAGTAGAGACCAGCCTGAGCACCCCAGCAGATATGAAGGGTAGAGTGGACGTGGGTCTTGGTCCATTCCATGATCTCGCACAGCTCATCCCAGTAATCTACGTCGGTAAAGTCCAGATTCTCTACCGGAGCGCCGGTAATGATCATGCCGTCGTACTTCCGGTCCTTGATCTGGTCAAAGGTAGTATAAAAGGAGGAGAGATGAGTGGCGTCGGTATTCTGAGAGACATGGCTGAGCGTATGCAGCAGTTCCACCTGAACCTGAAGCGGGGAGTTGGACAGCTTACGCAGCAGCTGGGTCTCGGTGACGATCTTGGTGGGCATCAAATTCAGAATCAGGAGATTCAGCGGGCGGATATCCTGGTGCATAGCCCGATACTCTGTCATAACAAAGATATTCTCTCCCTCCAGGGTAGCGGTAGCAGGGAGAGAGTCAGGAATTTTAATCGGCATGGAAAAGACCTTCCTTATAATAATAGAATGCTTAAAAATAGGGTATCATAACTGGGGAGGATGCGCAAGGCGAATTTCTACGGATAAATGTAGCTCAGCGGAGGACAAAATAGGGAAAATAGTCCTCTCTTGGGGAAGAAAAGAAAAAATACGAAAAAAATGAAAAAACCTGTTGACAAAACAGAAATGGAGTGGTATTCTATCAAAGCTGTCGCGAGACAGTGCTTACCGAGATCAAAAGTGAGCTTAAATGAGAGAACGAAAACCACCTGACGGTGCGAAAAAAGTTCTTGACAAGCGAGCTGAGATATGGTAAACTA
>CALWYB010000064.1 GCA_944385665.1 uncultured Oscillospiraceae bacterium
GACGGCGTGGACACCCACAACATGAACACCGTCCAGGTGAACAAGGCGGGCATCGCCCGTACCTTCCAGAACATCCGTCTGTTCGACAACCTCACCGTGGAGGACAACGTAAAGCTGGGCCTGCACAACCACATCAAGTATGGCATGTTCAGCGGCATCTTCCGTCTGCCCAACTACTGGAAAGAGGAAAAGGTGGCCCATGACCGGGCCATGGAGCTGCTGTCCATCTTTGACATGGGCTATCTGGCCAAGTACAAGGCGGGCTCCCTGCCCTACGGCGCCCAGCGCCGCCTGGAGATCGTCCGCGCCCTGGCCACCAACCCCAGCCTGCTGCTGCTGGACGAGCCGGCCGCCGGCATGAACCCTTCGGAGACGGCGGAGCTCATGGAGAATATCGTCAAGATCCGGGACACCTTCGGCATCGCTATCCTGCTCATTGAGCACGATATGAATCTGGTTATGGGCATCTGCGAGGGCATCGCGGTGCTCAATTTCGGCCAGATCATCGCCAAGGGCACCCCCGACGAGATCAAGAACGACCCGGTGGTCATCGAGGCCTACCTGGGCAAGCAGAAGGAGGCGTGACCCATGGACACAATTTTGAAAGTGGAAGGGATCAACGTCTACTACGGCGCCATCCATGCCATCAAGAACATCTCCTTTGAGGTCAAGCGGGGAGAGATCGTCACCCTGATCGGCGCCAACGGCGCGGGCAAGACCACCACCTTGCAGACCATCTCCGGCCTGCTCCACACCCGCACCGGCTCCATCACCTTCCAGGACCAGAACATCACCAACATCCGGGCCGACAAGCTGGTGGCCCAGGGCCTGGCTCAGGTCCCCGAGGGACGGCGGGTGTTTCTGCAGATGTCGGTGCAGGAGAACCTGGAGATGGGGGCCTACACCCAGCCCCAGTCCGGCGTGCCCAAGGACCTGGAGATGGTCTTTGCGCTCTTCCCTCGGCTGAAGGAGCGGCGCAACCAGGTGGCGGGCACCCTGTCCGGCGGCGAGCAGCAGATGCTGGCCATGGGCCGTGCCCTCATGTCCCACCCCCAGCTGCTTATGCTGGACGAGCCCTCCATGGGCCTTGCTCCCCTGCTGGTAGAGCAGATCTTTGAGATCATCCAGAACCTGAACAAGCAGGGCTCCACCATCCTGCTGGTGGAGCAGAACGCCCAGATGGCTCTGTCCGTAGCCCACCGTGGCTATGTGCTGGAGACGGGCAAGATTGTCACCACCGGCACCGGCGAGGAGCTCATCCGCAGCCCCGAGATCAAAAAAGCATACCTGGGCGGCTAAGCCCGCACAGCGCGTCAAAAAGAGGAAAAACACCTCTTTTTGGCGCGTTTTTTCATTGTATTTTCCGCCCCAGGCGTGTACACTAAAGAAAAAACAAAGGGGGCGCTTTTTATGCTGGAGGAGTGGAATTTTAACCGGAAAAAGGCGGACGAGGGAGAGTGCAAGGCCCGCCTGAAGGCCCGGCGGCTGGACCTGGCGGGCTTGCAGCAGCCCATCAAGGGGGCGGGCCTGCCGGTCATTGTCCTCATCGAGGGCTGGGGCGCGGCGGGTAAGGGCAGCATCATCCGCTCCCTCATCCGGGAGCTGGACCCCCGGGGATTCTTGGTGCGCAGCGTGGCCATGCCAACGGCGGAGGAGTGGCGCTGGCCCTTCCTGAAGCGCCACTTTGAGGCCATTCCCGAGCAGGGGAAAATCCTCTTTCTGGACTCCGGATGGATGGACGAGACGGTGCAGGAGCGGCTGCGGGGCGACCTGTCCGACGGGGAGTACCAGCGGCGGCTGGAGAGCGTGAACCTCTTTGAGCGGCAGCTGGCGGCAGGGGGCTACCTGCTGGTGAAGCTGTTTTTGCACATCGACCAGGACACTCAGCGCAAGCGGCTGGAGAAGCTGGAGAAGAACAAGGACACCGCCTGGCGGGCGGGGGAGAACGACTGGCGGCAGAATAAAAACTACCACCGCACCCAGGCTGCTTTTGACGACTTCATGCAGGCCACCCACACCGACTGGGCGCCCTGGAAGGTGATCGACGGTACCTCCGGTCCCTGCGCCCAGCTGGCGGCAGCCGACTGGCTCTATCAGCAGATCACCGCCGCCCTGCGCTGTCCGCCCACGGCGGAGCCGCCGGTGTACCGCTGGTCCCTGGTGGACATCCAGCCTCTGGAGAAGGTGAAGCTGGACAAAACTCTGGACAAGGACAAGTACCAGCGGGAGCTGGAGGAATGCCGGGAGAAGCTGGAGGACCTGCACAACCAGCTCTACCGCAAGAAGATCCCCGTTGTTATCGCCTACGAGGGCTGGGATGCGGCAGGCAAAGGGGGCAACATCAAGCGCCTGGCTTCCGCCCTGGACCCCCGGGGCTATGAGGTGGTGCCCATCGCCAGCCCCACCCCGGACGAAAAGCACCGCCACTACCTGTGGCGCTTCTGGCGCAAGCTGCCCAAGACAGGACACATCGCCATCTTTGACCGCAGCTGGTACGGCCGGGTGATGGTGGAGCGTCTGGAGGGTTTCTGCACCCAGGAGGACTGGCAGCGGGCCTATGACGAGATCAACGAGTTTGAGCGGGAGCTCACCGACGCCGGGGCGGTGGTGCTGAAGTTCTGGGTACAGATCGACAAGGACACCCAGCTCCAGCGCTTCCAGGCCCGGGAGAACACCCCGGAAAAGCGCTGGAAGATCACCGACGAGGACTGGCGCAACCGGGAGAAGTGGGACGCCTACCAGGTGGCGGTCAACGAGATGCTCGCCCGCACCAACACGGAGAACGCACCCTGGTATATCCTGGAGTCGGTGGACAAGCGCTACGCCCGGATCAAGGCCATGAAAATCGTTATCCGTGCTCTGGAGCAGGCTCTGGACTAAAGAAGCATAAAAAATTGCCGCCATTTCGGCGGCAATTTTTTTGCTCTTAAAAGACGCTGAGATACAGCTTGCGGCTCAGATCCTCCAGGACATGGATGCCGGCTAGGCTGTTGCCCTTGTCGTCCAGACCGGGGGAGTAGATGCCGATGCCCATGCGGGTGGGGGAGACGGCCATGATGCCGCCGCCTACGCCGCTTTTGGCGGGCAGCCCCACCTTGATGGCGAAATCCCCGGCGCCGTTGTACATGCCGCAGGTCATGAGGATGGCGTTGACATAGTGGGCGTAGCGGCCGGAGAAGATCCGCTCCTCCGATACCGGGCGGCGGCCCCGGTTGGCAAAGACAAAGCCGATATTGGCCAGGTCCTTGCAGTTTACCAGGATAGAGCAGGCCTTGAAGTAACAGTCCAGCACCTCCTCCACATCGTCCTGAATGAGCCCGTGGCTCTTGAGCAGGAAGGCCAGTGCTCGGTTGCGGCTGCCGGTGCGCTTCTCCGACTGGTAGACTGCCGGACTGATGTCGATGTCCGGGTTGCCTGCCACCTTCCGGGTCAGCTCCAGCAGGCGCTGGAAGCGCTCCTCGTAGGTGTCCCCCTTGATGAGGGTACACAGCAGGATGGCGCCCATGTTTACCATGGGATTGAGGTGCTCGTTGAGCAGGGCCTGGTCGGTGTAGTTGATGGCGTCAAAAGGTTTTCCTGTGGCCTCTACCCCCACGTGGGCGCGGACCATCTCTTCCCCGTTGTCGATCAGGGCCAGGAGTAAAAACAGGGGTTTTACAATGCTTTGGATGGTGAAGCGCTTTTGAAAGTCTCCGGCGAAGCTGGTCTTGCCGTCACTGGAGACCACGTAGATGCCCAGATCGTCCTGGGTGGCCTTGGCCAGCTCCGGGATGTAGTTGGCCAGACGGCCCTCCTTGGTGTAGTGGCGGTTTTCCTCGATCAGCTGCTCCAGAAGCTCGTCCATGCTGATGTTCCTCCTTCTGTGCCGCAAAAGCGGCGGGCGTAGAAAGGCCGGGCCTCCGCGCCTTGGGGCGGAGCGTCCGACCAGATGCCTTATATTCTGGGATTGCCGACCCTATTGTAGCAGATTGCCTACGAAAAGGGAAGAGAAAAACAAAAAATGTGCAATATTACAAAAGAGGGACGAAATCGGCTTGCGTCGCAGCGTCAGGCGCGGTATGATAGGGAGAACACAAGCGCCCTTTCCAAAGGGCGGGAAGGGAGCAAGGACATGATTCGATTTGAATGCGACTACGGGGAGGGGGCTCACCCCAAGATTCTGGAGGCCTTGGTGGAGACCAACCTGGAGCAGACGGAGGGCTACGGCCTGGACCCCCACTGTAACCACGCACGTTTGCTGATCCGCCAGGCCTGCCAGGCCCCGGAGGCGGGGGTGGAGTTCCTGGTGGGGGGCACCCAGGCCAACGCCACCGTGATCGCCGCCATCCTCCGGCCCTACCAGGGCGCCCTGTGCGCCCAGACGGGGCACATCAACGTCCACGAGACGGGAGCGGTGGAAGCCAGCGGCCACAAGGTGCTGCCTCTGCCTGCCAAGGACGGGAAGATCACCGCCCAGGCCATCCGCCGGGCCTGTGAGACTCACTGGGGGGACGCAACCCACGAGCACATGGTCCAGCCCGGTCTGGCCTATCTCTCCCAGCCCACTGAGGAGGGCACCCTCTATACCCGCTCGGAGCTGGAGGATATCCGGGCGGCCTGCGACGACTACCACCTGCCTCTGTATATCGACGGAGCCCGGTGCGGCTACGGCCTGGGAGCGGCGGAGAACGACGTGACCCTGGCCGACCTGGCCCGGCTGGCCAGCGTGTTTTACATCGGCGGCACCAAGGTGGGCGCTCTGTTCGGGGAGGCGGTGGTCATCCCCGACCCGGCCATCCAAAAGGACTTCCGGTACATGATCAAGCGCATGGGGGGAATGCTGGCCAAGGGGCGGCTGCTGGGTATCCAGTTTGAGGTGCTGTTCCAGGACGGCCTCTATGAGCAGCTGGGCCGCCGGGCGGTGGCCCTGGCCCAAAAGCTGGCGGATGTCTTTGAGTCAAAAGGCATCCCCATGCTCCACGCTTCCCCCACCAATCAGCAGTTTCCCATCCTGACGAAGGCCCAGCGGGACAAACTGGGGGAGAAGTACGCCTTCTCCTTCTGGCAGCAGTTGGACGAGGACCGGGCGGCGGTGCGGTTCTGCACCAGCTGGGCCACCCGGGAGGAGGATGTGGAGGCCCTGGTGGCGGACATTCAGAATCTGTAAATACAAAAGCCGGAGAGCAACGTGCTCTCCGGCTTTTGTACCGTTTTTAGGGTAAATCTAAGGTGGCAATGACCTCTTTCAGCTGCTGGGCGGAGGACAGAAGGGCCTGGTGCTCCTTCTCGTCCAGAGGGATCTCCAGCACGGTCTCCACACCGTTCTCTCCCACGATGGAGGGGACGCTCAGGCACAGGCCGTCCAGACCGTACTGGCCCTCCAGCAGCACCGACACGGGGAGCATAGCGTGCTCGTCCTTCATCACGCACTCGGCGATACGGGCCACCGCCATGGCAATGCCATAGTAGGTGGCTCCCTTGCGCTGGATGATCTCATAGGCGCTGTCCCGCACCTCGTGGTAGATCTTGTCCCGGAGAGCGGCCTGGTCCTGGATGCCCCGCAGAGTGCAGAACTGGTCCAGATCCACACTGGAGATGTTGGCGCTGCTCCACACCGCCAGCTCGCTGTCCCCGTGCTCGCCGATGATGGCGGCGTGGACGTTGCGGCTGTCCACCCCCAGCTCCTGGCTCAGGAGGTACTTGAGGCGGGCGGTATCCAGCACGGTGCCCGAGCCGATCACCCGGTGGGCAGGCAGGCCGGACAGCCGCCAGGCGGCGTAGGTGAGCACATCCACCGGGTTGGAGACGATCATCAGGATGCCCTTGAAATTCCGGCTGGTGAGCTGGGGAATGATGCTCTTCAAGATGGCCACGTTTTTGCCGATCAGGTCCAGGCGGGTCTCGCCGGGCTTCTGGTTGGCGCCGGCGGTGACGATGACCATGGCGCAGTCGGCCACATCGTCGTAGTCTCCGGCGTAGATGCGCATGGAGGCGGTGTAGGGCAGGCCGTGGCTCAGGTCCATAGCCTCGCCCTCGGCCTTCTCCCGGTTGGCGTCGATGAGCACCAGCTCGGAGAACAGGCCACGCTGCATCAGACTAAAGGCGATGGAAGCTCCCACAAAGCCGCAGCCGATCACCGCGGCCTTTCGTACATTGATCATAGGTAACGCTCCTTTCTTGGTAGCAGTAGTTTTGCCCGTTTTTCCGAGCTCCATTCTGTAATGATATCCTACTAAAATAGTAGGTAAATATCAAGGGTAAAAGAGACCAAAAAAAAGAATTTGGATGCCGATATTTTGGAAAAACGCCGTGGGATGGGGCGCTGGGCCGTGTATAATAAAGTAGAGACGGAGCAAAGGAGGTGGAGGGCCATGAAGGGAGAGGAGGCGGTACGCCGCCTGCTGGCCGGGGAGCCGGACGCCCTGGACGGGGTGTCGGCGGCCTATACGCCGCTTTTAAACT
Organism: uncultured Oscillospiraceae bacterium; assembly: GCA_944385665.1. Lineage (GTDB taxonomy): Bacteria > Bacillota > Clostridia > Oscillospirales > Oscillospiraceae > Lawsonibacter. Next base: position 6,442 of record CALWYB010000064.1, read on the forward strand.
ATGTGATTTTCGCCATTCTGGAGGACAAGCAGGAGCGGGAGGAGTGTCTGGCCGACGTGCTCCACCAGGTGTGGCAGGCCAGGGAACAGTTTGACCCGGAGAAGGGCAGCTTTACCACCTGGCTCACCATCCTGGCCCGGAACGCGGCCCTCAACCGGAGAAGGGCCCAGCGCCGCCGGGAGGCGGGCCGGGCGGAGTGGGACGAGAAGTTGCCTCATCCCGGAGACGGCCCGGAGGAGCAGGTGCTGAAGGCGGAGGAGCGGGAGCAGCTCCAGCAGGCCATCCGCAAGTTGTCCCACCAGGAGCAGGTGCTGTTTTACCGGAAATATTACTACTTGCAGTCCACCCGGCAGATGGCTGCGGAGCTGGGTACCAGCCAGCGGGCGGTGGAGGGCAAGCTGTACCGCCTGCGCAAGAAGCTGCAGAAGGCGCTGGGAGGTGAATACCATGGGTGAAACGGAGAAGCTGGACCGTTTGCTGACGGAAGAGGCGGGGGAGCTGCCCCCTCCCCCAGAGGTGGAGGAGGAGATCACCCCCTGGAAGCGGGCCATGCGCCGCATTGTCTGGGGCATCGGTCTGACCACCTGCACCTTGAATGTATGGAATATCAATACGATCATGATCATGGTGGGAATTGTGATGCTGTGGCTGGGCTTTCGGGCCCTGCGGCGGGAGAACCGGTGGTTTGCCATCTGCTGGGGTATCAGCTTAATCCAGGTCGTGTTCCGGTTTGCTGGTTTTATACTCAATGCCACCATTTGGGGTTCAGAACATCCCCTTAGCTGGCTGTCCTATTCTGTACTGCTGCTTCCGCTGATCCAGTATTTCTGTCTGTGGCGGGCCATCATAGAAGTGCGCCGCCGGGCGAGTCAGCCTCCGAAAGCAGGAGCCGCCGGTGCACTGATTTGGTTCTATCTGGTGCTGGCTGCCCTGGCCTTGCTGAATGTCCAGGGGCTGATCATTGTAGGGACTATCCTGGTGATCTATATCCTGATTCTGCGCAGCCTGAGCAAGCTCCCTCATCTGCTGGATGAGGCGGGCTATCAGGTGCAGCCCGCCCCAGTGCGGGTATCCGACCGAAATATTTGGATCATCTGGTTTGCGGCCCTGCTGATCTGTATCCCCACGGCAACCCTTCTCTTTGGCCGCTATCCCATGGAGTGGTTACCAAGGCCGGAGGGGGAGCAGGCGGGCCTGGAGGAGATCCGCTCCCACCTGGTGGAGCTGGGCGTGCCGGAGCAGGTGGCCGATGACCTGTCAGCCGAGGACCTGTCTGGCCTGAAGGGAGCCCTGCGGGTGGAGATGGAGGTCACGGAGGAGCCCTTTAATGATGGGCGGGAAGTACGCATCACATTTGGAAGATATACTCAGGTTCACACCGAGTATGATGTAAAAGAACTGAAGGCAACTAATCTGGCGGTGGAGCTGCCGGGCAAGCGGTGGCAGATCATCCACCACTTCCAGTGGCAGGTTCAGCCCAAGTACCGCACCACCGAGTGCATCGTACTTTGGCCTGCCGCACGCACAAGCATAAGGGGCTACCAAATGGAGGGGACGGTCACCGGACGGCTTCTCTATGACATGGACGGGACCACCTACCTGGGGGACTACTACCGCCTGAATGTGGAGGATTACACCACCGATTCCATCTTCTGGGGTGCGACGGAGAACCAGTGGCCCATGGCCCTATTCTCGCTCCCGCTGGACGGGGAGAACTACCGGGGCTATCTCACCTATCCCATGAGCACCGTGGACGACGGCTGGATTTTGGACTCCTGGATGAACTATACCCACCAGGTGGAATTTTGGAACTACCCACTGATGACGGCGGAACAGCATGAGAAGCAGGGGCTATGGAATGGAACGGGAGGTTTCAAAACGTCTCAGACGGCCATTCAGTTTTATCCATATGAAAACTAAAATAGACAGAAAACCAAAGAGGACCCGGCCTGAGCCGGGTCCTCTTTGTGATATTAGGGAGGAAAATTACAAAATGTGAAAGGCCACCACCAGGCCGGAGAACACAATCGATACCGTGGACACCAGCTTGATGAGGATGTTCAGGGAGGGACCGGAGGTGTCCTTGAAGGGGTCGCCCACCGTGTCGCCCACCACGGCGGCCTTGTGGCAGTCGGAGCCCTTACCTCCGTGGTGGCCCGCCTCGATGTACTTCTTCGCGTTGTCCCAGGCGCCGCCCGCATTGGACATGAACACCGCCATGGCAAAGCCGGTGACCGACACGCCGCCCAGCAGTCCCACCACACCGATGGGACCCAGAATCAGGCCGGTGAGGATGGGCACTACAATGGCCAGCAGGGCGGGGACCACCATTTCCCGCAGCGCGCCCTTGGTGCACAGGGCCACGCAGGAGGCGTAGTCCGGGTCGGCCTCGTGCTCCATGATGCCTGCAATCTCTTTAAACTGGCGGCGCACCTCCACCACGATGGATTGGGCGGCGGACTGCACCGCGCTCATGGTGAGGGCGGAGAAGACGAAGGTGAGCATGGCTCCGATGAAGAGCCCCACCAGCATCAGGGGATTGGTGAGGGTGAGGTCCAGCGTCTCGGGGGTTTTCTCCTGGACGATGTTCACATAGGACACCAACAGGGCCAGGGCAGTGAGGGAGGCCGAGCCGATGGCAAAGCCCTTGCCGGTGGCGGCGGTGGTGTTGCCCAGGGAGTCCAGGGCGTCGGTGCGCTCCCGGAC